>NZ_JBFRFB010000005.1:0-329768 GCF_052114605.1 Microvirga sp. 2YAF29
GTCTGCAGCCTGGCCTGCGAAGACGGCGGTGTTGATCCCTGCGCCGCCGTCGAGCGTATCGTCGCCCAAGCCGCCGGCCAGGGTGTCGTTGCCGCCGTTGCCGCTGAGCAGGTTGGCATTGGCATCGCCCTTGAACCAATCAGAACCAGACCCGCCCTTAAGGTTCTCGATGCCGATGATAACGTCAGAACCATAGCCCGTGTTCTGGCGATTAGATATAGCAAGATCCACGTGTGCTCCAGCAGAGCCCGAGAACAACGCCGTGTCGATATCCCCACCTCCGTCTAGCGTGTCGTTACCGGATGTATCCTCAAGGGTATCGTTTCCATTGCCTCCGAATAAGGCATTACTATTTTCATTGCCGATGAGCGTGTCGTTGTGGCTGCTGCCGTTGACTGTTTCCACTTGCCTCAGAGAGAGCATGCCGAAATGCGTGTCTTGCGACTCTGTGATGCGCAGGTCGACATGAACGCCTGTTGTTGCGCCTTCAAAAGCGACCGAGTCGTTTCCGCCGCCGCCGTCAACCGCATTGGATCCTCCGCTGACAATGAATATCTCTGATCCCTCTCCACCGATGGCGGTATTGTTACCAAGTCCTAGATCGATTTTTCCTTGAATGAAGCCAAAGCGGCCATCGTACGTATCATCATAAGCTCCACCTGAGATGTCCCCGTAAATGTCGCCGCTATTGTTGACGATGATGCTACCTTCGTTCAGAAACTGGATCGCTTTGTTTTCGAAGAGATCACCACCTCCGATAATCGTTCCTGTATTGTTAATGACTGCTCCGCGAGCCTCGACAATCAAGGCAGTGCCTAAATAGGACTGAATAGTGCCCTCATTGATGAGGTTCACTACATTGCCTCCGAGGAAAAGCCCTTCGGCCTTCTGTCCAACGATGAGACCGGCATTGAAAACATCGCTGACAATGATGTCATAGTTGCTGCCGATCCGGGCTCCGAATGTCCCTCCAACAATTGAGCCGCTTGCGCCAACTGAGACTGAAGAGTTCCTTGAATAACTTCCTATGTGCCCACCTTTAACGTCGATCCCGCCTTGGTCAGAGGTAACGCTTCCAAGGATCGTAAAGGCCCCCGATCCTCCGTAGATCGAGGTAGTTGCGGACTTGATGGCGCCAGTATTGGTAACGACGATAGCATCGTCACGCATTGTTTCGATGCTTGTTTCCCTAACGTTTGAGATTGTGGTGCTTGTCATGTTCGGATCCAACCTTTTGAATTTGTCAATGCCATTGTTCCCCCGGGAGCGTCTCCTCCCTGAATAGATGGGATCGGGTACCGAAGCAGCCCTGAAACGCCTGAGCCGTCCCGGCTCCGGCCGACGTGAGATCTCGGACGTAGAGAAGGGCCTGTTTCTCTTCGTATCTGATACAGGCAGTAAGACTTGGACAGTGATCTTCCGACTGGCGGACGGGACCGGGAAGCGCTCCACACGGGTGAAGATGACGATTGGCTCCTGGCCGGGGATGGGAGTGGAGCAGGCTCGCGCTCGATGCCGCGAGATCATGGAGGCTGTCCGTTTAGGCGAAGATCCGAGGAGGCAGGCTGAGCAGGCGAACCTCGACCGTGAGGCAGGGTCGTTGAGGGCCGTCGCAGAACTCTACGAAACGGCCATGACAGAAGGGAAGCTGATCGGGGGCCGGAAGCGTCCTGTGACTAAGGGTACAGCCAACGCTCGCATGTCGAAGCTCAATCGTCTCGTTCTTCCCGATCTGGGTAGCAAGACCCTTCAAGAGATCACTCGGGAGGATATAGCCCGCATCCTGTCCAAGATCGAGAAGGCGGCTGGGCCTGTAGATGAAACGCTCAAGGTCATCCGGTCGGTGTTCACCTTCGCCGTTGGGCGAGCGCTCTTCTCCGGCACTCCTCCGACTGTTGGTATAACGAAGCGTCAGTCGTCCGAGGTGAAAGCGCGGGCGCTGTCCGACGATGAACTTCGGAACCTTTGGAAAGCGGCAGGCGAATACGGCTACCCCTTCGGCCATGCGCTCCGGCTGCTGATGCTGACAGGCCAGCGACTCAATGAGATCAGCCATGCGCGGTGGTCTGAGATCGACTGGAACCGCAAAATCCTCACTATACCCGTCGAGCGGGTGAAGAACCGTGCCGGTGACCACGAGGTGCCATTGAGCGATGCAGCTATCGCGGTGCTCGAAGACGCGCAGAAAGCCTACGAGGCTACTGGCCTCAAATCAGGGTACGTCTTCCCGTCTGATATCGGCTCGACGCCCATTACTGGCTGGTCGAAGGTTAAGCCGAAGATCGACAGAGGCATACGAGCCGAAAGCGCGGTCCTGACGGATATTGAAAAGCGAGCCATAAAAGCCAAGGGCGCATTGCGGGCAGAAACCCGAGCACTCAAGGCTGAAGCTCTTCGTAAAATCTCCGAGGTTGAAGTTGAGAATTGGCGCATCCACGATCTCCGTCATACCTTCATCACGCGTGTTCGCGACGGTGAGGAAAATGCAGACGGTGAGATCATCTATTCCGCTCCGCTCGATGTTCTACAAGCTGTAGTGAATCACGAGATCACGGCAGGCATCACGGGCCGTTACGATCATGGCGACATTCAACGCCGCTATCGCCTTCGGAAGCGCGAGGTTCTGGTTTGGTGGGCGCGGAAGCTCATGGATATCGTCGAGGAGCTTCCGGAAGTTGTGTGGACGAGACCTAAGAGGCCAGTGCCACTTGGGAGGCTTCCAACGAGTTTGGCTAAGTCTCGACGGGGCGGTAGGCGTGGGTCGCGTCGAAGCCGATCAGTTGGAAGCATTGTCGGAGCCTGTTCGGAAGGGAAGCATAACGCACATTGATCTCGCCAAGCCGTGAGCAGTGAGCGGCAGCAATACCAGAGTGGTCGCTTTTGGCCAATGTTGGGGGAGCGGCTCTATCCGGCTCAGCAGCCGGGCGAATGAATTTTAGTCGCGAAGACTGCAGGGCGATACGCGGAGCCGCCATACTACCCACAATCAAGCGGCTCCTTACGGAGCACAAAGAAAAAGACCCCTAAAAAGACCCCTTCATCGATCCTGCGAGGGCGGGGCAAGTGGGGTTTAAGCCCCTAAGTCCTTGAGGAAATTGGCGCACCCGACACGATTCGAACGTGTGACCTTTGCCTTCGGAGGGCAACGCTCTATCCAGCTGAGCTACGGGTGCTTTGAGGCGGCAAGCCTGGATCTTCTCTACCCGATGAGCAGGCCAAGGGCAACCTCCGCCTTAGGGGATGCAGCCGCTCCAGCCGGGCGTGAGCCGAGAGGATCAGACGCCGGGCAAGACGAGGGCGAGGTCGGCTTGCGTGAGCAGGCGGTGGTGCCCCGGCTCCAGATCCTCCGGGAGAGGCAGATCGGCGATCTTGTCACGATGCAGGGCGGTCACGTGGTTGCCGACCGCCGCGAACATACGGCGGACCTGATGATAGCGTCCTTCCGTGATGGTGAGGTGCGCGCTCTTGTCCGAAAGCGGTTCCATAACGGCCGGGAGGAGCGGTTTGTCTTCGCCTTCGAGCATCAGCGCACCGGCGGCGAATATCTCCGCCTCGTCGCCTTTCAAGGGACGGTCGAGGGTGACGCGGTAGCGCTTCGAGATATTGGCGCGCGGCGAGATGATCCGGTGCAGGAGGTTGCCGTCATCGGTCATCAGGAGAAGGCCGGAGGTTTCCTTGTCCAGCCGCCCGACTGTAGAGATCGCCGGATCGCGGCGACGCCAACGGTCCGGCAGCAAGCTATAAATCAGAGGTCCCGCTTCCTTATGCGAGCAGGTGACCCCGAGCGGCTTGTGCAGCATGAGGATGAGTCCCGGCGGCGGGTCGAGAGGCTTGCCCTGGACGCGCATACGCTCAGACAGATCACGTGTGACGGCGATGCGCTGATCGGCATCCTCGATCTCGACACCGTCGAGCTTGACGAGACCCGCATGCACGAGCTGCTGCACCTCGCGGCGCGAGCCGTAACCCAGATTGGCGAGAAGGCGGTCAAGGCGGAGCGTCTGCACCTTGCTCATTTCATGGCCTCGTAGACCTTGTATCCGCCGGACTCGATGGCCGGCGCCACACGCTTGAAGAGAGGGTTGAGCGCACCCTCATAGGGCAGATGGCGATTGGCCACGAGCCACAGCCTCCCGCCTGGACGCAAGGCTTCGGCAGCTTTGCGGATGAAGCTTTGGCCGAGCGACTGATCCTCCGCCCCGCCATCATGGAAGGGGGGGTTCATCACCACGAAATGGAGGCCGCTCAACGGAAGTTTGCCGCGCACATCTGTCCAGAGAATGTCGGAGCGTGGATCGTCAATGTTGCGCGCGGCCATTTCCGTCGCGCGGCGGTCGATATCGATCATCGTCAGGCGCTCGACCTTCGACGACGCGAGAATCGCGCGCGATAGAACGCCTATGCCGCAGCCGAAATCCGCGCCCTTCCCACTCAAGTCAGGAAGGTGCTGCAGTAGCAGCGCGGAGCCGGGGTCGAGCCGGCTCCAGCTGAAGACGCCAGGCTGCGTCCAGAGGCCTAGAGCCTCATCCAGCACGGGTTGCCCTTCGCGGATCGCCTCGTCGATTCCAGTCGGCTCCGCAGGCCGCTCGCAGGAACAGATGCGATGATGCCGGCGCGCGGTTTCGCTGATCTCGCAGCCGAATCCCTTCAATTCCTTGGCAAGCCGCGACCCGCCCTTATCCTTAGGTGCGAGAACGATGAACTCGCCTCCAGGCGCAAGCGCCTTCAGGGCGAGCGCAAGGGTGTAGCGCCGCTCCACCGTGCCAGGAGGGGCGAGCACGACAAGCCGGCCGAGCGAGCCCTGGCCTTGGGCTTCCAGCGCGGCTGAGCCCGGTATGAGCGGCGAAAACTGAACGCTGCCTGCGGGCACATCCGCCAGTTCGGTCGGAGGCGCTCCGTAGACGCCCGATGATTTCATATCTTGCAAGGCTTGATCGATCCACGCTGAACAAGCGCGTTCTTAATATGCGCTTGCCCGGAAGGTAAGCCTCATCATGCGGCTACTGGCAGACGATTGCGGCGCTTGGGCAATAGGCCTGGTATTGCGGCGTCGGGCAATAGGTCTGCCGGAAGGTCTCTGTAATCGTGCAGGTCACGTGCACGCGATAGCCCCGCTGCGGCCTGGCGACGGCCTCATGCAGGACGGAATAGCCGATTCCCTGCTCGGCCAGCCGCGAGATCGCGCGCTCGGGCTGAACGGCGCTCATGACCCGCGTCGTCCTCACCGAATAATCAGCCGCATGGGCCGCCGAGATCGTCAGGCCTGCCACTATTGCCGCGCCAACCAACCGAATTGTCATGCCCGTTCTCCCGTGTTTTCAACGAAACCGGCCGATCCGGCCTGCGGAAGAATAAATGCCGAAAGGCCTCTTGGGATCCTTAACCACTATCCACAGGAGGGCGGCGTCTTAAACAAGCGGTAGGAATCTGTGGGCGATAACGCGACTGACCAGTCGTGAAGTGAACAGGCCCACATGCACCACATCCATCTCGCCGAAGGATTGAAGCTTCGTTTTCCGGCCCGCAGCGCCGATTTCGACCAAGGCGTCGAGGTCGGCATGCTGGCGGCGCTCATGAGCCAGGACGTCGCGGAATTCAGCCGTCGGATCTCGAGCGCCAATCTGGGCCAGGTGCGCGCGCTGGCTGACCAGTTCGGCTATCGCCTCGTGGAAGGGGAAGCCGAGAGCGAAAGCGTTGCGCTCACCTTCTATAATCGCACCGCCCGCCCGCGCCTCAGGGTCGTGCATTCGGGCGCCTGAGATCTTCATCCAACGCATCGGATAAAGCCCAAGAGCAGCGCCCCTTCTGGGCCCCATGTCTTAAGCGTTACCGAACTTCCTTTCGAGCGCCCGCACCCGCTCACGATAGGCCGTATAGAGGCCGCTGGCGACGATGATGCCGGCGCCCAGGACCGTCCAGGCATCGGGCACGGTGCCGAAAACCCAAAATCCCAAAAGGCCCGCCCAGATCAGCTGGGTGTATGAGAACGGCGCTATGACCGAGGCGTCGCCCTGCCGGTAGGCCATAATCAGGAACCATTGGTCGATCGTGAACAACCCTCCGGCCACGATGCCGAGCAAGGCCATGCCCCAACCTGGATTGACCCAATCGAACGGCACGAGGACGCTCAAGGAGAGGGTTCCGACGATGCTGGTATAGATCATCGTGGTCAGGGGATGATCGCCACCGATCTTGCGGGTGACGATGGCGCCCAGTGCCCAGCTGGCCGCGCTGAGAAGAGGGAGCAGGGCCGCCATCTGAAAGGCGCCCGAGCCCGGCCGGATCACGATGAGAACGCCCATCAGCCCGACCGCCGCCGCGCACCAGCGTCTGATGCCGACCTTCTCGCCGAGGAAGACGATCGACAGGGCCATGATGAGGATCGGCGCCACGAAGAAGATGGCGGTTGCATCGGCGACCGGCATGGTTCGCAGGCAGAAAACGAAAAGCAGGGTCGAGGCGACCATCGCGAGAGCCCGGACCGATTGCAGACCGGGCCGCGCGGAGCGGAACAGGGCCGGACCGCCCGTGGCATAGACGAAAGGCACCATGGCGAGCGCGAAGGTCGTATAGCGCATCCAGGCGATCTGGAAGATCGGTAAAGCCGCCGCAAGCTGCTTGGTCATCACATCGGTGATGGCGAAGAAAACGGTCGAGCCCACCAACAGCAGGATGCCGCGCAGGGGTGTAGGTGCCTGCTGGGGCCGCGCGGCAACTTGCGCGTCAGGTTCGGATGACGATTCCTGTTGGAGGGCACTGGGACCGGTGGACATGGGCAGCTCAAAAAAATTGGCTCGCGCGGTGGAGAGGCAGCGAGCCAGGAGGTCGTCAGATGTTCATAGTTGAATCCTGTTTCGGCAGGGAGGAGAAGTGCAAACTCGGCACCTGTTCTATGCTTCAGGCGAATGGACTGGCTGTCATTCAAAGCTAGATTTGCACACGAAGCATGGGCATGGAGGGAACCGAGGAGCCTGACAGGAAAAACGATGCAGGAGAGCGCACCTGAGCGGCCGAGCCGTCTGGTCAGTGGAACGTCAGCCTTCCGCCGCCTGAACCTTGCCCTGTTCGCAGCCGGTTTTTCGACCTTCGCGATCCTCTACTGCGTACAGCCCCTGCTTCCGGCCTTCTCGGCTGAATTCCACATCAGCGCGGCGACGAGCAGCCTATCCCTATCGCTCAGCACCGGCCTTCTGGCGATCGCCATGCTGGTTGCGGGATCTCTGTCCGAGGTGTGGGGCCGCAAGCCGGTTATGGTCGCCTCCCTGCTCTCCTCCGCACTGCTGACGCTTCTCTCCGCCGTCGCGCCGAGTTGGACCACTTTCCTGATGATCCGCATGCTTATCGGCATTACGCTCAGCGGCCTTCCTGCGGTCGCCATGGCTTATGTGAGCGAGGAGGTGGAGCCGAAATCCATCGGCCTCGCCATGGGCCTGTTCATCGGCGGCAATGCGGTGGGCGGCATGGCGGGCCGCATTTTCAGCGGCGTCCTGACGGATCTCGGCTCATGGCGGATGGCCATCGGCATCATCGGGGCCACGGGGCTGGCGGCGGCGATTGCCGCGTGGCGAAGCCTGCCGGCGTCGGCCTATTTCCAGGCGCGGCGCGCCGATCTCAGCGACATGCTCCGCGCCTTTGCGGGCCACCTGCGCGACCCGGGCCTGCGTTGCCTGTTCGCCGAGGCATTCCTGCTGATGGGCGGGTTCGTGACCCTATACAACTACCTCGGCTACCGGCTGACGGCGGAACCCTACGCTTTGAGCCAGACCGCCATCGGCGCGATCTTCTTCAGCTATCTCATCGGCACGGCGAGTTCGGCCTGGATCGGCGGGCTCGCCGAGCGGCTGGGCCGGCGGCGAGTCATGTGGGTCATGATCGTCATCATGATGGCAGGCCTCGGCCTTACCCTATCTCAAGCGCTTCCCGTGATCATCCTCGGCATTGTCGCCGTAACAGCCGGCTTCTTCGGCGCACACTCCATCGCAAGCAGCTGGGTGGGGCGAAGGGCGCGGGGAACCAAGGCGCAGGCCTCGGCCCTCTATCTGTTCTGTTATTATTTAGGATCGAGCGCCGTCGGCACTCTCGGAGGCGTATTCTGGACCAGCTGGGGCTGGGTCGGGGTCAGCAGCCTCGTGGCCACCCTTCTCATCATCGCGCTTGTTCTCGCCTTCTATCTGGCCTCACTTCCGCCCTTGATAGATCAAACCCAAGCTGAATAGGATTATTGAGGCTATATACGCGAAGCCATCCTCGATATGCAACACTATATTCTTGATGTATTAATGATTATTCACCCGTGAGGTCGAGAAAAATATTAACTATACTCGTCTTATTGTTGCCCCATTAGCCTCCATTTTGCACATCCATACAACAAGACAAGGGAATGTATTTTGGATCAACGTAAGATTATGCTCGCTTTCGCCAGCATCGCTCTCTCGACGGCTGCCATTCTTTCTCCTGCTATTGCTGAGCCGGACGCCGCATCGGGAAGAGTCATTCAGAGCGGCAAGGCCTCCTGGTACGGCCCGGGTTTTCATGGAAGGCGGACCGCCAGCGGCGAAACCTTCAACACCAATGAGCTCACAGCCGCTCATCGCACCCTGCCCTTCGGCACGAAGGTGAAGGTGGTCAACAAGAAGACGGGCCGCGCCGTGGTCGTGCGTATCAATGATCGCGGCCCCTATGCCCATGGTCGCGTCATCGACCTGTCCCGCGCCTCCGCGAAGGCCATCGGGATCGACGGCGTCGGCTCGGTCACCGTCGCGCAAATGTAAGATGGAAGCCTTGGCAGGCATGTCTTCTGCCAAGGCTTCACCGTCGGTTCTCGTGGAACTCTGGACGGCCCAGCCTGCTTTTCCCGGTTACTCGTGTCATTGAGAGACCTTGGAAATCGTATGCAAACTCAGCTGTCGCTGACTGGATTGATCGGTGCTGTCGCGCTCCTGTATGGAGCGACATCAGTGCCTCATGCGGCCTTTGCAAAGGCTGCACGGACGTGGGTCGATCCACCGGCCAAACTTGACGCACCAGTTCAACCGCCGACGGCACCCGCTCCCGCCCAAATACCTGCGGCTGAGGCTGTACCAGCAGCACCGGCCCAGCAGGAGGCGAAGCCCCAATCCCCTGTGCCGGAGAGGCAGCCCGATGCCGCGCCAGCGGTTCGAACCGCCGAGCCGTCGACACGCCGGGAGGATGCCAAGACCTTCGTCATGAACTACCTGGAGACTTGGTCGAGCCCCAACAGCCGGGCGCTCGATGCAACGGCCGAGCTTTATGCTCCGCGCGTTCTCTACCATGGCCGGACGATCGCCCTGGAGCGTGTGTTCAAGCAGAAGCAGCGCTTCGCGCAGCGCTGGCCGGAGCGCGATTATCGTCCGCGGGAAGATGCCATTGGCTCCGAATGCAATCCGGAGGGCACGGTCTGCAAGGTTCATACGGTCTTCGACTATGTCGCCGCCAACCCCCGGCGTGGCCGTTTCTCCCAAGGTTCCGGCGCCCTTCAACTCATCGTCGAGTTCATCGGAAACAAACCCATCATTGTCGCCGAGCACAGCACGGTGATCACCCAAAGCCGTAAGCGGAAGTTAGCCTCGGAGGATGTATCGGATGAGTGAAATCGACTCGATCCATGATGCTCCGCATCATGACGGCGACCGCAGCCGTCATTGGATTCAGATGCGCGACCGCATGCGCGCGCTGATCCACGCGGAGGTCGCGAAGTTCAACCCCACCGATGACGCCCGCCGCGCGTTGGAGCTCATCATCGAATCCTCGGTCCGGCCCTCGGAAGTCGATGGGGAGTTGAAGCTCACCGTCATCGATCCCGGCGGCGAGCCGCGCACCATCCTGCGCGACGGTCAGGCTAAGCCGTTTACCTTGCAGGATCTGATCGATGAACTTCGTGCAAGCCATCCAGTCCTCTTCACCACGGCGCGAGGCGAGGACAGGATCGCTCCGCGGCCGCATCCCGAGCCCGCGCCGCAACAAGCCTCCGCACCCCGTGACTGGATTAATGTGGGAACTGCGGCATCGGCAGAGAAAGCAGAGTCGTTCCATCGCAAACCGTCTCTGCAGCATTGGCGCAGGCACGGCATTCGCCTTCATGCCTGGTCGCGATCCATCCGGAAGAACCTGAGTTCGAAAGCACCCGAAGACAGCGCCGTCCGTTTGGAGGCCGTCAGGCAAAGCCTTGTGCAATCAGGCGAGCGCGCTGGCGCGTTCTTCGAAGATCTTCGCGAACGCCCGGTCTATCGCCGCCCCGGCTTTGCACTGGGCACGGTGGCGCTTGCTGCCTTGTTAAGCTTCGGCGCCTTCATGCTCATGAGGGATGGGGATACACGGCAGGCCGACATTGAAGAGCCGATTACCACGGGAGCCGTCACCCCGAGCCGCAGCGTCAGCGCATCCGCGAACGCGGCCGCAACTGCACAGGCCTCGCGCCCGTCGGGCTCGCGCGCATTGCGCGGCGTGCCGGATGTTATCGACACCGCTACTTTGTCTCTCGAAGGCGAAGTTGTGCGTCTGTTCGGCGTCGAATGGGCGCCGGGCGCGGGCAAGCCCGAGGATCTCACGGCTTATCTGCAAGGCCGCGAAGTCTCCTGCGAACCTGCCGGCAGCAACGACACCTATCGCTGCAAGGTCGGTGAGCAGGATCTCTCCCGCGTCATTCTCTACAACGGCGGCGGCCAGCCGACCGCGGAGGCGACGCCGGAGCTGAAGGCTGCCTCCGACAAGGCGCGCGAGGCCAAGATCGGCGTGTGGAACAGTCAGCCATAAAAAAAACGGCCCCGTGCATCGCATGGGGCCGTTTGATTGTCGAAGCCAGCACTCAGCGCGCGATGACTGCATCCGGGACCGGGATTTCAACCTCGATCTCGAGAGTCGAGATGTCCGAATCCCGGTTCATCTTCACCTGAACATTGTCGTGTTCGACCATCACATGGCGACGGACAACGGCCAGGATTTCTTCACGCAGCTGCGCCACCAGGTCGGACTTGCCCCCGACGACGCCGCGCTCGTGAGCCAGCAGAATCTGCAGGCGCTCCCGCGCCACAGGCGCCGACGTGCGGCGGTTGAAGAAACTCAGCAGGTTCATGCGGCCCTCCGTCCGAACAGTTTACCGAGCAAGCCCTTCTTGTCGGACGGAATGGTCATCTCGACCTTCTCGCCCTTGAGCCTGCGCACTGCATCGAAGTAAGCCCGGCCCGGCGCGCTTGCCGGATTGTTGAGAGTGACGGGCGAGCCCATGTTCGAAGCCTTCAGAACCTCTTCGCTCTCCGGGATGATGCCGATGAGGGGGATCGAGAGGATATCGAGCACGTCATCGACCTTCAGCATCTCACCGCGCTCGGCTCGGATGGGGTCGTAGCGGGTGAGCAGCAGGTGCTTCTCGATGCGGTCGCCCTTCTCAGCCTTCTCGGTCTTCGAGTCGAGCAGGCCGATGATGCGGTCGGAGTCGCGGACCGAGGACACTTCCGGGTTCGTCACGACGACGGCGACATCCGCATGGCGCATGGCCATGGTGGCGCCGCGCTCGATGCCGGCGGGGCTGTCGCAGATGATCCAGTCGAACTTCTCGCGCAGCTCGTTGAGCACGCGGGCCACGCCCTCTTCCGTCAGCGCATCCTTGTCGCGGGTCTGCGAGGCGGGCAGCAGCGAGAGGTTTTCCAGGCGCTTGTCGCGGATGAGCGCCTGGTTGAGCTTCGCGTCGCCCTGCACCACGTTGATGAGATCGAACACCACACGGCGCTCGGCGCCCATGACGAGATCGAGATTGCGCAGTCCGACGTCGAAGTCGATGACGACGACCTTGTCGCCGCCATGCGCGAGCGCCGCGCCCAGAGCTGCCGAGGACGTTGTCTTGCCAACGCCACCTTTGCCGGATGTTACGACCAAGACTTTGGCCATTGTCGTCTCTCTTTCTCTAGGATCAATCCAGTGTTGTCAGGATGATGGAATCGCCATCCAGGCTGACCTGGACGGGCTGACCGTGAAACTTTGTGCCGAGATCGTCGGCGGTCTTGTAGAGACCGTCGACCGCGATCAATTCGGCTTCGAACTTTCTGCAGAAGATGCGGGCGCGGGCATTGCCCGTGCAGCCGGCAATCGCCCGTCCGCGCAAGGAGCCGTAGACGTGGATGGACCCACCCGCCACGATCTCCGAACCGGAAGCGACGGAACCGATCACCGTCACGTCGCCTTCGGGATGAAGGATCGACTGACCGGAGCGCACCGAGCCCTCGATGAGCAGCGTCTTCTCGGAACCGGGCTGGTAGCCCGCCGCCTCGACGGCAGCGGCGGCTTCCTCCGCAACGCCGGGCTCGATCTCGCCCGCAGGTTTGCCGCCAGTGATGGCGGGCGGCATGTCGGGTTCGACATTTTCCGGAGCTGCGCCTTCCAGGCCGATGATGCGGATACTGCGCATCTTGAAGGCGGCGAGCAAAAATTTTAGCTCAGACTTGGATGGCTTGAGGGAGGAGACGTCGGCAATGATAGGCCGTCCGGTAAAAAACCCGGGCGAGCGTTCTGACACGGCGTCGAGATCCTCCAGCCAGTCCCTCAGGGGCACTTCAGGCGCGAGGACCAGGGCCATGAAGGACCTGCCACGGAAGCGAAGAGAGGGGCGGGGGCGAACGGCGATGGTCACGGGAGTTCAAATTCCTTTAATACACCCTGATTTCGTCTCACTATGGTTAATGGACCGTTAAGAGAGCCGCCCGGCGCTAACAAATTTCTTAAATTCTTGAGCTGCGAGACCCGTCAGCGCTTCCCCAACGAGATGCGATCGATAAGAAATTCCACTCCTACAAGGAATATAAAGATATAATCTAGCTCTTTATGAGTAGATACTAGCACTTCTTGCGTATTAATTTGAAAACAAAGCTCGATTGACCGCCTATTGGATGAGCATAGGATCAACGTTCTTTCGTTTTGCATGCTCGTTTCTTCAAGATTATTTTCACAGAACAGCAGAGAACGGCAAGACGATCGAAACGACAATAAGCCGAAAGGCATGTCCATGGAGGACGAATAATGTCGGATCGCGTTCCTGGTTTTCCTACCCTGCTCAATTCCTTAAGCCGCCTGTCATGCCAAGCCATTCTCACCGCAGCCGTCCTGGTGTCGGGGCTCGTCGGCGCTTCGGCTCAACCAAGTCCGCCCCCGACGCCGGTTCCTGAGGCCACCCGGGCCAATGCGGGCACGCTCGGCATCATCTCCGGCGGCGCGGACGGCACCTATATCCGCATCGCCGCCGATCTCGCCAATGTTCTCGATGGCGAGGACCTGCGCATTCTTCCGATAATCGGGCGCGGCTCCCTGCAGAACTTGCGCGATATCATGTTCCTGCGCGGCGTCGATATCGGCATCGTGCAGATGGATGCGCGCGAGCAGTTGAAAGCGGAAGGACTTCAGGACAACGCGGTGCGCCGCCTGCGCTTCATCACGCGCCTCTACAACGAGGAAGTCCACATCATCGCCAACCGCGAGATCACGGATATCCGCCAGCTCGACGGCAAGAAGGTGAATATCGACAAGGCGGGGAGCGGAACGAACCTGACCTCGCGGCTCATCTTCGACAAGCTCGGAATCAAGCCCGACGTCACCACCTTCGATCAGGCGTCATCCTATGCCAAACTGAAATCCGGAGAAATCCAGGCCGCCGTCTATGTGGCAGGCCGACCGGTGCGGGCGATTGCGGAGTTTCAGACGGAAGGGCGCTTCCATCTTCTCCCCATACCCTTCGAGGGAGAGATCGCGGAAAGCTATTTCCCGGCGCGCTTCGCGAACAACGATTATCCGCAGCTCGTGGACACGGACAAGCCCGTCGAGACGCTTGCCGTCGGCAGCCTGCTCGCGGTTTTCAACTGGCCGGAAAACTCGGACCGCTACAATCGGGTCAGGCGCTTCGTGAATGCCTTCTTCTCGCGGTTCGACGAGTTCCTGCAAGGAGGACGCCATCCGAAATGGAAAGAGGTGAACCTTTCTGCCGATGTGCCCGGCTGGGAGCGCGTGAGGCCCGCCCAGGAATGGCTCGACCGCATGGCGGCCGCCAGCAATTCGCCCGCCCAGGTGCAGAGCTTCGAGAGCTTCATGAACAGTCGCGGCATCAGCGTTTCCGCCGAGCAGCGCGACACGCTGTTCCGCGAATTCCTCACCTGGCAAAGCGACCGGCAAAACGATCGACCGAGAACGCAGCGACGCACCAGCCGCCAGGAATGATCACCCAACTGGACCTGAGGCCAAAGTCTGCCCTTCAAGCCTTTGGCATTGTCCCAGGAGGTCCGCCATGAACCGAAGCAAGACACCTTCACCGAAATGTCTGGCCGCCGAGTTGCTCGCAGGCGCGTTGCTCAGCCTGTCTTTTCTCGGCCCGGCCCAGGCGCAAGACACCATTCCCGCCATTCCCAGCGCAACCGATGCCTATACTCCAGATCGCCTGACACCATCATCGAGCGACCTCGCCAATCTCCTGCCGCTTGTCCTCACCTCGCACGAGCGACGGAAGCTGGCGGAAAATCTCGAAGCTTCCATTCGCAACGGCGACATGAATGGCGCGCAAAACAACCTGAACTCCGCAATCGAGGTCGGCACGCTCGCCATCGTTCTCTCCGGTCAATTGAAGAACCCGGACCTTCTCACGACACTCCAGAACCTCGGGATCAAGGGCGATGCTGCGGTGCCGACGGAGCAAGCGGATTCTTCAGCGAGTTGCAATGCGCCGGTTGCGCTGACGGATCTTCAGGAAGCCATCGACCGGGAGAAGAATTACAGCAGCATAATTTCGCAAACACTGAACGAACTCATGCAGGAGAACAACGCGCTCAAGGCACGCTTGGATACGGACAAGGCGGCCCAAGACGCGAAGGTGTCCGACTTGCAGGAGGCACTGCAAAGGGAGCAGGAAAAGAGCGCGGCTGGGGACCGAGAGCTCGCGGATCTGCGCAGCGACTACCAAGCGCTCCAAGCGGCGCCGGAACAGGCTAAGGCGGCGGCCGCGGCAAGCGATGCCGAATGGGAAACCCGGCTGCGGGATGAGCGAGGGCAGCGTGAAGCCGCCACCCGTCAGCTCGCCGATATGGAGATGGCGTTGCGGGATGTGCGGGCGCTCAAGGAAGAGGAATCGATATCGCAATCCGCGCATGTGAGCGAACTCGAAAAAACGCTCGCGCGCACGCAGGCTCAGGGCGAAGTCCTCGCTCAAAAACTGATCGCGGTGAACAAGGAGCTGAGCGCACTGAAAAGCTCTTACCAGTCGAGCGCCACACCTCTCATGCATCGGATCGAAAAGGCAGGCATGGATGCGCCGCTGCCTCCAGCCGTCGAGGACACGCAGCCTCGGGAAACCTCAGCACTTTCACAGAGCGATGCGGCCCCCGCGGCGCCGGAAAGCATGCTCCCGACGCAGAACAACGCCGCTCTCCAAAAACAGAAGGAGCCTGTGCCCGTTGTGATCGCATCCCTGCCCACGAGCCTTGGTCAGATACCGGCGGCTGCGCCGCCTGCGGATCAGCCGAAGGCTGAGGACCGACTTACGAGCCGGGCCGACGAGCTGCTGCGCAAGGGCGATGTCAGCGGCGCGCGTCTGCTTCTGGAGCGTGCCCTGGACAACCGCAACGCCCGCGCGGCCTTCCTGATGGGCGAGACCTTCGATCCGAACGTTCTCACAAAACTGCACGTGCTAGGCATCCGCGGCGATGCGTCCAAGGCGCGGGAATTCTATGGCCAGGCTCTGGCGCTTGGCATGGCCGAGGCGCGGATGAGGATGGAGGCGCTGAAATAAAGCAACATTTAGGCAAGCATCAGATGAACCCCAAAAGCGATGTCCACTTTTGGGTCCGATGTTTTAGAAGGGGACCCACTCACCGTTTTCGGTGAGGGATTCGACGGCGCGCTCCAGCGCGGTGCCGGCATCGAGAAGCTGCTGGGCCGTCTGGTGAATCTGGAGCGTCGGACCGGAAAGCGTCGCCACATGCTCCGTCATCGTCCGCACCCGCTCGATGAGGTCGATCAGATCGGCTGCAAGGGCTGCCCTCTCCTCCGCCTCACCGGCGGCGGGCCGACCTTGCTTCAGGCGCGGGGTGAGAGGGATCACGTTCGTCATGTGTTCCAAATTCCGCTTTTGCGCCCTGCGGAGCAATGGATGCAAGCGGCACGATCCACAAGAATCAGCAGCTTTTCGTCAGTCCAAGTGCATTTTCCTATGCTCCAGAGCCGCTAGACGTTCGCCTAATGGGCCTTGGCAGGCTCCAGTGCTATTCCTTCGATCCTCATTCTCACGTCATATTTTCCTAAGAAGTCACCGATCCATCATGGAACTTTCTACTGTGGCGCTTCTCGCCGCTTCGGGCCTTGCAGCCGGTCTCGTCAACGCGATTGCCGGCGGGGGTACCTTCTTCACCTTCTCCGCTCTTATGGCCGCAGGCCTACCGCCGGTGGTGGCCAATGCGACGAGCGCGGTGGCGGTGACGCCGGCGAACATCGCCAGCGCATGGGCCTATCGCAAGGAACTCGCCGCCAATCTCCGCCGCTTCGCCGCGCTCGGCGTGGTAAGCCTCATCGGAGGCCTTGCCGGTGCGTATATTCTCACCGTCACCAACAACGAGGCGTTCCGCCAGCTCGTGCCGTGGCTTCTTCTGTTCGCCACCGTTCTGTTTGCGCTGAGCCCGCGCATCGTGGCGCTTGCGCGCTCCATCGGCAAAAGCGAGGGGCACCATCCTTCCACGCGCGCCTGGGCAGCAGGCCTCGTTTTCCAGACAGCGGTTGCCACCTATGGCGGCTTCTTCGGCGCGGGCATGGGCATCGTGATGCTGGCGGCACTCGCCATCACCGAGGGCGATGACTTCCATCTCATCAATTCGGCAAAGCATCTCTGCTCGACCGTGATTCAGCTCGTCGCCGTAGTATTGTTCATCTTCGCCGGGCTCGTGAGCTGGCACGAGACGATCATCGTCGGCGTTGCGTCTATCCTCGGTGGTTATCTCGGCGTTCATTTCGGACGCAAGATGCCGCCTCAGGTGATCCGCTGGCTCGTGATCGGCGTCGGCGCCGCACTGACACTGTATTTCTTCATTCGTTAACAGCGGTTAACGGCATTCCGTAATTTCTCGCGTGCTTCGCGCATTTTGCGGAGAGCTGCCCGATTCACGCCATAAGCATCCGTCTTTCTGTCGCTGCTTGATTCCAGACATTTCGAAAAGGATGAACTCAGTGGCCGATTCTCAGAAACTGGCAGGACTCGACGGCATGGCATCGGTGAGCGCGCTCGGCCTGCGGTGGGCCGCTTTGCGCGGCATGCTGAACTCGCCTCTCATACTGGGCGAGGAGCAGCGCCCATTGCGTGATGAATTGCTGCACGAACTCAGCACAGTCGAGCAGGATTTCAGCACGCTGCAATCCCGCAACCCAGCGGAAATTTCCGCGAAGGTCGACATCGCGAAATCCGCTTTGCGCGAGAAGCTGGATGGCAGCGAGCTGTGGATGCTCGACCTGCTCGACAGCATCCAGGCCGATCTTCACGGCCTGACCGCGAAAGCCTCGAACGGCGCGCAGGCCACGCGCCCGCCGGTCAATCTCTCCCGCACGCATCAGCAGCGGCCCGATGAAAGCGCGACACCCGCAGCGCAAGACAACGGAACGCCGAACGCGGCTTAATGCACCCTAAACGACGAGCGCCGCATCGGAGAGATGCGGCGCTTACCATTTGCTCAATGCTCAGATGAGACCTGCATCGATCGTGCTCGTGCGCTCCAGCCATTCCGGCACCGGAAGATTCTTCTCGCGCAGGAAAGCCGGATTGAAGAGCTTGGACTGATAGCGTGTGCCGTAATCACACAACACCGTCACGATGGTGTGGCCTGGCCCGAGGTGCCGCGCGAGGCGGATCGCGCCCGCCACGTTGATGCCGGACGATCCGCCGAGGCACAGGCCTTCATGCTCGAGCAGATCGAAGATGACCGGCAGCGCCTCCTCGTCGGGAATCTGGAACGACAGGTCGATAGGCGCGCCTTCCAGGTTCTTGGTGATGCGTCCCTGCCCGATGCCCTCGGTGATAGACGATCCCGTCGATTTGAGCTCGCCCGTCGTGTAGTAACTGTGAAGCGCCGCGCCTAATGGGTCCGCAAGCGCGATGGTCACTTTCGGGTTGCGCTCCTTCAGCGCCATGCCGACGCCCGCCAGCGTGCCGCCCGTACCAACCGCGCAGGTAAATCCATCGACCTTGCCATCCGTCTGCTCCCAGATTTCCGGCCCCGTCGTCTCGATATGTGCCTGACGGTTTGCCACGTTGTCGAACTGGTTGGCCCAGATCGCGCCACTCGGCTCGGACTCGGCAAGGCGCTCGGCCAAGCGCCCTGAGACCTTCACGTAGTTGTTCGGGTTGGCATAAGGCACGGCGGGAACCTCGATCAGTTCCGCGCCGGCGAGCCGGAGCATGTCCTTCTTCTCCTGGCTCTGCGTGTCCGGGATCACGATGACCGTCCTGAACCCCATCGCATTGGCCACAAGCGCGAGCCCGATGCCCGTATTGCCCGCCGTGCCTTCCACGATCACGCCGCCGGGCTTCAGGAGCCCGCGCTTCACCGCATCCTGGATGATGAAGAGCGCCGCTCGGTCCTTCACCGATTGCCCGGGATTCATGAACTCGGCCTTGCCTAGGATCGTGCAGCCGGTCACTTCGGAGGCTTGGCGAAGCTTGATGAGCGGCGTGTTGCCGATTGCGGCTGGAACATCGGGCTTGATGGACATGGTGGCGGTCATCCTTGGGAGAATGGAAAGAAGCATCGGCCCGAAAGCCTGACGGAGCAATCCGGTTAATTTCACATCTTTAATCAGATAATATCTATCAAATTACAAGACTTGACGTTCTTTAAAAAGAACCACATGTTCCTTGCGCAGGTCTTTTTGACCTTTTGCCACCCCATTCAGCAAGGAATAATCATGTCCGGCTCTGCAGTGGCTTCGCCTCTTTCCATTGGAAACCGTGCAAGCCTGACCATCAACGCCCCGGCCTCGCTCGCAGCAGCATTGGGCATCATCGGCGGCTCGGCCCTCCTGGGCGCGATCATCAATCCCAAACAGGCGGCGCTTTATGTGCTCGGCGCGGCGCTTGGCCTCGTGCTCTACCATGCCGCCTTCGGCTTCACCTCCGCCTGGCGCGTTTTCATCGCCGACCGGCGCGGCGAGGGATTGCGGGCGCAGATGGTGATGCTCGCCATCGCCTCCATCCTGTTCTTCCCGGTCCTGGCTTCAGGCACCCTCTTCGGCCAGCCGGTGGCGGGCAACGTGTCGCCTGCCGGCGTCGGCGTCGTGTTCGGCGCCTTCATCTTCGGCATCGGCATGCAGATGGGCGGCGGCTGCGCCTCCGGCACGCTGTATACGGTGGGCGGCGGCTCCACGCGCATGCTGATCACGCTCGCGGCCTTCATCGCAGGCTCGGCCATCGGTGCCGCGCATCTGCATTGGTGGGCGGCCCTGCCGAGCCTGCCGAAGATCTCAATCATCGAACTCTGGGGTCCTTGGACTGCGCTTGCGGTGCAGCTTGCCGTCTTCGCCGTCATCGCAGGCGTGACGGTGGTACTGGAGAAGCGCCGACATGGTCAGCTCATCCAGCCCGCTCCTTCCCCACGCCAAGGCCTTGCGCGCTTCACACGCGGTCCGTGGCCGCTGGTGGCCGGCGCCGTGGCGCTCGCGCTCCTGAACTTCGTGACGCTCTACCTTGCTGGACGTCCCTGGGGCGTGACCTCGGCCTTCGCTCTCTGGGGCTCGAAGATCGCCGCCGTCATCGGCTTCGACGTTGCGAGCTGGCCCTATTGGTCGAGCCCGGCCAGTCAGGCCGCGTTGAAAAGCAGCATCTTCACCGATGTCACCACCGTGATGGATTTCGGCATCATCCTCGGCGCGTTGCTCGCGGCATCGCTCGCAGGCCGCTTTGCTCCGACCTGGAAGGTTCCGCTGCGCTCGGCCGTTGCCGCCATCGTCGGCGGCCTGCTTCTGGGCTATGGCGCGCGTCTGGCCTATGGCTGCAATATCGGCGCGTACTTCTCCGGCATCGCCTCGGGCAGCTTCCACGGTTGGGTCTGGCTGGTGGCGGCGTTTGCAGGCAACGTGCTCGGCACACGCATCCGCCCGCTCTTCGGCCTAGAAGTGGAGCGCGTGAAGCTCACGGGCTGCTGAGATCAGCCGTCATCAAAGAAAGAGGCTCCCGGCTCACGCCGCGGAGCCTTTTTCATGCGCACGGATCGTCTGGATGAGTTCGCCGAGCGCGGTGAAATCCTTCTTACGGCCCGATGTCCGCCGCCATGCGAGCCCCAGCGTTCGCATGGGTGGATTATCCGGGAAGGGAATGAGCGCAACACGCTGACGGTCCACCTCCGTCGCGGCGCAGAGTTCCGGCAGCAGCGTGATGCCATGGCCTGCTGCAACCATCTGCATGATGGTGGTGAGCGAAGCCGCACCGAGCGCCCGACGCGCCTGCATGTTGGCGATCTGGCAGTATTGCAACGCCTGATCACGCAGGCAGTGCCCCTCTTCCAGCAACAACAGACGCTCCTCCCCAATGCGCTCGCGCAAATCGGGGGCGTTCCACCGCTCCGCCTCCTGCGCCTGCACGGCGATGAGGAAGGTGTCGTCGAAGAGCGGCAAGGATTCGAGCTGCGCGCTCTGCACGGGCAAGGCGACCAGCACGACATCGAGCTCGCCGCGCATCAACTCGTCCATCAGAATATCGGTTTGCGTCTCGCGGATCTGAAGATCGATCTCGGGATAATGCCGGGCCAACTCAGTGAGGATTGCGGGCAGCAGATAAGGCGCGACCGAGGGAATGATGCCGAGGCGTACGGGGCCGGAGAGTACGCCGTTGTGCTGACGCGCGAATTCGGACAATTCCCGCACCTGAGCGAGAATGCTCCCGGCACGCTCCGCGATCTCCTGGCCCGCAGAAGTCAGCACGACCGCGTTGCCTCGTCGCTCGACCAGATTCACACCGAGTTCGCGCTCAAGCTCCTTGATCTGCATGGAGAGGGCGGGCTGCGTCACAGCGCATTGGGCCGCTGCCATGCCGAAATGCTTTATACGCGCCAGCGCTTCGAAATATCGGAGTTGCCTGATTGTAACCATGATGCCGATAAGAATATCTGATCGCAATCTATAATCAATGTAATTGGACCTTATGCCTTCCTCACTTCATGGTGCCGCCTCAATAAAGGGGATGACCATGACAAAACCAACAACAATGACCACCACGGGCGGTGCACCGGTTCCGGACAATCAGAACAGCGCCTCCGCCGGTCCACGCGGCCCGCTGCTGCTGCAGGATTACCAGCTCGTCGAGAAGCTGGCGCACCAGAACCGCGAGCGCATCCCCGAGCGCGTTGTGCATGCCAAAGGTTCGGCTGCCTATGGCACGCTGACCGTCACCAACGATATCAGCCAGTATTCCAAGGCCAAGGTCTTCTCGGAAATCGGCAAGCAGACGGAAGTGTTCCTTCGCTTCTCCACCGTTGCCGGCGAGCGCGGAGCCGCCGATGCGGAGCGCGACGTGCGCGGCTTCGCCCTGAAGGTCTACACGGAAGAGGGCAACTGGGACATCGTGGGCAACAACACGCCCGTGTTCTTCGTGCGCGATCCTGTGAAATTCCCCGACTTCATCCGTACGCAGAAGCGTCATCCCTCGACCAATCTGCGTTCGCCGACGGCGATGTGGGACTTCTGGTCGCTCAGCCCCGAATCGCTGCATCAGGTCACGATCCTGTTCTCCGACCGCGGCCTGCCTCAGGGCTACCGCTTCATGCACGGCTTCGGCTCGCACACTTACTCGTTCATCAACGAGGCCGGCGAGCGCTTCTGGGTGAAATTCCACTTCAAGTCCATGCAGGGCATCAAGACCTGGACAAATGAAGAGGGCAATGCCGTCATCGCCCAGGACCGCGAGAGCGCCCAGCGCGATCTCTATGAGGCCATCGAAGGCGGCAAATTCCCGCGCTGGAAGTTCTGCGTGCAGATCATGCCCGAGACGGATGCGGAGAAGACCTCCTACAACCCGTTCGACGTCACGAAGGTGTGGCCGCACGGCGAGTATCCGCTGATCGAGGTCGGCGTTCTCGAGCTCAACCGCAACGCCGCGCATTACTTCGCCGAGGTCGAGCAATCCTCGTTCTCGCCGTCGAACATCGTGCCGGGCATCGGCTTCTCGCCCGACAAGATGCTGCAGGGCCGCATTTTCGCCTATGCGGATGCGCATCGCTATCGCGTCGGCACGCATTACGAGGCGCTGCCGGTGAACCGTCCGCGCTGCCCGGTGAACCACTACCATGCCGATGGCGGCATGCTGTTCGAGACGCCGAACCGGGGCGACGCCTATTACGAGCCGAACTCCTTCAACGGACCGGTTCAGTCCTCCCGCGCCGCCGAGCCGCCGCTGAAGATCTCGGGCGATGCCGACCGCTACGATCACCGCGCCGGCAACGACGACTACAAGCAGCCAGGCGATCTCTTCCGCCTCATGACGCCGGATGAGCAGGGCCGTCTCATGGACAACATCGCGGCAGCGATGCAGGGCGTGCCGGGAGAAATCGTGAAGCGCCAGATCGTGCACTTCTACCTCGCCGACAAGGCCTATGGCCTGGGCGTGGCGGAACGCATGGGCCTGAAGGGCGCCGTGATGATCCAGGCGGCCGAATAAAAAAGCCGTAGGGCAAAACAAAAACGGCTCGGGATCGCTCCCGAGCCGTTTTTGTTTTTCGATGATCCCACTATCATTCCGGGGCGGCTCGTAGAGCCGCCCCGGAATGACAAGAGGTATGTGCTTAAAGCAGCTCTTCACCTTGCAGGAACGGGTTCGTCTGCCGCTCCTGACCGATGGTGCTCATGGGGCCGTGGCCGCAGATGAAGGCGATGTCGTCGCCGAGCGGCAGGAGCTTGTCCTTGATCGAGGCGATCAGCGCTTTGCCGTCGCCGCCGGGGAGATCGACGCGGCCGACGGAGCCCTGGAACAGCACATCGCCCACAAGCGCGAAACGCTCCGCTTTCGACACCAGCACGACACTGCCGGGCGAGTGGCCGGGGCAATGCAGCACGTCGAGCGTGAGATCGCCGACAGTGACCGTATCGCCTTCGTCGAGCCAGCGGTCGGGCGTGACGGCGCGGGCCGGGAAGCCATAGGCCTGCCCCTGCTCAGCGAGCCGCTGGAGCATGAAATCATCCGCCTTGTGGGGGCCCTCGACCGGCACGCCGAGCGCATCGCGCAGTTCCGCGGCGCCGCCCGCATGGTCGATATGGCCGTGGGTGAGGATGATCTTTTCCACCTCGACGCCGCTCTGCGCGATGGCGTCGCGAATGCGCTCCACATCCCCGCCGGGATCGACCACCGCCGCCTTCTTGGTCTTCTCGCACCACAATAACGTGCAATTCTGCTGGAAGGGCGTGACGGGAATGATGGCGGCGCGGACGTTCGGCACGGGCTGATCCTTTGCTTTTCGAAGAGAGACATATGCCCGACGGGCGCATCTGGAAAGCCTGAGAAGAGCGGCCTGCCTCCATTGACCTTGGGTCGCACCACTTCACATAGTCCACCTCATCGAATCACGAGGAGAGATGAGCATGGAAACCAGGGCCGCAGTCGCTTGGGAGGCGGGCAAGCCGCTCACCATCGAGACCATCCGCATCGAGGGCCCGAAGGCCGGCGAAGTGCTTGTCGAGGTGATGGCAACGGGCGTGTGCCATACGGATGCCTACACACTCTCGGGCCTCGATTCCGAGGGCAAGTTTCCGGCGATCCTCGGCCATGAGGGCGCAGGCATCGTGCGCGAGGTCGGCCCCGGCGTCACCACGCTGAAACCCGGCGACCATGTGATTCCGCTCTACACGCCTGAATGCCGCAACTGCAAATCCTGCCTGTCGCGCCGCACCAACCTCTGCACCGCGATCCGCTCCACGCAAGGCCAGGGGCTGATGCCCGACGGCACCTCGCGCTTCCGCTGCGATGGCGACACCGTGTTCCACTATATGGGCTGCTCGACCTTCGCCAACTTCACCGTGCTGCCGGAGATCGCGCTCGCCAAGGTGCGTGAAGACGCCCCCTTCGACAAGATCTGCTATATCGGCTGCGGCGTGACCACCGGCATCGGCGCGGTGATCTACACCGCGAAGGTGTGGCCCGGCGCGAATGTGGTGGTGTTCGGCCTCGGCGGCATCGGCCTCAACGTGATCCAGGGCGCGCGCATGGTCGGCGCCGACAAGATCATCGGCGTCGACATCAATCCCGCCAAGATCGAGATAGCGAAGAAGTTCGGCATGACCGACTTCATCAACCCGAAGGAAGTCGGCAACGACAAGGTGGTGCAGGCGATCGTCGATCTCACCGGCGGCGGCGCTGATTTCTCGTTCGACGCTACCGGTAACACGGATGTGATGCGCCAGGCGCTTGAATGCTGCCATCGCGGCTGGGGCGAGAGCATCATCATCGGCGTGGCGGAAGCAGGCAAGGAAATATCCACCCGCCCGTTCCAGCTCGTCACCGGCCGCGTCTGGAAAGGCACGGCCTTCGGCGGCGCACGCGGACGCACGGACGTTCCGAAGATCGTGGACTGGTACATGGAAGGCAAGATCAACATCGACGACTTGATCACCCACAAGATGCCGCTCGACGAGATCAACACTGCCTTCGATCTCATGCACGAGGGCAAGTCGATCCGCTCGGTTATCGTGTACTGAGTAGGGGATACGGCATTGAGTTTCGAGGTCGTCTCAAAATCGCGTTGCTTCGCCGGCACGCAAGTCATCTACCGTCATGCCTCAAAGGAAACCGGCACGCCGATGCGCGTGGCGGTTTACATTCCGCCCCAGGCGCAGCATGGCAAGGTTCCAGTGGTGTGGTTTCTTTCGGGCCTTACCTGCACGGAAGAGAACTTCACCGTCAAAGCCGGCGCGCAGCGTGTGGCTTCGGAACTCGGCCTGATCCTTGTCGCTCCCGACACGAGCCCGCGCGGCGAAGATGTGCCGGACGATCAAGAGGGCGCCTATGATTTCGGCCTCGGCGCGGGTTTCTACGTGGATGCGGCACAGGAGCCGTGGGCGAAGAACTATCGCATGCGTTCCTATATCGAGCGCGAATTGCCTGCGCTCATCGCCGAGAATTGTCCCGCCGACATGGATCGCCAAGGCATCACCGGCCATTCCATGGGCGGGCATGGCGCGCTGACCATCGCGTTGCGCAATCCAGGCCGGTTCAAGGCGGTCTCCGCCTTCGCGCCCATCGCTTCACCGATGAACTGTCCCTGGGGCGAGAAAGCCCTATCGAACTATATCGGGCCTGATCGCGCCGCTTGGCGAGAGTATGATTCCTGCGCCCTCATCGAGAGTGGTGCGCGCGTGCCCGACATTCTCGTCGATCAGGGAACGGCCGACAGTTTTCTGGAAAGCCAGCTGAAGCCACAATTGCTGGAGCAGGCCTGCGCCAAGGCGGGACAGCCACTCACGCTGCGTCGTCAGGAAGGCTATGACCATTCCTACTTCTTCATCGCGACTTTCATGGAAGACCATCTGCGCTGGCACGCCGAGCGGCTTCGCGCTTAAACCTTCCTGAAATGGTCGGGGTAGCGAAGCTGGAGGGTCTGGACGAGGGCTTGGGTCTTCAGATCCGCAATAGCATTGGTGCGCACAAGATCGGTGAGTTCATCGAAGCCAATCTCCAGCACCTCGATCTCCTCATGCTCGTCGGCGACGCCACCTCCTTCGCCGACCCTGTCAGCCTGCGTATAGGGCGCCAGGAACAAGTGCAGCCGCTCGGTGGTGATGCCCGGCGCTGACCAGAAGCGGCCTACGGGCTCCAATGTCGTGAGACGAAGGCCCGCTTCCTCCATGGATTCACGGCGGGCGCAGGCTTCAGGCTCATCCTCGTCGAGCAGGCCCGCGACCGCCTCGAGAAAATCCGGGTGGCCCTCGACATGCATGACGGGCGCCCGGAACTGACGGATGAGAATGACTTTCTGCCTCTCCAAATCGTAGGGCAGCACGACGGCGGCCTCGCCACTATTGAGGACTTCTCGGATCATCGTCCGGCCATCGGGCATCTGGACGCTCATCTTGAGAATCCTACTCCATCCCTCATAGATGGTCTCGATCTGCTTGATCCGATAGGCTGTCACGGCACCCGCACTCCTCACTAGACCCCAAGACAACTCATGAAACGCTCAAGTTGTCCATGAATGTTTCGCACAATGTTGCGGCTCGTGCGTTTATGGGGACACGTTTTGAGTGAAGAGGTGTGGTGTGGAAGAGCTGGTCACAGCCATCAGGAACAGGCAGGCCATCTTGTTCGCGGGGGCTGGCGTGTCGATGACGGTTGGGCTGCCGTCATGGAGCACATTGATCGAACATGTGGCGGAAGAACTCGATATCGACCTGTCCGCGTTCAAGAACGACGAACTTAGTTATCTGACCTTGGCGGAATTCTACCGCATCCGGCACGGCAGCATCGGCCCTCTGCGCAGCTGGATGGATCGGAGCTGGACGATTGACGACAACACGCTGAAGTCCTCGAAAGTTCATAAGCTCATCTGCGAGCTCGATTTTCCCATCATCTACACCACCAATTTCGACCGAAACCTGGAGACCTCTTTCGATCTCCAAGGCAAGGAATATGTCAAGATCGTCAATGCCAAGGATATCGCCCGTGTCCGCGAAGGCGTTCCGCAGATCGTGAAATATCACGGAGATTTCGACGACGACGATTCCATCGTCATCGCGGAGACGGACTATCTCGACCGCCTGTCATTCGAATCACCGCTCGATATCAAGTTCCGCGCGGATGCACTTGGCAAAACGATTCTGTTCATCGGCTACAGCATGAGTGACCTGAACATCCGCTTTCTCATGCATCGGCTCTGGAAGACATGGGCCGGCTCCGGCTATGAGCGCGACCGGCCACAATCCTACGTCTTCACACTCCGTCCCAACCCCATCGAGCAGGCTGTTCTGGAGCAATGGGGCTTACGCGTTCTCACGGAGAAGGATTGTCCTCAGCAGGAAGCGCTGGAGGTCTTCCTCACGAGGTTGCGCGAAGCCGTATGCAAGGAAGATTCCTGCCATCGCAAATAGAGCTTGCGGCAAACATGAACAATTTGTAATTCGCTCCTCAATAGCCCCGCTTGTAGATTATACGCGCGGAAAAGTGTTCGTCCTCTGCGCCCTTTGCATGGCTGCCGAGGCAACCGCATTGCATTTTTGACGTTTCATCTCAGACCTATTGAAGAGCGGATTAATGGCAGCTCCGGCAAGAAACACGACGATTGATTTTTGGCGGGGCCTCGTCCTCGTGATCATCTTCGTCAATCACATTCCGGGGAACCTGATCGAACACGTCACACCGCGCAACTACGGCTTCTCCGATTCCACGGAAGCCTTCATCTTCATCTCAGGGCTCTCCGTCGCGCTCGTCTATTATGGCAAACTGCCTCAGGGCGATGTGTTCGCTGTTGTGAAACGCTGCCTGCGCCGCGCCTTTGAACTCTATCGCATGCACCTGTTTCTAACGGCCGGCGCCATCGTTCTCTTCTCTGTCGGCTATGAGCTGAGCGAGGAAATCGGCCTCATCGAGGAACATGGCCGCAATGCGGTCTTCTCCGACACCGCCAAGGGCATCACCGGCATCATTTTCCTCGGGCACCAGCTTGGCTATTTCAACATCCTGCCGCTTTATATCGCGCTAATGCTCTGGGCCCCCTTCGCCCTCGTGCTGACGCGAATGAACCTCATGCTCGCCCTTGCCGTCTCCGCCCTCCTCTACATGCTGGCCCGTTTCGGCATTCTCACCCTGCCGAGCTGGCCGGAGCCGGGAACCTGGTTCTTCAACCCCTTCGCCTGGCAGTTCCTCTTTACCGCCGGAATCGTGACCGGAATCGTGATAATGGCAAAAGGCATTCCCTATCATCGCGGCCTGATGATTGCTTCGCTTCTCGTGGTTGGCGTGTCGCTCGTGGTGACGACGGCGGGGTTCGGCCTCGTGCCCTGGCTGTGGGACCGCACCCGCCCGCTGTTCGATCTCGACAAGCATAACCTTGGCCTTGGCCGCATCCTACACTTCCTGGCGCTGGCTTATGTCCTCTCGCAGCTCCACATCGGCGATGTTCTCAAGCGCACCATCACCGGTCCCGACATGATGAGGCTTGGCCGTAATGCTCTCACGATCTTCTCAGTCGGCTCGCTGCTGAGCGCCGCGGGGCAAGTCATCATGACGCTGGCTGCGGTCAAGTACTCCGCTAGTCCGCAGATCATCGGCATGGTATTCACCATTCTTGGTATCATTGGTCTTCTTGCACTGGCTCGATATCTCGAATGGAACAAACAAAACTTGGCTGCTCGTCAAAAAGAGCAGGCAAAGGGGCTCGGGTTGTCCGCTTCTGCGGGGCGGCTCTCTTCCTAGGCTTGGCAATAACGAGCATGACGGCTACGGCTTCTGCTGTTGATGCCCAATGCAACACGCAGCGCCAGATCTTCACGGCACATGGAACGCTGGCTGCGGTCAAAGCCAAGATCGCGGACGATAAAGCCGTGCGCATTCTGGCCATCGGCTCCTCCTCGACCGAGGGCGTCGGGGCCTCCTCGCCCGATCATTCCTATCCCGCGCAGCTTGAGGATGATCTCAGCGTCCTCTGGAGAGATGAGGTCAGGGTCATCAATGCGGGCAAGGGCGGCGAAACGGTGATCCAGACCATCGAGCGTCTGGAAGCGGCTCTCAAGGCAGACAAGTTCGATCTCGTGATCTGGCAGGTCGGCACGAACGATGCCATCAAAGGCGTCAGCGAGGATGCCTTCCGCGCTTTGCTGGAGCGTGGCGTCGGTGCCGTTCAACAGGCCGGCACACCGATGATCCTGCTCGACCAGCAATACTTCCCGGCGATCAAGGACCTGCCGCGCTACGAACGCTTTGTGAAGACGGTGAGCGAACTCGGTAGCGAGCGCAAGGTCTCCGTTTTCTCCCGCTACACCCTCATGCAGGACTGGAACAGCCACTCCGCTTCAGAGTTGCGCTCCATGCTGTCCACCGATGGCTTCCACATGGGCGACAAGGGTTACGATTGCCTGGCCGGCCACATGGCGGACGCCATCGATACCATGGCCAAGCTTCCGGTCGCCGAGGCCAAGCTGGACGTGAACGCTGGACAGAGCCTCCGGGATCGTTAACACCAAGGCAAGGATCGAGTGCCAGCATCCGTGTTCGGCGGCTGGGCATGAAGCCCGACCGCTGCACTAATCAAGCGAGCCTGTGATGGTCCAAGCCAAGCCCCGCCTCTCCTTCCGCGATGTGCTCACCGATGGTCGCATCGCGCTCATGCTGCCTCTCGGCTTCTCGTCGGGCCTACCCTTCCTTCTCGTCTTCGGCACCCTTTCGACCTGGCTTCGGGAAGCGGGCATCTCGCTCACCATCATCGGCATGCTGAGTTGGGTGGCCCTGGCCTATTCCCTGAAATTCCTCTGGGCGCCCATCGTCGACCGCTATGACGTGCCGGGTCTCTCGCAACTGCTCGGACGCCGCCGGGGCTGGATGGCCCTGTCGCAATTCGGCGTAATAGTCGGCCTCATCGGAATGGCCATGGTGGGCCCGCAGGTGAGCCTGCCGCTCACCATCGCCGCTGCCGTGCTGATCGCTTTTTCCTCGGCCACACAGGATGTGGTCATCGACGGCTGGCGCATCGATGCCGCGCCCACCGAGCGCCAAGGCATGATGGCGGCGGCGCTCCTCCTCGGCTACCGCCTCGCGCTGATCTGCGCCGGTGCCGGCGCGCTCTATATCGCCGAATTCGCCAGCTGGCCCTCCGCCTATCTGGCCATGGCCGCGCTCATGGGCGTAGGCCTCGTAGGGACGCTGCTCGCACCGCGCATCGACGAGGGCCAGGCCCGGGCCCGCGTGCCCTTCGTGCAGGCGATCATCGAGCCGCTGGCCGATCTCTTCCGCCGCAAGGGCATGATGCTCATTCCCATCCTGGCGCTGATCGCATGCTACCGCCTGCCGGATTTCGTCGCTGGCATCATGGCGAACCCGCTCTATATCGACCTCGGCTTCACCAAGGCCGACATCGCCAATGTGTCGAAGCTCTACGGAGTTTGGATCGGCATCATCGGCGCCTTCGGCGGCGGATTTGCGCTCACACGCCTCGGTCTGTGGTGGACGCTCCTCATCGGCGCGACACTTGCCGCCGGCTCGAACCTGATGTTCACCTGGCTCTCCTCGGGCAACGCAACCCTGATGGGCCTGACGCTTTCCATCAGCGTCGACAATTTCGCGCAAGGCTTCGCGGGCGCGGCTCTGGTCGCCTACATGTCCGGCCTCACCTCACCCGGCTTTGCCGCCACGCAATACGCGCTTCTCAGCTCGCTCTACGCGCTCCCCGGCAAGCTCATCGGCGGCGCATCCGGTGCGGTGGTGGATACCTGGGGCTACCCGCTCCTGTTCACTGGCACCGCCGCCATCGGCATCCCGCTGGTGTTCCTGTGCCTGATGGTGCGGCGGGATACGATGCGGGGCGAGTGGGAGAAGGAAAAGGCAAGCGATGCAGCAGACTCACCCGTTGCAGCCGGATCGAGGGCATAGCTCCTGCTCGTCTTCCCAGAAGAAACTCCGGGATCGCTTGCCAAGTATGATTTCATGTCATCCCCGCGCAGGCGGGGATCCATAACCGCAACCCGGCCAAGAAGAGCGCTATGGCACCCGCTTGTTTTCTTCTGCATTCAAGGTGCTTCTGGATTCCCGCCTGCGCGGGAATGACAAAGTAGAGATTCAGACACCTCATCCTTCTGTCATACCGGATTGGCTGCGCCGTCCGGTATGACAGACATTTCAAATAAAATGGCCGGGACAAGCCCGGCCTATACATCACAAAAATTCGCCGTCTCTCAAACCCAGCCGCCATCCACCAGATAGGTCTGCGCCGACATAGCGCTGGAATCGTCCGCGCCGAGGAAGAGCGCGAGGTTAGCGATGTCCTGCGGCACGAGCTTGCGCTTCACGCATTGGCGCTTGAGCAGTTCCTGTTCGCTTTCCGGCGTCAGCCACAGGTCGATCTGGCGCTGGGTCATGATCCAGCCCGGCACAAGGCAATTGACGCGGATGTTCTTCGACCCGAGTTCCCGCGCCAGCGCGCGGGTGAGACCGACGGAGGCAGATTTCGCGGTCTTGTAGGCGGCAAACGAATCGTCGCTCACCATGTAACTCGTCGAGCCCATGTTGATGATCGATCCGCCGCCCGCTTTCTCCATATCCGGCAGCACGGCCTGCGCCGCGAAGAACTGGTGATCGAGATTGGTGGCGAAGCGCTCGCGCCAGTATTCAGGCGTCACCTGATCGATGGTATGGCGGTCATCGCGCGCCGCATTGTTGACGAGAATGGTGATGGGCCCGACCGCATCGCTCGCGCGGCGGATAGCGGCCTGGAAGGCTGGGATATCGCGCACGTCGCTATGCTCGAAATGCACGCGCTCGCCCAGTTCCTTCGCCAGCGCCTGCCCCGCCTCCGCATTATAGTCGAGGATTGCGACCTTGCTGCCTTGCGCATGGAAGGAACGCGCGATGCTCTCGCCGATGCCGCTCGCGCCGCCGGTGATGAGGACGGTCTTGCCTTTGAGGGAAGGGTAAATGGTCTGGGTCATAAGCTCTCACTTCATTCTTAAAGAATAACGCTGTCATTCCGGGACCGCCCAGCGGAGCCCGACCCGAAGGGCCGCGCCGCAGGCGTGGAAACCCATGACCACCAAACTTTCAAGATAAAGCTATTGGAAGCCATAGTGTCTTCTTAGCAGCGTCGTGGTTATGGGTTCCGGGCTCTCGCTCTCGCTCGCCCCGGAATGACAAAAGGGTGGCACTTCATTCTGACAACGATCCCGGATCGGCTCCCGCCGTCCGGGATGACGAATAGAAAAGATCAACTCGCGCCGGGTCCCGGCGTTGCACTCGCCGGGCATTTGCCGAGGATGATCATGCCGAGCACTTCGTCCTGCGTGACGTCCTGAACGCTGGCGGAACCCACGAGTTTGCCGTTCTTCATGACGCTCACGCGGTCGGCGAGGCCGAACACGTCGTGGATGTCATGGCTGATGAGGAAGATGCCGATGCCTTCCTTCTTCAGTTGCAGCACGAGGTCCGCCACCTGTTGCGTCTCGGCGGGCCCAAGCGCCGCGGTGGGCTCGTCCATGATGAGAACGCGCGCATTGAAGTAGATCGCGCGCGCAATCGCCACCGATTGCCGCTGACCGCCGGAGAGAGCCTTCACAGGCTCCTTGAAACGGCGGAAGTGCGGATTGAGCCGCGCCATGACCTTGCGGGTCTCGGATTCCATGGTCGCATCGTCGAGCGTGCCGTAAGGCGTCAACACCTCGCGGCCGAGGAAGATGTTTCCTGCTGCGTCGATGTTATCGGCAAGCGCCAGCGTCTGGTAGATCGTCTCGATGCCATAGCCCTTCGCATCGCGCGGCGTTGAGATATCAGCCTGTTCGCCATTCACGTAGATCTCGCCGGAATCCGGCCTGTAGGCACCGGACAGAATCTTGATGAGCGTCGATTTGCCCGCGCCGTTATGGCCGAGCAGCCCCACCACTTCGCCAGGGCGCAGATCGATGGATACGCCGTCCACCGCCTTGATGCCGCCGAAGGCCATGGAGATGTTGCGCATCTCCACGAGAGGCGTCGTCACTGTCTCTTGCATGATGCGTGTTCCTTACTTGATGCGGCGGCGATAGAGGCTGTCCACCCAGACCGCCAGCACGAGCACCGCACCGACGACAATGTTCTGCAACGGCGTATCGACGCCGAGCAGCACCATTCCCGATTGCAGGGATTGCATGACGAGTGCGCCGAGCATTGCGCCCGCAATTGTGCCGATGCCGCCCGCGAGCGACGTGCCGCCGATGACGGCGGATGCGATCACATACAACTCATCGAGAGAGCCGGCGGCGTTGGTGGCCGCATTCAATCGCGCGGTCGAGATGCAGGCCGAGATGCCGCAGAGCAGGCCCATGAGCCCGAACACCTTCATCAGCGCCCAGCGCGTGTTGATGCCCGACAGTTCGGCTGCTTCCGGGTTGCCGCCGATGGCGAACACATAGCGGCCGAAGCGGCGGCGCGTGGCGATGAATGTCATGACAAGACCGACCACGACTGCCATCAGTACCGGCAATGCGACGCCCTGCGGGATGAACAAGCCGCCTTCAGGCCAGGTAATGCCGCGGGCTTCCGCCCAGGCGCGGGCTGTGCCCATGGGCATAGGATAGGAATTGGCGATGGTGGCAGCTGCCAGGGCCGCGCCGCAGGTGACGAGGGCGATCACCGCATCAGCCCAGCCCGGACGCACGGGGAAGCCGAAGCTTAGGCGACGGCGGCGGGAGACGCCAAGGCCGATGATGATGAGGCCGCAGGCAATCGCCGCAATCACCCATGTAGCCGTCGCGCCGAGCGCGCCTTCGACACCGCCGCCGAACGCCTTGAAGCGCGAATCCATCGGCGCAACCGTCTGGCCTGTCGTGACCCACCAGGCCGCACCGCGCCACACGAGAAGACCGCCGAGCGTGACGATGAAAGAGGGAATGCCGAGATAGGCGATGAGCCAGCCCTGGAAGAGACCGATGAGGCCGCCCACCGTGATGGCGAGCAGCACAGCGAGGGGCGCCGTAAGCCAGTGCTCGAGGCCGAGATAGGCGGGCAGCCACTGCACCTGCGCGACGCCGATGATCATGCCGACGACGCCAAGGATCGCACCCACCGAAAGGTCGATATTACGCGTGACGATCACGAGCACCATTCCGGTGGCCATGATGGCGACGGAGGCGGTCTGAACAGACAGGTTCCAGAGGTTACGCGGCGTCAGGAACACGCCGCCCGACAGGATGTCGAATCCGATCCAGATCACGGCGAGGGCCGCCAGCATGCCGAGCATGCGGACATCGATCTCGAGCTTGGACAGAATCGAGCCGGATGTGGTGTTGGGAGGCGGCGCGGTTGTAGCAACAGGTGCGTTCATGGCGTCACGCGAAGATATAATTTCAATGAGAAATACCCTTCCCGGCAGGTTTGCCGGGAAGGGCTGATCGAGAGCAGGTCTGCCTTAGTTGCAGGCCTTGACGGTGCCGGCCTTCACGCCCTGGCAGACCACGTCCTTCGACGCCCAGCCTGCGTTGATGACCACGTCGAGGTTGTCCTTCGTGATCGCGACGGGGGTAAGGAAGAGAGCGGTCATGTTCTGCTTCTTCGGACCGAGGTTCCAGGGCTTCGCACCCTGGATCTCGGCAAGCTTCTTGCCGCCCGCGAGCTGTACTGCGATTTCGGCGGCGTTGCGGCCGAGTTCGCGCGCATCCTTGAACACGGTAACCGTCTGCGTGCCGAGGGCGACGCGGTTCAGTGCCGCCTTGTCGGCATCCTGGCCGGAAACCGGCACGGAGCCTGCGAGGCCCTGAGCGGCAAGCGCCGCGATGGCGCCGCCTGCGGTGCCATCATTGGCGGCGATCACCGCGTCGATCTTGTTGTTGTTCTTGGTGAGGAACTGCTCCATGTTCCGCTGCGCATTGGCAGGGAGCCAGCCGTCCGTGTAGGCCTCGCCGACATTCTTGATCTTGCCGGCATCGATACCGGCCTTCAGCACTTCCATCGAGCCCTGGAACAGGAAGTTGGCGTTCGGATCGGCGCCCGAGCCCTTGATGAAGGCATAGTTGCCTTCAGGCTTCAGCTTCAGCACTTCGCGCGCCTGGAGACGGCCGACCTCTACGTTGTCGAAGGTGAGATAGAAGGCCTGCGGGATCTCGATGAGGCGGTCATAGCCCACGACGGCGATGCCTTCGGCTACGGCCTTCTCGACGGCCGGGCGAACGGCGTCCGAGTCCTGGGCCAGGATGATCAGCGCCTTGGCGCCGCGCGAGATCAGGCTCTCGATGTCGGTGAGCTGCTTGGACGGGGAGGACTGGGCATCCGCCGACACATAGGTGCCGCCGGCCTTCTCGACGGCTGCCTTGATGGCGGCTTCGTCGGTTTTCCAGCGCTCTTCCTGAAAGTTCGACCAGCTGACGCCGACCACCGGACCCTTGCCCTGCGCGAGGGCGGCCGAAGCCGAAAGGGCAAGCGCGGCGAGACTGATCACAGCATGTTTTTTGGACAACATCGGTTTCCTCCTGAGGCCAGACTGTTCCCTTGCTGGCACTATGCTCATGGCAGGCCACCGATCCGGCTCGGACCGGCAGACTTAGCTCACGCTGCCATGTTTTATATTTCGAGCGGGGAAATAATTACCCTAAGCATCGGTACCTTCAAGCGGTCCAGCTCTTATCTTTTGGTCGGATATCCTTTTTTATTCGCCATGTTTTATTCAAGGCATGAATAAATGCTGGCAATGAACACCGTGTCCTTATCCCCCCGCGAAGCCGCCCGGCGGCGCCTGCTCGATGCCTTGCGCCGCGAAGGCCCGATGGCGCGCGTGGAAATCGGCCAGCATCTCGGCATGAGTCCGGCTAGCGTTTCCGACCTCACGGCTAACCTCCTTGATGAGGGCATCCTCATGGCCGAGGAGGCGGACCAGTCGTCCGGCCTGATCCGGGGACGGCCCAAGACACGCCTGTTCTTCGCCGATTCGCTAGGCTCCGTGATCGGCGTCTGGACCGGCTTCAACCGGATCGAGCTGCGTCTCGTGGACAGCGCCGGCCGCAACCGGGCAAGCCGCCACATCGAGCGCCCCTTGCGCAATCTCGAAGCCGAGGAGCTGATGGACGTGCTGGCGGACACGATCTCCACTTTCGCCCGCGACTGTGACGCCGCCGACGTGAAGGCCGTCGGCCTTGCCTGCCAGGGCTACGTGGACACCCGCGACGGCATCGTCGCCTGGAGCCCGGTGCTTGGCACCCGCGACCTACCCCTGGCTGCGGGCCTGAGCGAGCGGCTCGGCAAGCCGGTCCTGATCGAGAACGATGCCAGCGCCATGGCCTTCGCCATCGCCCAGCGCAGCCCCGACCTACGCTCGGGCCGCACCGCCTGCCTGATGATCGGGGACGGCGTCGGCCTCGGCTTCCTGATCCAAGGCGAGCTTTATCGCGGCGCGCGGTTCGGCGGCAGCGAGTTCGGCCATGTCCGACTCCGCCGGAGCGGGCCGCAATGCCGCTGTGGCGGACGCGGCTGCGTGGAGGCCTATCTCGCCGATTACGCCCTCCACCGGGACGCTCAGCTCATCGACCACCGCCCCGCCCCCACCCTGCTGCTGCCGGGCGAGAATGCCATGAGTGCGGTGGTGGAGCAGGCCAGGGCCGGCGACACCGCGCTCCTCAAGCTGTTCCACGAGGCCGGCGAGGTTCTTGGCGATGCGGTCGGCATTCTCATCCAGACGCTGGAGCCGGACCATATCGTCCTCTGTGGCCCCGGCACCCGGGCCATGGACCTTTTGCGTCCCTCTTTCGAGGCCGCGCTCGAATCGCAGACCATTCCCGAACTCAGGGCGCTTGCCACCGTCCATGTGGTGGAATCTTCCCTCGATCTCCTCACCGAGGGCGTGGTGATGCAGGCGCTCAGGGAGCTAGACTTGGAACTCGCGCGATTGAAAGCCGCATGATTTCGGGTGGAACCGGAAGCCTAAACCATCTCTCAGGCAGCGAGAGCGAAAGGCTCCTTGCCGATCTGCCGGAAGAGACTGATCGTATCGAGCAACGCCCAATGCTCCGCAATCTTCCCGTTTTCTAGACGGAACCAACGCGCCACGCGGACATCGATAGGGGCATCGGTTGCAGGTATCGCACGGAATGCGCCTGTATGGCGCCCTTGCAACCGGGCGCGAAGCATAACGCGGTCACCTTCGACAAGAATGTCTTCGATCATATGGAGGCTTCCCGGGAAGGCTCCGTGCAACTGCGCGATTTGAGCTTTGAGAGCATCGAGGCCGCCGTCATAGGCGTGGTCGATATAGTCGGTCGTAACAAATCCCTCAGCCGCTTCGATCTGGGCTTTGTCCCAGACCGTAGACATGAACTGGCGAATGAATTCTTCAGCGGACGTTCTCGACATTTAGCCCTCAAGAGATATTGAAGTATGATTTAGTCAGGAAGCTGACTAACTGGAAATTGGTCAGTAACCTGACTAAATTGCACCGTCAAGTATGGGTGACGTGGTATGGGAACCAATCAGGCCGGCCTAGGTGGAGATCTGCGCCAGACCAATACCGGTCGTCTTCTCCTCAAGGCCATGCGCGCCTTCAACGAGCGCTCGATGTCGGCCGTTCGTGAGTTGGGGCATCCGGCTCTCAGTTTCGCGCACGCTGCGATTCTGCCGCATATCGGGACGGAGGGTGCGCATCTCTCCGAGATTGCCGATCGCGCCGGCATGCGCAAGCAATCGGCCTCTCAGCTCATCGGGGAGCTTGAGGCCGCAGGGTACATTGCACGCAGCAGGGATCCCGCCGACAAGCGGGCACTCGTCATCAAGTTCACCCCCGAAGGGGAGCGCTTTCTCGCAGATGCCGCCAAGGTAAAAACCCGAATTGAGGACGAACTCAGGAATAAGCTCGGCGCTGAACGGTATGAACTTCTGCGGGATATCCTGAAGGACTTTCCCGGAGTCGTGTGAGTTGAAGCTTCGCTTCGCATCCCCATAGCCATCGGCCCCTAAAAACATTATCTCTTGCGGGTCGATTTTTCTCCACGAACGAGACCCATGGCTTCTTCCCGTCCCGTCCAAGCCGGCGACCACGTTTTCCTCGTCGACGGCTCCTCCTTCATCTTCCGGGCCTACTTCCAGTCCATGAATCAGGACCAGAAGTACAATTCCCGCAGCTCCGACGGCATGCCGACGGGGGCCGTGCGCCTGTTCGTCTCCAAGCTCCTGCAATTCATGCGCGACGGCGCGGCGGGTCTGACGCCCACCCATCTCGCTATCGTGCTCGACAAGTCCGAAGGCTCGTTCCGCAAGGAACTCTATGAGGATTACAAGGGCCATCGCCCGGATGCGCCGGAGGACCTGAAGGTTCAGATGCCGATCATGCGCGAGGCGATCCGTGCCTTCGGCATGGAGCCTGTGGAACTTCAGCGCTACGAGGCTGACGACCTGATCGCCACCTATACGCAAGAGGCGAAGGCGCGAGGCGCTGATGTGCTCATCATTTCGTCCGACAAGGACCTGATGCAGCTGGTCGGCCCTAAGGTCTGCTTCTACGATTTCGAATCCGGCTCCAAGGGCAAACCGGGCTACCGCCCCGAGCGCAATCTCGACGAGGCCGCCGTCACCGAGAAATGGGAGGGCATTCCGCCTGAAAAGATCGGCGACGTGCTGGCGCTCATGGGCGACACTTCGGACAATGTCCCCGGCGTGCCCGGCATCGGCTTGAAAACGGCGGCGCAGCTCATCAAGGAATACGGCGATCTCGAAACGCTGCTGGAACGCGCGAACGAGATCAAGCAGCCCAAGCGCCGCGAGACGCTGATCAACAACGCGGAATCCGCGCGCCTGTCGAAGAAGCTCGTGACGCTCGATTGCGAGGCACCGCTGCCGGTGGCGCTCGACGACCTGCGTGTGCCCGAGCCCGACCCGAAGACGCTCATCGGCTTCCTCAAGGCGATGGAGTTCAGCACGCTCACGCGCCGCGTGGCCGAACTCTACGACGCCGATCCCGCCGCCATCGAGCCCGACCCGCGCATGATGCCGGGTGGCGAGGCGATCAAGTGGGAGCGCAGCGGCGGTGCATTCGCGCATAGCGAACCACCGCTTTTCGATAAAGTCGATACGGTTGCGGGCGAGGTCGATCCGTTTGCCGGTCTCGACCTGCCGGAAACCGGAGCCGTGCGCAAACCGGTGGAAGGCCTGGGCACGCCCTCGCAGCTTGCGGGCAAGCGCGCGACGGAGGCGACTTCCGTGCCCTTCGACGTGACGTCTTACGAGACCGTCACGAGCCTCGATCGCCTGAAGGAATGGGTGAGCCAGGCGCGCGCGCAGGGCTATGTGGCCGTCGATACGGAGACGAGCGACCTCGACGCTAACCTCGCGGATCTCGTGGGCTTCTCGCTGTCGATGGAAGCAGGCAAGGCCTGCTACGTGCCACTGCAGCACCGCGATGAATCGGATCTCTTCGGCGGCGGCCTGGTGAAGGGTCAGCTTTCCGTCACCGATGCGCTCGATGTCATTCGACCGATGCTCGAAGACGAATCCGTGCTCAAGATCGGCCAGAACCTGAAATACGATTGGGTCGTGTTCAAGCGCCACAACATCGATGTGCGCCCCATCGACGACACGATGCTGATCTCCTATGTGCTCGATGCGGGCAAGGGCTCGCACGGCATGGACGAACTCTCCCGCCGTCATCTCGGCCATACCCCGATCACCTTCTCGGAAGTGGCCGGCACGGGCCGGAACAAGGTCTCTTTCGACAAGGTCGAAATCACCAAGGCTACCGCCTATGCGGCGGAGGATGCGGATGTCACCTTGCGTCTCTGGCAACTTCTGAAGCCGCGTCTTGCCGCCGAGCGTCGCGCCACCGTCTATGAGACGCTGGAGCGTCCGCTGGTCGATGTGATCGCCCGCATGGAGATGCGCGGCATTCTCGTGGACCGGCAGATTCTCAGCCGCCTCTCCGGCGATTTCGCGCAGACGCTCGCGCGGCTCGAAGACGAGATTCACGAGATGGCCGGCGAGAAATTCGCCCTCGGATCGCCGAAGCAGATCGGCGACATTCTCTTCGGCAAGATGGGCCTGCCCGGTGCGAAAAAGACGCCATCCGGCCAATGGGCGACGCCCGCGACCCTGCTCGATGAGCTGGCGCAGGCGGGGCACGAGCTGCCCGAGAAGATCCTCGAATGGCGCCAGCTCTCGAAGCTGAAGTCGACCTATACAGACACGCTGCAGGACCATATGCACCCCGAGACCAAGCGGGTGCATACGTCCTTCTCGCTCGCCGCCACCACGACGGGGCGCCTGTCCTCCTCCGATCCGAATCTGCAGAACATCCCGATCCGCACGGAAGCGGGCCGCAAGATCCGCAAGGCTTTCATTGCGCCCGAGGGACACAAGATCATCTCGGCGGACTACAGCCAGATCGAGCTGCGCCTGCTCGCGCATATCGCCGACATCCCACAACTGCAGGAAGCGTTCGCCAACGGCGTCGACATTCATTCGGCCACCGCATCTGCGATGTTCGGCGTGCCGCTCGACCAAATGACGTCGGATCTGCGCCGTCAGGCGAAGACCATCAATTTCGGCATCATCTACGGCATCTCCGCCTTCGGCCTCGCCACACGCCTCGGCATCGGCAATGCGGAGGCGGCAGCCTTCATCAAGCAATATTTCGAGCAGTTCCCCGGCATCCGAAACTATATGGACGAGACGAAAAAGTTCTGTAAGGACAAGGGTTACGTGACCACGCTTTTCGGCCGCGTCTGCCATTATCCGCAGATCAAATCGAACAATCCGTCGGAACGCGCGGGCGTAGAGCGCCAGGCGATCAACGCACCGATCCAGGGCACCGCCGCCGACATCATCCGCCGCGCCATGACGCGCATGGAAGATGCTCTGAAAGCCGAACGCCTCTCCGCGCGCATGCTGCTGCAGGTGCACGACGAACTGGTATTCGAGGCCCCCGACGACGAGATCGAGGCGACGCTTCCCGTGATCTCGCGCGTGATGACGGAAGCGCCCTTCCCGGCCGTGACGTTGAAGGTGCCGCTTGCCGTGGAAGCACGCGCCGCGCAGAACTGGGACGAGGCGCATTGATCGGATGAGCCGGATCGTATGACCGAACGTCCGGCTCACGCTGACCCTTTGACATTAGGACAGACAGCTCCACCATCCTTCATACAGTTTTGCTGAAGCGATCAGGAGCGCCCATGTCGTACGAACTCTATTACTGGCCTACCATCCAAGGACGCGGTGAGTTCGTGCGGCTGGCGTTGGAAGAAGCAGGAGCCGATTACATCGATGTTGCGCGTGAGTCCGAGGGCATCGCCATGATGATGCGGATGATGGACCACGCGGATCATCCACCCTTCGCACCGCCTTTCCTGAAGGATGGCGAGACGATCATCGGCCAGACTTCGGCGATCCTGCTCTATCTCGGCGCCCGCCATGACCTGGCGCCGAAAGACCCGACGGGTGGGCTCTGGACCAGCCAGATCCAGCTCACCATCGCAGATTTCGTGGCGGAGGCGCATGACACGCACCATCCCATCGGCGTCGAGCTCTATTACGAAGATCAGAAGGATGAGGCGCTGCGCCGCTCTGCGGAATTCCGCAAGAGCCGCATTCCGAAATTCCTCGAGTGGTTCGAGACGATCCTGGAGCGCAATTCCGCACGCGGCGGATATCTCGTCGGCTCGACGCTGACTTACGCCGACCTCTCCCTGTTTCAGGTGGTCGAAGGGCTTTCCTATGCCTTTCCGAAAGCCACGGCGCGGGCGTTGAAGAAAGCCCCCAAGGTCTCGACGCTGCATCGGGCGGTGTCGGAGCGCCCCCGGATCAAGGCTTATCTCGAAAGCCCTCGCCGAATCCCCTTCAACGAGGCAGGCATCTTCAGGCAATATCCGGAACTTGATGGTTAAGGCCTGACTATTCTTGAGGTTACCTTGAGAAAGCATTCTCTAGTTCAAGAGAATTTGCCCCTGCCCCTTGATAAACATCGAAATACAATTTCATAATGTCGCGTGCGCAGCCTTTTTGGACTTTGCGCGTCTCATCCCAGGATGGACCTTCAGAAGTCCCATGGGAACGGAGTGGTCGACCGGTGAAACGCAGGGCAACAATAATCCTCGCCAGCGACGTCGTGAGTTTCTCACGGCTGCTCGCTGAGAACGAAGAGGAAACCCTCCAGAGACTCACCACCTATCGCCGGACCTGCGAGAGCTTTGTTCTCCGCCATGAGGGCCGAATCTTCAACACGGCTGGCGACTCGATCATGTGCGAGTTCAAATCTCCTCTTCATGCCGTCCGTGCCGCTGTGGACATTCAGGAAGCGATCAGAGGCCTCAACCTCGCCTTTCCGCCGAACCGCTGGCTTCAGTTTCGCATCGGCATCGCCTCGGGCGAGGTGGTAGATCGGGATGGCGAGCTCATGGGCATGCCCATCAATATCGCGGCCCGCCTGGAAAAATTAGCTAAGCCCGGCGGCGTCTGCATTTCCGATGAGATACACAAAGCCGCTTCAGGCGGGGTGTCGGTGCCGTTCATCGATTTGGGCGAGCGGACAGTGAAGAACATTCCCTTCCCGGTTCATGCCTTCGCCATCGCCTGGCCGGGAACGGCTTTCGATCAGGACAGGAGCGAGCCCGCTTACCAACGGCAGTACCTGGCCCGATGGGCAGCCTTGGCCTGCGCAACGGCCCTTGTCGTCGCGAGCGCCGTCGCCGGCTGGCAGCTCGCCGACCAGCCTGCCGACCCGGACATCGCGTTTGCCGTTCCCTCGCCCGCCCAGCAGGCAGCCCAGGCCCTCGTGCGTTCGACTGACCCGACCGAGGCTTTCCTGAACCTGTCTCAGAAGGGGGGCCTCATCGAAGACGCCAGATCCGCGCCGGGGCTCTATTACAAGGCTCTTCTCTTCGAGGCGAAGGGAGAAACCTCGGGCGCTCACCGCGCCTATTACGCGCTGGCGCGCATGGGTCTCGATTTCGTCGATCCGCATCTGCGTTACGCGGCCCTGGTGAACGCGCATGAGGGCAAAGCCATGGCGCGGCAGGTCTATGCGGAATTGCAGGAGGATGCGCCGACACGCTCCACCGCGCTGCTCCATGCGCTGCAATTCGAAGGCGCGGAACGCATCACGCGCCTCGATGCGCTGATCGCGAAACATCCTGATTTCGCGCCGGCCTATTATTTCCTGGCCAAGGAGCATTCGGAGGAGCGGCTCGGGCAATCTGCATCCCCGCGCGACAGGCAGATCGAACTCGCCGCGCTCAATAAATTTCTCAAATCGCACCGGCAAGGCCGCTTGATGGACTTCTTCCTGGATCACGCCATCGCGGCAGTCTGGGTCGACAAGGCGCGCAAGCGACGGGACAAGCTGGAGACGTCGCTCAAGAGCGTGTCGGCGATGCCATAGAGCATCGGATGGATCCCAAAAGTGGACGATCCATCCGATGCTCTAGATTGTCTTGCCGCTTTCCTGGCGGCGACCTGGGTCCGCTTCGCCGAAAATGCTCTAAGCCGCCAGTTGCGCCATCGTCTCGTTGAGGCATTGCACGCTCACGCCGCACCCTGCATGGGCGATGAGGCTGCAGCCTTTGGGCACTTCCCGCCATCCGTTGGTCTTGTCGTCGATGGGTTCGGAGACCACGAGCAGGTTGCTGTTATACTCGCGGAAATAGAGGGTCGGCGGCATGCCGTCGCAAGCCCAGCGATAGGCCCAAAGGCTCTCGCCATCGGTGAACGCGGCGGTGAAGCGCAGGGCTTCCTCGATGCCGGCCTCATCCATGAGACCGCGCACGGTCTTCAGCGTCCGCGCCATGGCGGTGACGGGCTCCTCGGCCAATCCATTGGCGAGCGCCACCAGGAAGATCGCCTCGGAATCCGTGGTGCCGAGACGGCGATCATAGAGATCGTCGGGGATCAGCGCCTCGAGACGGCGCTTGATGCGCCCATATCCGCCGATCTGCCCGTTATGCATGAAGAGATAGGGGCCATGGGTGAAGGGATGACAATTGGCCCGCGTGGTCGAGGTGCCGGTGGAGGCGCGGACATGGGCGAAGAAGAGGCCGGAGCGCACCTGCTCGCAGAGGCTTCGCAGATTCTCGTCGGACCAGGCGGGTCGCACCTCGCGATAAATGCCGGGCTCGGACCGTTCGCCATACCAGCCGATACCGAAGCCGTCGCCATTAGTTTCCGTCTTGGCCTCGGTCGCGTGAAGCGATTGATGGACCAGCGAATGAGCTGGCGCGCAGACCAGTTCGTCGAGGAAGATCGGCTCTCCCCGATAGGCAAGGAAACGGCACATCGGCCCACAACCCCCAGCTCAGTTCGCGCATCGTGCGGACCCGGCGGGCCACGCTAGTGAAAAGTGGTTCCGGTTTTCCGCCCCGAACGATGCGCAGCTTTAATAGAGCATCGGATTCCCCCCAAAAGTGGAGACCACTTTTGGGTCCGAGGCTCGGCTTTTGTAATGGTGTTGTACTCTCTTTCACTTATGGTGAACAGCCGGTTAACAGACCTGCCGTTGCGGCGATGCGCGCCTTCCCTTAAACCGTGTCCATAACATCACGAATTTGCCGGGCAGCCGGTGAGGGGGAATAAGACCATGCTTCGCATTTCAAGTGCGGTGCTCGCCGCCGCTCTGATCGGCCTGCCGCAATCGGCCTTCGCGGCGGAATTGAACGGGTCGGCCCTGGGCTTCGCCTGGGCTCTGCCTTTTGCCGGCATCCTCCTTTCCATCGCCCTCTTCCCGCTGCTTGCGCCGCATTTCTGGGAGCATCACCAGGGCAAGATCGCGGCCCTATGGAGCCTGCTCGTGCTGGCGCCGATGGCAGCTCTCCTCGGGCCGACCACCGCGCTTCATGCCCTCGCCCATACGGCGCTTCTGGAATACGTGCCGTTCATCCTGCTGCTGCTCGCTCTCTTCACGGTGGCAGGCGGGGTTCTCGTGCGCGGCAATATCCATGGCTCGCCCGGCACCAACACCATGCTGCTGGCCATAGGCACGGTGCTTGCAAGCTTCATCGGTACGACCGGCGCCTCGATGGTGATGATCCGTCCGGTGCTACGCGCCAACGACGACCGAAAGCACAATGTCCATGTGTTCGTGTTCTTCATTTTTCTAGTGTCGAATATCGGCGGCTCGCTTACGCCGCTGGGTGATCCGCCGCTCTTCCTCGGCTTCCTGCGCGGTGTGGAATTCTTCTGGACGACCACGCACCTTTTCCCCGAAACCCTCTTCGCCAGCGTGCTGTTGCTTGCCCTGTTCTTCGCCATCGATACGGTGGTCTACCGCAAAGAAGGACACATCAAGCCGGATCCTACGCCGGACAACCCCGTGCGCGTCACGGGCGGCATCAACTTCCTTTTGATCTTCATCATCATCGCCGCCATCCTCATGAGCGCCACCACCGATCTCGGCCGCATCACGGTGCTGGGCTCGGAGATTCAGCTCGCCAACGCCCTGCGCGACGTGATCATGATCGCGGTGACCATCATCTCCCTGAAGCTCACGCCTGCCGCCAGCCGTGCCGAGAACGGCTTCTCCTGGGGCCCGATCAATGAAGTGGCGAAGCTCTTCGCGGGCATCTTCGTCACCATCATCCCGGTGCTTGCCATGCTGCAGGCCGGAACGGAGGGCGCCTTCGCGCCGCTCGTGGCCCTGGTGACAAACCCGGATGGCAGCGCCAACAACGCCGCCTATTTCTGGCTGACCGGCGGCCTCTCGTCCTTCCTCGACAATGCCCCGACCTATCTCGTGTTCTTCGAACTCGCCGGAGGCGACCCGAAGGTGCTGATGACCACCGGCGCAATGACGCTCGCCGCCGTGTCCGCCGGCGCGGTGTTCATGGGCGCCAACTCCTATATCGGCAACGCACCGAACTTCATGGTCTATGCCATCGCCCGCCAAGGCGGCGTGAAGATGCCGAGCTTCTTCGGTTATCTTCTGTGGTCGGGCGCAATCCTGATCCCGACCTTCGTGCTGATCACGCTGCTGTTCTTCAGGGCCTGATTGATGTGTCACTCTGGGGCTGCGTAGCAGAACCCGGGATCGTTGGCAGGATGGAGCGCCTGAACTACCACGCTGTCATTCCCGCGAAGGCGGGAACCCATAACCACCGAAAGTGCAGAATAAAACTGTTCGGGTTGAAGTGCTTTTCTTGAGCCGTCGTGGTTATGGGTTTCCACGCCTGCGGCGCGGCCCTTCGGGTCGGGGTCGCCTGCGGCGCCCCGGAATGACAGAGGGGTGTATTTCAGCGGTTGGCGGTCCCGGATCGCCTGCGCCGTCCGGGATGACGTTCAGGGCCTAAACGCCCAATCGCTCCGCCACATCCTCTGCAATCGACAAACACGAGGTTAGCCCCGGACTCTCAATGCCGAAGAGATGCACGAGGCCTCTGAGCCCATGCTCCGCCGGACCATCGATCATGAAATCCGCCGCCTTCTCATTCGGCCCCGTCAGCTTGGGGCGGATGCCTGCGTAATCCGGCACCAGCGCGCCGTCCGGGAGGCCCGGCCAGTAGCGGCGGATCGAAGCGTAGAAGCTCTCGGCACGGCTGGGATCGACCTCGTAGGCCTCGTGCTCGATCCATTCCACGTCGGGACCGAAGCGCATGCGCCCGGCCAGATCCAGCGTCACATGGGTGCCGAGACCGCCATCGACCGGCGAGGGGTAGATCAGGCGTGAGAAGGCGGGCTTGCCGATGCAGCCGAAATAGTTGCCCTTGGCGAGAACGAGAGGTGGCACGCGCTCGACCGGGTAGCCTTCGGTCGCCCGTGCCAAAGCCTGCGCGCCGAGCCCCGCCGCGTTGATCACCGCATCGACGGTGAGCCCGCCGGGCTCCGACCCGCCTACATGCACGTTCCATCCCGTTCCATTTTGTGCGATCCGCTCGACGGGGGCATGAAACGCGATCATGCCGCCTGCATCCTCAAGGTCGCCCTGGAGCGCCAGCATGAGGGCATGGCTGTCCACGATTCCCGTTTCGCGCGACAGCACGGCGCCGGTGCAGGAAAGATGGGGTTCCAGCGCTTTCGCCTCCTCGCCCGAGAGCAAGGACAGCCCTTCGACGCCGTTGGTGAGACCCTGCTGATAGATGCCTTCGATCTTCGCCTGTTCGAGATCGCTCACAGCGACGATCAGCTTGCCGCATTTTTTATGCGGAACGCCATGGCTCTCGCAGAAGGCGTAGAGCATGCGCCGCCCATCGACACAGTGCCGCGCCCGCAGCGAGCCCTCCGGATAATACATGCCCGCATGGATCACCTCGCTGTTGCGCGAGGACACGCCGTTGCCGATACCGCCGGTTGCTTCAGTCACGATCACGCTGTGGCCGCGCATGGCTAAGGCGCGCGCAATCGCCAATCCGACAACACCGGCTCCGATGACGAGAACGTCCATTCGATACTCTTCAATAACAAAACGGCGGCCCGAGAGCCGCCGTTCGTTTTAATCGATATGAAGCGCAGCTTTAAGCCGCAATCGACATCTGGGGTGCTGCTGAGCGCACATCGGAATCGACGTGGCTCTCGAAGCGCTTGAAGTTCTTATTGAACATGTCGATGAGGCGCTTTGCGGTCTCGGCGAACTCCGCCTTGTTCTGCCAGGTTTTCACCGGATACAGGATGTGCGGCTCGACGCCCGGCACCGAGGTCGGCACCGCGAAGCCGAAATAGGGATCGCGGCGGAAATCAGCGCGGGAGAGCGAACCGTCCAAAGCAGCCGTTAGCAGGCGGCGCGTGACGCGGATCGGCATGCGGCGACCGACGCCGTATTTGCCGCCGGTCCAGCCCGTGTTCACGAGCCAGCAATCCACGTGATGCTTGGCGATGAGATCGCGCAGCAGGTTGCCGTAGACGGACGGGTGACGCGGCATGAACGGCGCGCCGAAGCAGGTGGAGAACGTCGCCTCCGGGTCCTTCACGCCCTTCTCCGTGCCGGCCACCTTGGCGGTGTAGCCGGAGAGGAAGTGGTACATGGCTTCCGCAGGCGTGAGCTTGGCAATCGGAGGCAGCACGCCGAAGGCGTCGCAGGTGAGCATCACGATATTCTTCGGAATGCCTGCGCGGCCGGTAGCGCTCGCGTTCGGGATGAAGTCGAGCGGATAGGCGCAGCGTGTGTTTTCCGTGCGCGACGCATCGTCGAAATCGGGAACGCGCGTAATCGGATCGATGATCACGTTCTCGAGAACCGTGCCGAAGCGCTCGGTGGTGGCGAAGATCTCGGGCTCGGCCTCACGCGACAGACGGATCGTCTTGGCGTAGCAGCCACCCTCGAAATTGAACACGCCGTTCGGAGTCCAGCCATGCTCGTCGTCACCGAGCAGGACGCGGTTCGGATCGTTGGAGAGCGTCGTCTTGCCCGTACCGGACAGGCCGAAGAACACGGCGACATCGCCTTCCTTGCCCACATTGGCGGAGCAATGCATGGGCATGACGTTCTTCGCGGGCAGCGCGTAATTGAGATAGGTGAAGACCGACTTCTTCATCTCGCCCGCGTAGGACGTGCCGCCGATCAGAACGATCTTGCGGGCGAAATCGCAGGCGATCACCGTCTCGGAGCGGCAGCCGTGGCGGGCAGGATCCGCCTTGAAGGACGGCAGGTCGATGATGGTGAGGCCGGGCACATAATCGGCAAGCTCGCCCGCATCGGGACGGATCAGCAGGTTGCGGATGAACAGGGAGTGCCAGGCGAATTCCGTGAAGACACGGGCCTTCACGCGATAGGCCGGATCGGCGCCGCCATAGAGATCCTGCGCGAACAGCTCCTTGCCCTCGGCATGGGCCAGGAAGTCGGCGAGCAGGGTGTCGAAATGGCCGGGGGTGATGGAGCCGTTATTGTCCCACCAGACGGTGCTCTCGGTGGCATCGTCGCGCACCACGAACTTGTCCTTGGGTGAGCGGCCGGTGTGAACCCCGGTCTCGGCCAGAAGGGCGCCGCCCTTAACCAGCTTGGTCTCGCCCCGGGTCAGGGACTCCTCGTAGAGAGCGGGGGCCTCTAAGTTCCAGTAGACTTTTTTGAGATTGCGGAAGCCGAAAGCCTCCGCGTCTTGCGCGCTATTGAAGACGCCGATGTTATCCACGGAAGACTTCTCCTGAACGCCGATCATCGGGCGGCGCGATCATCCGCCCTCAGATGGCCGTCAAAATGTTACCTTTGCGGGGCGACGGCCTTATTTCCGTTACACCGCTTGAACTTGAAAGGTGTAGGTCAGCCGACGTTTCCGTCAACCGAGGCATTCCATGGCATTCTATTTTGCCGGATGCTAGGCCCGAGAACCGCTTTCTGGAGAGATTTTGCAAGATTTGTCACCCCCCTTTAGGAGGATTGACCTTACAGGGGAATTCTTTGCCGAATTCTATTGCCAATAAAGCTTTTTGAATTTGGTTTTACGGTCGATTTATCCTGAATTTCGACTTGATCTGTTCAGGCTATCGAATTTGTTCATGTGCGGTTGAACCGGACCCTCGTAGACACCACTATGGGTATCGGCCCTGGTTATCCCCTTGGGGACAACCATATTTATGCCATGAGTATGGCGCAGTTGGGCACGAATGAGGCCCTGCCGCGTTGTCGAACGATAGACTATCATCGTCCGTGTAAAGCCAAGGAAGAGTATATGCCAACGATCGCCCTGGTCGATGACGATCGCAACATCCTGACCTCTGTATCGATCGCCCTCGAGGCGGAAGGCTATCGCATCCAGACCTATACCGACGGGGCCTCGGCTCTCGACGGCCTGAAGCATGCGCCCCCGGATCTCGCGATCTTCGATATCAAGATGCCTCGCATGGACGGCATGGAACTGTTGCGGCGCCTGCGCCAGAAGTCGGACCTGCCGGTGATCTTCCTGACCTCGAAGGACGAGGAGATCGACGAGCTGTTCGGCCTCAAGATGGGCGCGGACGATTTCATCCGCAAACCCTTCTCCCAGCGCCTGCTGGTCGAGCGCGTGAAGGCGGTTCTGCGCCGCTTCGCCCCCAAGGACCAGACGGCCCCCAAGGAGATCGACCCCAAGGCTCTCGAACGCGGCCAGCTCAAGATGGACCCGGAGCGCCATGCCTGCACCTGGAAGGGAGAGCCGGTCACGCTCACCGTCACCGAATTCCTGATCCTGCAGGCCCTCGCCACCCGCCCCGGCGTCGTGAAGAGCCGCAACGCGCTCATGGATGCGGCCTATGACGATCAGGTCTATGTGGACGATCGCACCATCGACAGCCACATCAAGCGCCTGCGCAAGAAGTTCAAGGTGGTTGACCAGAGTTTCGAAATGATCGAGACCCTTTACGGTGTCGGCTATCGTTTCAAGGAAGCCTGACGCCAGTGAGCCTGCCTCACGAGGAGCAGGCATAACGGAAAGTGACGGGCATGATCCGCGCCATCGCCGCCGGGTCACGCTTGGATGAGTGGCATGAAGGCTGATCCTATCCACGCCGAGGCAGCGCTCGACGATCCGCCCGCGCCCCGTGGCATCCTGGCGCGGTTGAAGCGGTTCGGCCGCATGCTCGTGCAGCGTGCCTCCTCAAGCCTGACGCGCCGCATCGTCGTGCTCAATCTCGCGGGCCTCGTGGCCCTGCTCGTGGGCTTCCTCTATCTCAATCAGTTCCGCGAGGGCCTGATCGAGGCGCGGGTGCAGAGTCTGCTCACGCAGGGCGAGATCATCGCCGGCGCCATCGCCAGCTCCGCGACGGTCGAGACCAACACCATCACCCTCGATCCCGACCAGCTCCTCCAGATGCAGGCGGGCGAGACGGAGCGCCTCAATGACGAGGGCGCGACATCCCTCGAATTCTCCATCAACCCCGAGCGCGTCGCGCCCCTGCTGCGCCGCCTCGTGACGCCGACCCAGACCCGCGCCCGCATCTTCGATCGCGACGGCCTGCTCCTGCTCGATTCCCGCAATTTCTATTCGCGCGGCGACATCTTGCGGATGGACCTCGATCCCGTAGGCAATGCGGAGGACACTACGAGCTTCATCGAGCGCGCCTGGAATTCGTTCCGCAAGATGTTCCGCCGCACACGTCGCCCCGTGCTGGAGGATCCCGGTCCGCCCAACGGCCGCTCCTTGTCGGAGGTGCAGCAGGCGTTCGCGGGCCAGCAATCGAGCGCGGTGCGCGTGAATACGCGCGGCGAGACCATCGTGTCCGTGGCGGTGCCGGTCCAGCGTTTCCGCGCGGTGCAGGGCGTGCTGCTACTCTCCACGCAGGAAGGCGACATCGACGCTATCATCGCCTCCGAGCGCTTCGCCCTGCTCCAGGTGTTCCTGGTCGCCGCCGTGGTGATGATCGTGCTGTCGCTGTTTCTCGCCGGCGCCATCGCAGGCCCCGTGCGGCGTCTCGCGGAAGCCGCCGAGCGCGTCCGCTGGGGCACGAAATCGCGCCAGGAAATTCCGGATTTCACCAACCGCGCCGACGAGATCGGCCATCTGTCCGGTGCGCTGCGCGACATGACGAAGGCGCTCTACAATCGCATCGACGCCATCGAGAGCTTCGCGGCGGATGTGGCCCATGAACTGAAGAACCCACTGACCTCGCTGCGCAGTGCCGTGGAAACGCTGCCGCTCGCCCGCAGCGAGGATTCGCAGAAGCGGTTGATGTCGATCATCCAGCATGACGTGAAGCGCCTCGACCGCCTCATCAGCGATATTTCGGACGCCTCGCGTCTCGATGCGGAACTCGCCCGCGCCGATGCGGAACCGGTGGACATGGCGCGACTTCTCGAAGCGGTGGTGTCGGTGGCCAACGAGCGCCGCCAGGAACACGATCCGCTGATCGCACTGGAGATCGAGAAACAGGCCCGCGGCCGCGATGCCTTCCTCGTGCTCGGTCATGACAGCCGTCTGGGCCAGGTGTTCAACAACCTCATCGACAACGCCCGCTCTTTCTCCCCGCAGGACGCGACCGTGCGCGTGATGCTCAAGCGCCGCCGGAATGATGTGGAGGTGCTGGTGGAAGACAGCGGGCCCGGCATCGAGCCGGATGCCCTCGACCGGATCTTCGAGCGCTTCTATACCGACCGGCCCGAGCAGGGCTTCGGCCAAAATTCGGGCCTCGGCCTCTCCATCTCCCGCCAGATCATCGAGGCCCATCGCGGCACGATCCGCGCTGAGAACCGACTGGGCGCCGTCGATGAGACTGGCGAGCCGCAACGGCTCGGTGCCCGCTTCATCATCCGGTTGCCCTCCGCCGAAACCCCACGCGGCAAAAAGGAGGCAGGCCGGAAAGAGAGCCTCAAGCTGGAGCGTGGAAAGGTCGAGTCTTGAGCGCGCGGGAGACGATCCATGCCTCCTGTGTCGTGATCGGCGAGGCCGGAATCCTGATCAGGGGCCGTTCCGGCGCCGGCAAATCCACCCTGGCGCGGGAAATCGTGCTCTATGCCATCCAGGCCGGACGTTTCGGGTGCCTCGTCAGCGACGACCGGACCGAGCTTCGGTTAAGGAATGACCGGCTCGTCGGCAGCCCCATCGGACCGCTCGCGGGCCATTTGGAGATCCATGGCCTCGGCATCGTCCGTCAGCCCTACGAGCCCTCGGCCGTGATCCGCCTCGTGATCGACCTCAGCGAGGACCCGCCACGATTCCCCGACGAGCATGACAGCAACATTGTTCTATGCGGCGTCGTGGTGCCTCGCATCCGAATGCGGGCCGGGGCAAGCTTCGCAAGCATAGCTCTCGGGCAATTGAGTGGTGTTTGCGACACGGTTGAGACACTGTGATGAACTTTTCGTCTCATTGCTCTTGCGCTTGGCTTCGCGCTGCACAAAATAGCCGCTCCGCTCTCGGAGCGTTCGGACCTGGAACATTATGATTGGAATGGTGCTCGTCACCCACGGGCAGCTCGCGACGGAATTCAGAGCCGCGCTTGAGCATGTGGTGGGACCCCAAGAGCAACTGGAAACGATCACGATCGGCCCCGACGACGACATGGAAACACGGCGTAAGGACATCATGGCTGCCGTGTGCCGAGTCAATTCGGGCCACGGTGTCGTGGTTCTCACCGACATGTTCGGGGGCACGCCCTCGAACCTGGCCCTCTCCTGCATGAACGGCAGCTCCGTCGAGGTGGTCGCCGGCATCAACCTGCCCATGCTCATCAAGCTCGCATCCGTCCGGGACGAGGAGCCCCTGGCGGACGCCGTCTCTCACGCCCAGGAGGCCGGGCGCAAATACATCAACATCGCCTCACGCGTGCTTTCGGGAAAATAAGAGTAATGGATAAGCGTCTCGATCAGGATTGCCCCCCTGCACCTGTTCCGGACGGAGCGGAGGTCCGGGAGCTTCCCATCATCAACCGCCGGGGCCTTCACGCCCGCGCCTCGGCCAAGTTCGTCCAGACCGTCGAGCGCTACAATTCCGATGTCACCGTCACCCGCTGCGGAGAAACCGTAGGGGGCCGCTCCATCATGGGCCTTTTGACCCTCGCCGCCGCCCAGGGCACGACCATCACCGTCACCGCCAAGGGCCAGGACGCCCAGGATTGCCTCCAGGCCATCGACGACCTGCTCGCCAATCGGTTTGGTGAGGACGAGTAAGCGCCTCTTTCAAACTCTCCCTTTGTCATTCCGGGGCGCAGAAGGCGAGCCCGGAACCCATAGCCACGACGCTGCCAGAAAGAGCGCTGTGGCATCTGCTCGCTCATTCTGCATCTGTCGTGGTTATGGGTTTCCACGCCTGCGGCGCGGCCCTTCGGCCAGGCTCTCGTTATCGCTCGCCCTGGAATGACAGATCGGCATGCCTTCCAAAAATCATATAAAGACATCTTTATATGTTGATTGCCTCCTCGGCCGCTCTCTGCTAGAGACAGCGCCAATTCACACCCAATCATCCAAATCCCAAGGGTAGACGGAGGCCAGCATGGCTCAGGACTATATCGTTAAGGACATCGGCCTCGCCGATTTCGGCCGCAAGGAAATCTCGATCGCCGAGACCGAAATGCCGGGCCTGATGGCCATTCGCGAAGAATACGGCCCGAAGCAGCCCCTAAAGGGCGCGCGCATCGCCGGCTCGCTCCACATGACCATCCAGACCGCGGTGCTGATCGAGACGCTTAAAAGCCTCGGCGCCGACATCCGCTGGGTGTCCTGCAACATCTACTCAACCCAAGACCACGCCGCCGCCGCGATTGCCGCGGCCGGCATCCCGGTCTTCGCCTATAAGGGCGAGACTCTGGAAGAGTATTGGGACTACACCGCCAAGCTGTTCGACTGGCACGGCGGCGGCGTGCCGAACATGATCCTCGACGACGGCGGCGATGCTACCATGCTCGTCCACCTTGGCCTGCGCGCCGAGCAGGGCGATGTGGCCTTCCTCGACAAGCCGGGGGCTGAGGAAGAGGAAGTTCTCTTCGCGCTCATCAGGCGCCTCCTCAAGGAAAAGCCGAAGGGCTGGTTCGCGGAGGTCGCCCAAGCCATCAAGGGCGTGTCGGAAGAGACCACCACGGGCGTTCACCGCCTCTACATCATGGCCAAGGAAGGCAAGCTGCTCTTCCCGGCCATCAACGTGAACGACTCGGTCACCAAGTCGAAGTTCGACAACCTCTATGGCTGCCGCGAGTCGCTCGTGGACGGCATCCGTCGCGGCACGGACGTGATGATGGCCGGCAAGGTCGCCATGGTCGCCGGCTTCGGCGACGTGGGTAAGGGCTCGGCCGCCTCATTGCGCCAGGCCGGCTGCCGCGTGCTGGTGTCGGAAGTCGATCCGATCTGCGCGCTCCAGGCCGCCATGGAAGGCTATGAGGTCACCACGATGGAGGACGCCGCTCCCCGCGCCGACATCTTCGTCACCGCCACCGGCAACAAGGACGTGATCACCCTCGATCACATGCGGGCCATGAAGGACCGCGCCATCGTCTGCAACATCGGCCACTTCGACAACGAGATCCAGGTCGCGGGCCTCAAGAACCTCAAGTGGAACAACATCAAGCCGCAGGTGGACGAGATCACCTTCGCGGATGGCCACCGCATCATCCTGCTCTCGGAAGGCCGCCTCGTGAACCTCGGCAACGCCATGGGTCACCCGTCCTTCGTGATGTCGGCCTCGTTCGCGAACCAGACGCTCGCCCAGATCGAGCTCTGGAACAACGCCGGCAAGTACGAGAAGAATGTCTACACCCTGCCGAAGCACCTCGACGAGAAGGTCGCCTCGCTGCACCTGGAAAAGATCGGCGTGAAGCTCACCAAGCTTCGTCCCGACCAGGCCTCGTACATTGGCGTGAAGGATACCGGCCCGTTCAAGCCGGATCACTACCGCTACTAAGACCTAAAGGTCTGCTAACTCTAGGAAAAGCCCGGCTTCGGTCGGGCTTTTTCATGTCCGGAAGCCTCGAATCGCTAAGCTTCCGTTGCGGCATGCGTGTGTCGCAAATGCAATACGTTTCCACCAATTGCGCACAGGTTCTCCAAAGGAAGATTAAGCTGGCCTTAACCCTCTTCCTGGCGGAGTCAGGGGTGGTCTAGAGTGAACGCGAATCGACCGGCTGCACCGCGTCCTGGATAGCCTGCCGGCAGTTCCGTTCATGCGTTTAAGCAGGATCACCTCTGTGGCGTCTCGAAAGACCTGCGGAGTGGAAATAATTTGGCCCGTTCCTCGGGCGTGGGCAAGGGAAGGACCGCATGGCTGGGCACTCGAAGCATAGGGATGAAGGCGGAAGTGCAACGCGCGCTCCTACCCGCCTGCCCCGGCTTCGCACGCCCCTGACCCTGTCGCTGTTCACCGGCGCATCCGCTCCGGCCTTAGCCGCCGAGGGCGAGTTCCCGCTTCTCGACAGCGCCTCGGACCTTCTCGACTTCCTCACCTCCTTCGACCTTCATAACGCAGTCTATTTCGGCCTGTTCATGGGGTTGGTCGCCTTCTCGACCACCACTTCCCTGTTGCTGATGGGTGAACGGCGCCGCGCCTCCCGTGTCGAACGGACGCTTCGCAACGAACTCGCCACCCTACGCGGCTCGGACGATCTCGCGACGCTCCTTATGGGCTCGGAGCGTCAACTCCTCGTGAGCTGGCACGGGCGGGACGGCGAGGCGCGCTTCCAGGGCGATCCCACCATTCTCGGCGAAGGCGCTGCCGCCAAACGCGCGCTCGCCTTCGGCACCTGGCTCCAGCCGGGCGATGCGGCGGCGGTGGAAGCCGCCCTCGAGAACCTGAAGCAGCGCGGCGAGGCCTTCCGGCTCGTCGGGCAGACCCTCTTCAACAGCTTCATCGACGTGGAAGGACGCACCATCGGCGGACGCGCCATCCTGCGCCTGCGCGACGTGACCGGCGACCGCGCCGAATTGCTGAAGATGCGCACCGACCTCGCCACCGCGCGAAGCGACCTGCGCGCCATGACCATGCTGCTCGACGATGTGGCCTATCCGCTCTGGATCCGCGCCACCGACGACACGCTGCTCTGGGCGAACCAGGCCTATCTGCGTTCCGTCGAGGCGAAGGATCTCGACGATGCGATCAACCGCTCCCTCGAACTCCTCGGCCAGCCCACGCGCGAGGAATCGCGCCGTCAACGCAAGGACGGCACGACCTATTCCGCGCGCGTCACAGCGGTCGTTGCGGGCCAGCGCGCCGTGCTCGACGTGATCGAGCGTCCAACGTCGGGCGGCAGCGCGGGCATCGCGGTCGATGTGTCTGAACTTGAAGCGGTGCGCACCGACCTGCAGCGGCAGATGGATGCGCATGTGCGCACCCTCGATCAATTGCCCACAGCCGTCGCGATCTTCGATGCAGGGCAGAAGCTCATCTTCAGCAATGCCGCTTATCAGCGCCTGTGGGGGCTCGACGGCGCCTTCATCGCCTCACGCCCGACGGACAGCGAAGTGCTCGACCGTCTGCGCGCCGCGCGCAAATTGCCCGAGCAGGCGGATTTCCGCGCGTGGAAAGCAGATTTTCTCACCGGCTATCGCTCCGTCGAGCAGCAGGAAACCTGGTGGCATCTGCCCGACCGCCGCACCTTGCGCGTGGTTATCAATCCCAATCCGCAAGGCGGCGTGACCTATCTGTTCGACGACGTGAGCGAGCGCTTCGAACTCGCCTCGCAGGTCAATTCTCTCACGCAGGTGCAGGGCGAAACACTCGACACGCTGAAGGAAGGCGTGGCGGTGTTCGGCTCCGATGGACGCCTCAAGCTGCACAACCGCGCCTTCGTGGAAATGTGGAATCTGCCGCCGGACATTCCGGCCGGGCATCCGCATATCGACATCATCATCAAGTCCTGCCGCCTGCTCGCGCCGCAGGAGGAGCCGTGGGTGGACATTCGCGGCGCGGTGGCGGGCCTCGCCGACATGCGCATGGGCCTGTCCTGCCGCATCGAGCGGCGCGACGGCTCGGCGCTCGACTGCACCGCGCAGCCTCTGCCCGATGGGGCGACGCTTCTCAGCTTCACCGACGTGACCGCGAGCGTGAACGTGGAGCGCGCACTCACCGAGCGCAACGATGCGCTGGAACGCGCCTCGCGGCTGCGCGACGAGTTCGTGCATCATGTGTCCTACGAACTGCGCTCCCCGCTCACCAACATCATCGGCTTCGCGCATCTTCTCGATGACGGCACTGCGGGCGAACTCAATCCGCGCCAGAAGGAATATACCGATCACATCGAGCGCTCGTCGAAGGCGCTTTTGGCGATGCTCAACGACATTCTCGATCTCGCCTCGATCGACACAGGTTCGCTGGAGCTGACGCCGGAGATCGTCGATATCCGCTCCACCATCGATGCCGCCATGCGCGGGCTGGAGGATCGCCTCGCGGAATCCGCGCTTCATCTCCACATCGACACGCCGGACGACATCGGCACCTTCGTCGCCGACGGCAAGCGCGTGCGACAGATCCTGTTCAACCTTCTCTCCAACGCGGTGGGCTTCTCCATGCCCGGCCAGACCATCCGGGTCTCGGCGCGCAAGCGTGGCGGCGAGGTGATCTTCGAGGTGAGGGACCAGGGGCGCGGCATTCCGCCCGAGGTCAAGGCGCGCATCTTCGAGCGTTTCGAAAGCCACACACTGGGCACCCGCCACCGGGGTGTGGGCCTTGGCCTCTCCATCGTGCGCTCTTTCGTGGAACTTCATGGCGGGCGCATCGAGCTTGCCTCCGCGCCCGGTCAGGGCACCATCGTCACCTGCACATTCCCGAACGAGCGGCAGGAATCGCCCTCCGATGGCCGAACGGGACAATCTGCGCTAACTCCCATCGCGGCGGAGTGACGTAAGCGATGGTGAATGGATTGGCCCTCATGTCCGAGCACGATATTTCCCAGGCCGCGTGGATCGTCACGCTGCCCGACCACGCTGCAACAGAAGATTTCGCGCGGGTTCTCTCCGAGGAGCTGAAGCCTGGCGATCTCGTCACCCTGTCCGGCGGACTTGGCGCGGGCAAGACAACGCTGGCGCGCGCCCTCGTGCGGATTCTGGCGGGCGATCCGGAGCTGGAAGTCCCAAGCCCTACCTTCACGCTGATGCAGGTCTATGACGGCTCGCTCTTCCCCGTCGTGCATGCCGATTTCTACCGCCTGTCCGGCGGCTATGAGCTGGTGGAGCTGGGTTGGGAAGAGATGACGGACAACGCCGTCGCCCTCGTGGAATGGCCCGAGCGCGCCGACGATGCGTTGAAGTCCGAGCGCCTCGACATCCATCTCGATTTCGCACCGGGCGGCGGAGCCAAGGGCCGTGTCGCCATGCTCACCGGCACCGGCAGCTTCGCCTCGCGCCTCCAGCGCCTCAAGGCTTTCCGCAATCTCGTCGAGCGTTGCGGCTGGACGGATGCTGTGCGCATGCCCATGCAGGGCGATGCCTCCGTGATCCGATCCTACGAGCGGCTCGTGAAGCCCAATGGCGAAACCGCCCTGCTGATGATCTCGCCGCCGCGCCCTGTCGGCCCACCCGTTCGTCGCGGCAAGCCCTACACGACCATCGCGAAGCTCGCGGAAACGGTCCATGCCTTCGTTGCCATGGACAAGGGCCTGCGGGCGCTGGGCTTCAGCGCGCCCTACATCTATTGCGAGGACTTGGACACTGGCCTTCTGCTCATTGAAGACCTCGGCTCCGAGCCTGTAGTGGACGAGAACGGGCCAATCCCCGAGCGCTATGCGGAAGCTACGCGCCTTCTCGTGCAATTGCACAGCACCGAACTGCCGCAGGTTCTTCCCGTCAGCGACGGCATCGAGCACTCGCTGCCGCCTTACGATCTCGAAGCACTTCTGATCGAGGTGGAGCTGCTGGCCGATTGGTACGTGCCGCACATCATCGGCTCGCAGCTATCCGGATCCGCGCGGGCGGAATTCGTCAATCTCTGGACGGAGACGCTGGGCGAAATTCTGTCCGCTCCCGCCACCTGGACCCTGCGCGATTTCCATTCGCCCAACCTGATCTGGCTGCCTGAGCGCGAAGGCCTGCAGCGCGTCGGCCTCATCGACTTTCAGGATGCAACGCTGGGCTCGCCCGCTTACGACGTCGCCTCGCTCCTGCAGGATGCGCGCGTGACCGTGCCCGCCGATCTCGAACTGAAACTCATTGGCCTCTATGCCCGCGAGCGTAAAAGCGCGGACCCGGCATTCGACGTGTCCGGCTTCGCGCGGGCCTATGCGATCATGGCGGCGCAGCGCGCCACCAAGATCCTCGGCATTTTCGCGCGCCTCGACCGCCGCGATGGCAAGCCGCATTACCTGCAGCACCTGCCCAGGATAGAGGCCTATCTCACCCGCAATCTCGCGCATCCGGCCCTGGCCAAGCTTAAAGTCTGGTATGAGACCTATCTGCCCAGGCTCATTCCGCTGGCCGACGATGATGCGCCTCCCTCGTCTTGAGCCGGAGCGCTCGTGTCCCAGTCCCCTCAGTGCAAGCCCACCAAAGCCATCGTTCTCGCAGCGGGCCTCGGCAAGCGCATGCTGCCGATCACGGCGACCATGCCGAAACCCCTCGTGAAGGTCGCAGGGCAGAGCCTGATCGACTTCGCGCTCGACAAGCTGCACGAGGCCGGCATGGAAACGGTGGTGGTGAACGTGCACCATTTCGCCGACATGCTGGAAACGCATCTGCGCGCCCGCGAATTCCCGCGCATCGTGATTTCCGACGAGCGCGATGAGCTGCTCGAAACAGGCGGCGGCGTGAAGAAAGCTTTGCCGTTGCTGGGACAAGATCCCTTCGTCACCTTCAATTCCGATTCCATGTGGATCGAAGGCCCGAACCCGAATCTCAAGCGCCTCGTGGACGCCTGGGACGGGGAGCGCATGGACATTCTGATGCTCGTCGCCCCGTTATCCACAAGTGTTGGATATGAGGGCCGCGGCGATTTTCACCGCGATTCTGACGGTCGCTTGCGCCGGCGCGGAAGCGACGACAAGTCCAATTTCGTCTACGCAGGCGTGGCGATCGTGAAGCCGGAACTCGTGCCCGGCACGCCGAACGGCGCCTTCTCGGCCAATGCCTTTTACGACCGCGCCATCGCGAGCGGCCGCCTCTACGGGTTGCCTCTCGATGGGCAATGGCTGCATGTTGGAGAGCCTCACACCATTGCCGAGGCAGAAAAGTGCCTTGCCGCCAACCAGCGATGAGGTTTTGTTGTGCCGAGCGAGTTGCCGCGCGTCTTTACGATCCCGCCGGGTTGCGCCTTTCTGCCGACCCTTGTGGACGCGCTGTTTGAGGGCCGCCTTGTCGGCCCGCTCTCCGATGGCCCCGCCTCCCTTGCCGACATCACCATCTACGTACCCACACGCCGCGCCACGCGTGCGCTGATCGCGCTTCTCGCCGAGCGCGGAGGCGGACGCGCGCAGCTTCTGCCGCGCATCGTCCCTTTGGGCGAAACCGATGAGGCGGAATTCGAGCTGACCGGATTGGAGGGCACGCCGTTCGCGGAAACCGCCAGCCTGAAGCCGCCGATCCCGCCGCTGGAGCGCCGCCTGATCCTCACGCGCCTCGTGCAGCGCTGGTCGGCGGAAGTGGACCGCGCGTTGTTACAGCTCGGCCCCGACATTCCCTTCATGGTGCCCGCTTCTCCGGCGGATGCGGTGAACCTTGCAGGCGATCTCGAGACCCTGATGGATGCCTTCACCACGGAAGGTATCGACTGGCACGCGCTCGAACTCGCGGTGGATGCGGATTACTCGACCTATTTCGAGATCACCCGCCACTTCGTACAGATCGCCAGCGAGAACTGGCCGAAGATTCTGGGCGACCGTCAGGCGAGCGATCCCGCGCAGCGGCGCACCGCCTTGATCGAGGCGGAGGCGCGACGCCTTTCGCGCGAACGGCCAGACAATCCCATCATCGTCGCGGGCTCCACCGGCTCGGTGCCCGCAACCGCGCATCTGATGGCAACCATCGCACAGCTGCCGAGAGGCGCTATCGTGCTGCCCGGCCTCGACACCGATCTCGACGAGGAAAGCTGGAACACCATCGGCGGCATGGGCGATGACGACAATGACCCCGTGCACAGCCATCCGCAGGCGGCTCTGCGCCGCCTCCTGGATAGGAACCTGCGCATTCCGCGCTCCGAGATTCCCACTCTCGGCGAAGTGCCGGAGCAGGCGAAGGACCGCAATCGCCTGCTCTCGGAAGCTCTTCGCCCCGCTGACACCACGGACCGCTGGGCTCTGTTTCAGTCCGAAGACCGTGTGGCGCTCGGCAAAAGCGGCTGCGAAGGCCTGACAGTCATCGAAGCCATGGACGAGCGCGAAGAAGCCTTGGCCATCGCCATTGCATTGCGCGAAACGCTTAGCCAGACGCGCAAGACAGCGGCTCTTGTCACGCCCGACCGTGCGCTCGCCACGCGCGTAACTGCGGAACTCGGGCGCTGGGGCTTAAGCGTCGAGGATTCCGCCGGCATTCCTCTGTCCGACACGCCCGCCGGACGTCTCGCGCGTTTGGCGGCGGAAGCGGCCTCCGACGACTTGAGCCCCGTGCGGCTGCTCTCCGTTCTCGCGCATCCGCTGGTACGTCTGGGATATTCCCGTGAGCAGATCGAGCAAGCAGCAAGCGTGCTGGAGATCGGCGTGCTGCGCGGCCCCGCACCCGCGAAAGGCATTGAGGGCCAGCGCGCCGCGCTCGCCACCCGACGCACGGAAAAGGACCACCGCACGCCGCGTCCGCGAGCGCGGCTAACGGAGGCGGATTGGGACCTCGCAGACGAATTGCTTCAGCGTCTCGGTCTCGCTTTCCAAAGCTTTACGCCTGCCTATCACGGCGAGGGTAAGCTCGATCTGATGGCGCTCGTCGCGCACCATCGAGTCGCCGTCGAATGGCTCTGCGCGCCGCCCGATGGGGAAGAGGCCGAGGACGAGCCTTCCCGTGAGCCGCTCGCCGCGCTCTTCGACGATCTGGAGAATTCCGACATTCGCGCGGAGGAAGGCCATCCGTTGGAAGGCCGCCTCGTCGATTATCCGGCTTTCTTCACCGCGCTCGCCAAGCAGCAGACTTTAAGCCCCTCGCCGCGCACCACTCATCGCCGCCTGAAGATCCTCGGCCTTCTGGAAGCGCGCCTTCTGTCGGTGGATCGCGTGGTGTTGGGCGGATTGGACGAAGGCACTTGGCCGCCGCGCACGGTGACAGATGCATTCCTCAACCGGCCCATGCGCGCCCGCGTCGGCCTGATGCCGCCTGAGCGGCGCATCGGCCAGACCGCGCACGATTTCGTGCAGGCGCTCGGCACGCACGATGTGGTGATCACCCGCGCGCACAAGCGCGACGGCTCGCCCATGGTGCCCTCGCGTTTCCTGCAGCGCCTCAAGGCTTTTACGGGCAAGGAGGTGTGGGAGCGCATGACACGATCCGGCGAATATTACCGCCGCCTTGCGCGTACCTTGGATACACCGGAGCCCGCGCCTGCTCTGCCGCGTCCGCGCCCAAAGCCCGATCCGGTCCTGTTCCCACGCTCGCTCAGCGTCACCGAAGTCGAGACGCTGGTGCGCGACCCTTATTCCATCTTCGCGCGCCATATTCTCAAGCTCGATGCGCTCGACGAGATCGCTGTCGCGCCCAGCGCGGCCGAGCGCGGCACGATCATCCACGACATCATCGGCACCTTCAGCGAGCGCTATCCGAAAGCGCTGCCGGATAACGCGCAGGAGATCCTGCTCGGCCTCGGCACCGAAGCCTTCTTCAAGATCGAGCAGGCTTACCCTGAGCTTTATGCGGAATGGTGGCCGCGCTTCGAACGGCTCGCCGCGCAATTCGTGGTGTGGGAGCAGACGCGCCGCCCCGATCTCGTGGAGGTTCATGCCGAGCGCTCGGGCCGCCTGGCGATCCCACTGCCCGACGGCTCAATCTTCAATCTTCGCGCCCGCGCCGACCGGATCGAGCAGCGTCGCGACGGCGGATTCACCATCGTCGATTTCAAGACCGGCCAGCCCCCGGGCGTGCGCGAGGTCTATGCCGGCTTCTCGCCGCAGCTGACGCTGGAAGCGGTGATGCTGATGAAGGGCGCGTTCAAGGGCCTGCCCATGGCGAAGGAGACGCCCGATCTCCTCTATGTCCACACCACCGGCGGACGCGAGCCGATCAAGCCACGCGATATCAAGCCGGGGCGCGACGAGGAACGCACGGTGCCTGAGATCGTGGAGGAGCATCGCCGCCGGTTCGAGGGCATGATCGCGCGGTTCGTGAAGGGCGAAGCAGCTTACGTCTCGCGCCCCTTCCCGAAATATGCGCGGCGCTTTTCCGAATACGATCATCTGGCGCGCGTGAAGGAATGGTCGCTGGCGAGCGCCGGCGGTGGTGAGGGCGGCGAATGAGCAACGATCTCGTCATTCCCGATTACACCAAGCAGGCCCAGCGCCGCGCCGCGAACCCGCGCGCCTCCGCCTGGGTGTCCGCCAATGCGGGCGCGGGCAAGACCAAGGTGCTTACCGACCGCGTGGTGCGCCTGCTGCTGGCGGGCTCCCTGCCCGGACGCATTCTCTGCCTCACCTTCACCAAGGCCGCCGCCGCCAACATGGCGATCCGCGTGTTCGAGCGCTTGGGGAAATGGGTGACGATGGACGAGGACAGCCTCGTCACAGAACTCACGGAACTCGAAGGCGAGCGGCCCACACGTCAACAGATCAAGCTCGCCCGCACGCTCTTCGCCCGCGCGGTGGAAACGCCGGGCGGCTTGAAGATCGACACCATCCACGCCTTCTGCGAGCGCCTGCTGCATCTCGTGCCCTTCGAGGCCAACGTGCCCGCGCGCTTTGCGGTGCTGGACGAGAGCCAGACCGACGAGATGCTGGCGCAGGCGATCAAGAACGTGCTGGCCGATGCCTCGAACGGCGGTGCTTCGGAGTTGAAGGCCGCGCTCGACATCATCAGCATCGATGCGGTGGGCGACGCGCTGACCACTGCGCTCAATGCCGCGCTTCGCTGCAAGGATTTTTTGCACGACGCGAGCGGCCCCGCGCGCCTTCGCATGGAACTGGGGTTGAAGCCTGACGAGACACTTGCGGGCATCGAACGGGCGATGCTGGAAGACGGCCTGAAGCCGGAGAGCTGGCCTGCCATCGCGCAGGAACTTCTGACAGGCAAAGCGACCGACCAGAAGCGAGCCGCTTCTCTCATCGCCGCCGCTGAAGCGAGCGAGCCTTCCGCCAAGCTCGAACACTACCTTTCAGTATTCCTCACAGACACCGGAACACCTCGCAAGGGATCTGCCTTCCTGACGAAGGACATCGACGAGGGCTTGAAGGATAAGATCCTCGATGAGCAGAGCAGAATCTGGAACCTCATAGACAAGCAGAAGGCAGCGCGTGCCGTGGAGCGCACGCAGGCGCTGTTTCTGCTCGCGGCGGAAATTCACACCCGAGTTGAAAAACGCAAGATGCAGCTCGGCGCGCTCGACTTCCAGGATCTCATCGACAAGACCTTGGCGCTGCTCTCGCGCGGCGATACATCGTGGGTGCTCTACAAGCTCGACCGCGGCATCGACCATGTACTGATCGACGAGGCGCAGGATACGAACCCGCAGCAATGGGAGATCCTGCGCCGCATCACCGAGGATTTCACCGCCGGCGAAGGCGCGGGCGGAAAGCGCATCCGTACGCTGTTCGCGGTGGGCGATCCCAAGCAATCGATCTACGGCTTTCAGGGCGCAGCACCGCAGGAATTCGAGACTACCCGCCGCAGCTGGTCGCAGAAGGTTAGGGCGGCGGAACTGCATTTCGAGGATGTGTCGCTCACCATGTCCTTCCGCTCCGGCAAAGCCGTGCTCTCAGCGGTGGATGCTACGTTTGCGGTCGACCGAAACTTCAAGGGTCTCTCCTTCGAGGACAAGGCTGTCGGTACCGTGCATGAGAGCGCGCGTCCGCATGCGCCCGGCCTCGTGGAATTGTGGCCGACGGAAAAGCCCGCTGACGAGGAGGAACCCGAGGCCTGGGTTCTGCCCGTGGACGAGCCCGAACAGCAATCACCGCCCGTCGTCGTGGCACGCCGCATCGCGCAGGCCGTGAAATGCTGGACCACCAAGGGCGACGACATGGGCCGCGTGTGGAGCGCGGGCGATGTACTCGTGCTTGTGCGCAAGCGTGGTGCTGCCTTCGAGGCGGTGATCCGCGCGCTCAAGGAGGCGGGCGTGCCGGTCGCGGGCGCGGACCGTCTCAATATCGGTGAGCATATCGCCGTGCTCGATCTCGTGGCTGCAGGCCGCGCGGCTTTGCTGCCGGATGACGACCTGATCCTTGCCACCGCGCTGAAATCGCCCCTCGTCGGTCTTAACGACGACGACCTGACCCGCATTGCATCAAGCCGCGCGGACGATGAATCGCTGCACGCGGCGCTCCAGCGTCATGCCGAAGATGGTGATGCGAAAGCGAAAGCCGGATGCGAAGCGCTGAACGCCTGGCGTGAACTCGCGGACCAGCACGGCCCCTTCGGCTTCTTCGCCACCCTGCTCGGCCCACGCGGCGGACGCTCGCAGCTTGTGGCGCGTCTCGGCAGCGAGGCGGGCGATGCCATCGATTCCTTCCTGTGCTTCGCGCATCAATCGGAAATGACGGAGACGCCGTCGCTCACCATCTTCCTCAACCGGTTCGAATCCGCATCCCATACCATCAAGCGTGATCTCGACTCGGTGAACAATGAAGTGCGCGTGATGACCGTGCACGGCGCGAAGGGCCTCGAGGCGCCCATCGTCATTCTCATCGACGGCTGCGATGTGCTGGGCCGCGACCCCGCCATCCTGCAGCTGCGCACGAAGATGGGCGACACCGTTCCCGTGTGGTCACCCGGCAAGAATTCCGATTCCAGCGTGATGGCGGAAGCCCGCGAGAACCTGCATGCGAAGGGCCATGAGGAGCATAACCGGCTGCTCTATGTCGCCATGACCCGTGCCAAGGACCGGCTGGTGATCGCGCCCTATCTCACAGGCAGCAAGGATTCACCGCAGGAAGCCTGGTGCGAGATGATCCGCCATGGCCTTGTCGCGAAGGCAGGCGGCCTCGAACTCGATGAGGCGCCCTACGGCCCCATCGAAATCTGGCGCGAGGGCTCGCCGCTCGCGCGCACTTTGGTCGCCGAATCGGATGTGGCGCCGCTGGAGCCGCTCGCGGTGCCCGACTGGCTGACTGCCCCCGCAGGTCCCGAACCCGAGCCCCTGCCCCCGATCCGCCCCTCCAGCGCCCTTGGCGCGGCGGAGCGCATGACGCGTCCGGGCGACGGCCCGTATGCGCCGGAAGCCCGCCTGCGCGGCACGCTGGTGCATGCCCTGCTGGAGCGTCTGCCCGCCTTAGGCGCGGAGCATCGGGAGAGCATGGCCCGCGCCTATGTTCGCGCCCGCGCCCCGCGCCTTCCATCCGAGCTTCGCGAATCGGTGATCGCCAATGCGGTCGGCGTTCTTGACCATAGCGATCTCAGAGCGCTGTTTGGGCCAGGTTCCCGCGCAGAGGCGCCCATTGCGGGCAAGGTTCTCACTTCCGGTGGAGACCTCATGGTCTCCGGCCAGATCGACCGCCTGGCTGTCTTGGAAGACGAAGTTCTGGTAGCCGATTTCAAGACGACGGCGCGTGCTCCTAAGGCAGGCCAGCCGCCGCCTCAATCTTATGTGGCGCAGCTTGCCCTCTACAGGATGCTGCTGTCCGAGATTTATCCCGACAAGCGCATCCGTACCTTCTTGGTCTGGACCTCGGGGCCGGTGATCCATGAGCTCATGGAACCGGAGCTCGAATCGGCTCTTACCCTCATCAAAGCCGCGTGATGTAAAATTGCCCTTGCTTGATTCTCAGAATACCCGTTCTTACCTTGGCCCTATCGGCAGGCGGCTCAACTGAGTCGCTGTATCAAATATTCAAAGGTGATGTGATGGCGACCGTAAAGGTGACCGACGCAAGCTTCGCGCAGGATGTCCTGCAATCCTCCGAGCCCGTCGTGGTCGATTTCTGGGCGGAATGGTGCGGTCCCTGCCGCATGATCGGCCCGGCCCTGGAAGAGATTTCCAATGAGATGGGTGGCACGGTGAAGATCGCGAAGGTCAATGTGGACGAGAACCCGCAGATCTCCTCCCAGTTTGGCATCCGCTCCATCCCGGCGCTCATGATGTTCAAGGACGGCAAGGTCGTGGCCCAGAAGGTCGGCGCCGCTCCCAAGGGCGAACTGTCCCGCTGGATCCAGGCTTCGGCCTAAAGGATTTCACGATCCGAAAATGATGAAGGGGCCGAAAGGCCCCTTTTCGTATCTGCCACGCTCTTGCCTGAATGAAATCTCATTACAACACGAGGCCTGTTAAGGGCTGTGTAATGAAAGCGAGAGCGGGGTGGGCTCCACGAAGACCACAGCGGGTTCGACCCTTTTGACGGGTAATCCGTGGAGCCTTTTGGCATCCCTGCTTCTGCATGCCCTGGTGCTACTTAGCTTGAGCAACCTGCTCGCTCCCAGAGTTCTTCCGCCGCTTGTTGAGAGCATGCCGGTCGAAATCTGGTCGCCTGAGGAATGGGCCATCGTCAGCAAGCCTTTACCTTCCAGAGCGGAGGAGCCTGCAACGACCCCGACTCAGTTAGCTGATATTGCACAGGCGAGCCCAATCCGCGCCACGACCATGCTGTCCGCAGCGACCCTGGAGCATCCGCAAAGCCGTGCCATGCGGACCGCTCTCGGACGGATGGAGAAAGAGACGCGTTTGGAGCAGCTCTGCGACATTGAGGCGATGGCACAGATCGCAGCTCATCTCCAAGCGTTCAAGCCGGATCGCATCGTTGCTTACGCGAAAGGGGATGTGACGTTCGCCAGCAACATTCTCATCGCCAACGGCGCTGCCTTCCGCAGCGGCCAGAAATGGCACGAGCTGGCATTCACGTGCGAACTCAGCAAAGACCAAGAGAGCGTACAGGCTTTCGAATTCACGGTGGGTCGGGCGATTCCGAAACGCGACTGGGAGAGATACAGCCTGCCCTCGCCAGCGCTCGATTCTGATTAGGCAGACTTACTCCGGCAACGTCCCATTCGCAGCTAGCACCTCACCCGCAAGATACAGCGAGCCGCAAATGAGGATGCGGGGGGCCTTGTCCCACATGTAATTGTGCAGGGAGGCGAGCGCCGTTTCCACGCTCGGCGCGGTGGACGTGGTGAGACCCACGCTTGCGGCAATGGCGGCGACTTCATCTGCAGGGCGGGCGGCGATCTGGCCCGCGATGGGCACGGCGATCACTTCCCGCGCGAGGCCGAAGAAATTCTTGAAGAAGGCCTGCGCGTCCTTGGTGCCGAGCATGCCCGCGATGATCACGAAGGGCGCATCGTTGCGCTCGCTCTGGTCCGCCATGGCGGCGGCGAGCACGCGGCCGCCATCGAGGTTGTGGCCGCCATCGAGCCACAGCTCGCAATCCTTCGGCGCGATCTCCGGCAGGCGGCCCCTGGAAAGGCGCTGCAAGCGGCCCGGCCATTCGGCGCGGGTGAGGCCCGCTTCGAAAGCCGAGGTCTCAAACTGCTCGAAGCCCGCGGCGCGCAAGGCCGCAATGGCCGTGCCCGCATTGATGAACTGATGACGTCCAATCAGTTTCGGGCGCGGCAGGTCGAGGAGGCCCCGCTCGTCCTGATAGACGAGACGTCCGCCCTCCTCGTGCACGGAAAAATCCTGCTGGCCGATAAGAAGCGGCGAAGCGCCGATGCGCTCGGCTTCACTGACAAGCGTCTGATCCGCTTCCGCGTAATCCTGCGGCGCGATGATAGCCGGGCAGCCACGCTTGAAGATGCCCGCCTTTTCCTTTGCAATCGCCTGCAAGGTCGTGCCGAGATATTCCGCATGGTCGTGGCCGATGGGCGTGACCACGGCGGCAGCAGGCTTGTCGATGACGTTGGTGGCATCGAACCGTCCGCCGAGGCCGACTTCGAGCAGCAGCACGTCGGCGGGTTCCTCGGAGAAGATGAGGATAGCAGCGGCGGTGGTGATCTCGAACACGGTGATCGGCTCGCCCGCATTTACCGCCTCGCAGCGCCGGAACGCCTCGACGAGCCTATCCTCGGTCACATAGCGCCCGCCACCGAAATGGCCGAGGCGAATGCGCTCATGGAAGCGCACCAGATGCGGCGAGGTATAGACGTGGACCGCAAGTCCCGCGCTTTCCAGGATCGCCCGCATGAAGGCGATGGTGGAGCCCTTGCCATTGGTGCCCGCCACATGGATCACGGGCGGCAGGCGGCGTTCGGGGTTGCCGAGCTGACCCAGCAGGCGCTGGATGCGCCCGAGCGACAGGTCGATGGTCTTCGGGTGCAGGGCGAGAAAGCGCGCGATCAGCGCATCTGAAGAATCCATCGCCCGTTTCCGTTACTCAGCCGCGACGGCGACTGCTTGCGACGCGGGCGCGGTCTCCGGCGCCTTCATGAACAGGCGCGACAGGCGGGCGACCGTGGATTTCACGTCATGGCGATGCACGACCATGTCCACCATGCCGTGATCCTTGAGGTATTCGGCGCGCTGGAATCCGTCAGGCAGCTTCTCGCGGATGGTCTGCTCGATCACGCGCGGGCCGGCAAAGCCGATGAGAGCGCCGGGCTCGGCGAGATGCACATCGCCCAGCATCGCATAAGACGCAGTGACGCCGCCGGTGGTGGGGTTGGTAAGCACGACGATATAGGGCAGCTTCGCATCGCGCAGGCGGCGGATCGCCACCGTGGTGCGCGGCATCTGCATGAGCGAGAGAATGCCTTCCTGCATGCGCGCGCCGCCGGAGCCCGCGAAGAGCACGTAAGGCGTCTTCTTGTCGAGCGCGGTCTCCGCGCCCTTCACGAAAGCCTCGCCCGCCGCCATGCCGAGCGAACCGCCCATGAAGCCGAAATCCTGCACGGCAATCGTCATCGGGAATTCTTCGACGCGGCCGTAGCCGACCTTGAAGGCATCCTGCTGGCCGGTCTTGGCGCGGGCGTCCTTCAGGCGATCGACATATTTCTTTTCGTCACGGAATTTGAGGGGATCGATGGCCACTTCCGGCAGCGCCACATCGAGCCAGGTGCCGCCATCGAACATGAGGCCCAGACGCTGCGAGGCCGAGATACGCATGTGGTGGTTCGAGCCGGGGATCACCCACTGGTTCGCCTCCACATCCTTGTGGAACACGACCTGTCCCGTATCCGGGCACTTGATCCAGAGATTGTCCGGCGTCTCGCGCTTGAAGAGCGTCTTGATCTTCGGACGGACGACTTCGGAAATCCAGTTCATCGCTTTTACCTTCTCTGTCAGAAGCGCCTCAAAGCCCTCATCCTAAGGAGACCGTCTGGCCGTCTCGAAGGACGAGGGCGTTTCCAGCGCCCTCTGGAACCGCACCCTGATCCTTCGAGACGCTGCTGTCGCAGCTCCTCAGGATGAGGATGCTTTTGTTGTCTTACGCAGCTGCGCGCTTCGATACCGAGCGCACGCCTTCGCTCAATTCCTTCACCAATGTGGTGACGGCATCGACCGAGCGCGAGGTCGCGCGGTCCTGATCGTCGAGCGTGCCTTTCAGCGCGTCGATCAGGGCCGAGCCCACCACCACGCCGTCGGCGCCCTTCGCCACGGCTGCCGCATGGGCGCCGCTCTTTACGCCGAAGCCCACTACGACCGGCAGTGGGGTGTGATGCTTGATGCGCTCCACCGCCGAGGCGACCTTACCGAAATCTGGGGACGCAGCACCCGTGATACCGGTGATCGAAACGTAATAAACGAACCCGGCCGTATTGGCGAGCACCGTCGGGAGACGATGATCGTCCGTGGTCGGGGTGGCGAGCCGGATGAAAGCGAGGCCGGCCTTGAGCGCCGGCAGGCATAATTCATCGTCCTCTTCCGGCGGCAGGTCCACCACGATGAGGCCGTCGACGCCGGCTTCCTTAGCGTCAACGAGGAAGCGGTCCACGCCGTAGACATAGATCGGGTTGAAATAGCCCATCAGGATCACGGGTGTGTCCTGATCCTCCGCGCGGAAGCGGCGGATGAGGTCGAGCGTCTTGACCGTATTCTGCCCCACCTTCAGCGCCCGCAGGCCTGCCGCCTGGATCGCCGGGCCATCGGCCATGGGATCGGTGAAAGGCAGGCCGAACTCGACGATATCCGCGCCCGCCTTCGGCAGGCTCTTGAGGATGGCGAGCGAGGTTTCCGGGTCCGGATCGCCCGCCATCACATAGGTGACGAGAGCGGCGCGGCCTTCCGCACGGCATTGTTCAAAACGGGCTTCGATGCGCTTGGTCATGGCGGGTCTTTAGCATGGGAGAGGAAGGATGTGAAAATCCACTTTCCCAACCTTCTAATGGCTATTCAAACGAGAACGCAGGTTTTTACGTGCTCATATTAAGTGACGGATTATCTTTGAAAATCTGCTCTAATAAGAATTCGTCTCGCACTGATAGGAGCAACGCCCTCGCCATATCTCCGTCACGCGCTGCCATACAGAGGTTTATTAATTGATGGGCAGAAAAACCTTGATAAAATTCATCCTTGATAGTAGATAATATAGCAATTGCTTCACTTCGAATTTTTGCAAAGCGTTCCCGCTCGTAAGATCGCAACTCATCATCGGTGTGATTAAGGCCTTCAACTGACATCTGCGCTATATCGCATTTCAGCTTAACAGCCATCGCTTTCTGAGCATCTTCATCAGTATCGACATCTGAGGATTGGCTCTCAGCCTGATTTTTCTGCGATCGCTTGAATAGCCCAAACATCTTGCGTTCCCAATAAGAGACAAAGTGTAGCTTAGGCTATCTTATTCCCCAAATGCTCCGCAATCTGAGGGATATCCTTGTCGCCGCGGCCGCTAATGTTGACGACCATCAGGTGATCTTTCGGCTTCTGCGGAGCGAGTTCCATGACCTTGGCAAGGGCGTGGCTAGGCTCGAGGGCGGGCAGGATGCCCTCCAGGCGCGAACAGAGCTGGAAGGCTTCCAGCGCCTCGTCGTCGGTAGCGGAGATGTAGTTGACGCGGCCCATATCGTGCAGCCAGGCATGCTCGGGGCCGATGCCGGGATAATCGAGGCCGGCGGAGATGGAATGAGCGTCGGCGATCTGCCCGTCCTCATTCATGAGGAGGTAGGTACGGTTGCCGTGCAGCACGCCGGGGCGTCCGCCGGTGAGGGATGCCGCGTGCAGTTTGTCGAGGCCATGGCCTGCGGCTTCCACGCCGTAGATCTCCACGTCCTTATCGTCGAGGAAGGGATGGAACAGGCCGATGGCATTGGAGCCTCCGCCGATGCAGGCGACGAGCGAGTCCGGCAGGCGGCCTTCGGCCTCCATCATCTGCGTGCGGGTCTCGTCACCGATCACGCATTGGAAATCGCGCACCATGGCGGGATAGGGGTGCGGGCCAGCGACCGTGCCGATGCAGTAGAAGGTGTCGGCGACATTCGTGACCCAGTCGCGCAGGGCCTCGTTCATGGCGTCTTTGAGCGTCTTCGTACCGGACTGCACGGGCACGACCTTCGCGCCCAGCATGTTCATGCGGAACACGTTCGGCTTCTGCCGCTCCACATCGACCGCGCCCATATAGACGATGCATTCCAGCCCGAAGCGCGCGCAGAGCGTCGCGGTGGCGACACCATGCTGGCCGGCGCCGGTCTCGGCGATGATGCGCTTCTTGCCCATGCGGCGGGCGAGAAGGATCTGGCCCAGCACGTTGTTCACCTTGTGCGCGCCGGTATGGTTCAGCTCTTCGCGCTTGAAGTAGATTTTTGCACCACCGAGATGCTCGGTCATGCGCTCCGCGAAATAGAGCGGGCTCGGGCGGCCAATGTAATGCGTAGAGAAATACGCCATGTCCGCGTGGAAGGCCGGGTCGCCTCTGGCCTCGTTGTAAGCCTTCTCCAGCTCCAGGATGTTCGGCATCAGGGTTTCGGCGACGAAGCGTCCGCCGAACTTGCCGAAATGGCCGCGCTCGTCGGGGCCAATGCGGTAGGAATTGGGTTGGGCTTGAGCTGACACGGGCTGTCCTATTCGTGACGTTATGCATTTCCCGCAAAAAGCGGCTGCCGGTTTTCGGCAGGAAATGCGGAAGCCTTAATGCTGGGCAGCGAATGCTGTCCGGGCCGCCTTGACGAAGGCTTTGATCCTCGCCGGATCCTTGAGACCCGGTCCGCTTTCCACCCCTGACGACACATCGACGGCGAAGGGTCGCGTGACCCTGATCGCCTCCGCCACGTTGTCGGGGTTGAGCCCTCCTGACAACATGAAGGAGAGACGCGGGTCAAGTCCGTTCAGCAGGCCCCAGTCGAAGGAAACGCCGTTGCCGCCGGGCAAGGCATCCGCCATGCGGGGCGGCTTGGCGTCGAGCAGGATAGGCTCTGCCCCTCCGGCATAGGGCGCAAGCGCCGTCAGATCGCCCTTCTCGGCGATGCCGAGGGCCTTCATGACGGGGCGGCGCACCATGGAGCGGATTTCCGCAACGCGCTCCGGGGTTTCGTGTCCATGCAGCTGGATCAGGTCAGGGTTGATGGCCTCGACCGCCTGGGCAACTTCCTCGTCGCCCGGGTCCACCAGCAGGACGACGCGCTGGGCGCGGCCCTTAGCCTGCAGGGCGAGGCGGTGGCCGAGGTCGAGAGTGACGTGGCGTGGGCTCTTCGGATACCGCACGAAACCGACCATGTCCGCGCCGGCATCCAGCGCGGCGGCCAAGGTTTCGGGTGTCGAGAGCCCGCAGATCTTGATCAGGTTGTTCATCGTTACATTTTACGACGGAATGGCCGTCGAGCGCCATACCAGGATTGCCGCAGCCAAATCCTCCAGCGCCGTACCCACCGACTTGAAGGTGGTGATCGCCTTCTCCGCCCGCAAATGGGGCTTCCGGCAGAGATCCGAGAGCGTACCGCGCACATGATCCGGCGTGATGGCGCCCGATTGCAGGGACAGGGCGACATCGCCGCCTTCGCTGCGCGCCGCATCAGTGTCGATATAGATTTCGGACCGGCGTAGCGCCTCGTCGTCGGCCTCGCGCATTTTCAGGTTGAAGGCCCCCACGAGATCGAGATGGGCGCCCTCCTTCAGCCATTCACCCTTGACGATGGGTGAGCTCGAGAGCGTGGCACAGGACACGAGATCGGCCTCCCGCACCGCGCCTTCGAGATCGGTGACGGCTCTGACCGGCAACCCTTCCGCGCGCAGCTCGGCAGCGAGGCTTTCGGCCTTTTCCGGACGGTGGTTCCAGAGGGCAACCTCGCGGATCGGACGCTGGCTCATATGGGCGCGGATGAGGAAGGGCGCGAGAGAGCCTGAACCCACCATGACCATGCGGCTGGCATCCTTGCGGGCGAGATAGCGCGCCGCGAGCGCGGACGCGGCAGCCGTGCGCCAGACGGTGAGGCGCGTGCCGTCGAGCACGGCCATGGGCTCGCCCGTCTCGCCGTTCATGAGCAGATAGGAGGCGAGCACGCTCGGCAGGTTGTGCTTGCCATTCTCGGGAAACACGGACACGACCTTCACGCCCATGAAGCCGCCCGGCGTGGCAGGGCCGCTCCAGGCGGGCATGAGCAGCAGCGTGCCGTGAGCGGCGGGGTGCTCCACCTCGTGGTGGTGGCGCACCGGCGTGACCATGTCGCCGGCGAAGGCCTCCGCCAGCGCATCCACCAGGGCCGGAAAGGTGAGAACCTGATCGATCTCGGCGGAGCTGATGACGCGCATGGCTATGGAAGACCTGATGGGCTTCTAGAAGTCGGAGAACTAGAAACCTTGGGAAGGGGACGAAGGCAATGTGGCGGGCAGCGTCGTCGCGGTGCCGTTCTGGCTGCGCAGACGCTCGGTCTCATAGCGCAGCTGGGTCGCCTCGCGACGGAATTGGCGGCGGGCCTTGCGCGTCTTGCCCTGCGCCAGCCAGCTTGCCGTTCCGCCGATGAGCACGCCCACCATGACGGCGGCGAAGATCACGGCAAAGAGCGGCAGCTGCGTCGCGAATTCCGGCGCGGCTTGCGAGAACGGATCGAGCGACAGGGTCACCGGCGCGCGGTTCGCCACGGCCAGCAGCACGATCAGGATCGCGATGGGAAGAAGAATGAGCGCCTTCAGAAAACGAATCACGAGCACCTCTTGAAGCGTTACTGCGCCGCCGCGGCCTTCAGCACTTTCGAGGACGACGTGTTGAGCCGCTGACGCATTTCCTTGCCCGTCTTGAACACGGGCACGACCTTTTCGGAGATGGAAACGGATTCGCCCGTGCGCGGGTTGCGGCCCGTGCGGGCATCCCGCTTCTTCACCGAGAACGCGCCGAAACCGCGCAGCTCCACCCGGTCGCCGCGGGAGAGCGCATCGGCGATGGTATCGAGGATCGCGTTCACGATCTTCTCCACGTCGCGTTGGTACAAATGCGGGTTCTGCTCAGCGATTTTGAGCACGAGTTCAGACTTGATCATGGAAAGGCTATATCTTTGACGTTGCTTTATTTTTCGGAAGGGTGCCAGACAGCTAGGAGGCCGTCAAGCCGGGCGACTTCCGCATGGGCATCCGCCCTGCGGAGAGCCTCGGCCGCTCCCTGGAAGCCCAGGAGGTCGACCATGGCCGCCGAGGCGGCGAAAACGGAAAAGTCGCGGTCGGAGCGCGGCTTCCAATCGCGAATCGGAAGATTCTTGGAAACGCCCTTCTGCTGCTCGAGCCAGACGACCGCATCGCGCTCGCCGCCGAGCTTGTCCACGAGCTTCATGGGCACGCCCTGACGGCCGCTGAACACCTGTCCGGTGGAAGCGGCGGCAAGCTCGCCCTCGTTCAGACGGCGGCGCTCGCGCACCAGCGCCTTGAACCAGTCATAGGTGTCGTTGACCACCAGCTGGGTCGCGGCGCGCGCTTCCGGCGAGGTGGGCGTGAAGGGATTCGGTTCCGCCTTGAGAGGCGCCGATTTGATCGTCTCGACCTTGACGCCGACATTCCCGAGAAGGCCGGAAAGATCGGGATACTGGAACAGCACACCGACCGATCCCACGAGTGAGGTCTCGCGGGCCACGATGTAATCGGAGGCGATGGCCGTGATATAGCCGCCGGACGCGGCGGTGCCGTCCACGAAGGCCACGACCGGCTTCTTCTCGGCGAGCTTGCGGATGTTGCGGAAAAGCTCCTCCGATCCCGTCGTGGTGCCCCCGGGGCTGTTGATGGAAATCACCACGCCCTGCACCGAGCTGGAATCGCTCACCCGCTCCATGAGATCGGCAAGGCGCTGGTTGCCGGTGATCACGCCATTGACGGAAATGCGGGCGATCTGGTTCTGCACGGAGCCGTAGCCTAACCGGTCGGCGGACGCATAGCCGATGGCGGCCACGGCTGCGATTAACCCTGAGAACCCCGCGATGCGCCAGAAGGACAACTTGCGGCGCAGACGGCGGCGGTCGGCGATGGCTTCTGCATCGATGGACATCGTTCGTCTCTAACTCGCTACGATTTTACGAAGGGGGCACCCTATTGCGAAGGCACATAGGGCGGCAAGGGAGTGAGCCAACAAAAAAGCCGTGCGATGGCGCGGACTTCCGTGAAACAGTCCGAACAAAGTTGTGGTGCATGTTTCCTTCTCCCCTTTGCGGGAGAGGGAAGAGGAGCACCTCTCCAAAACAAAAAATCCCCGGGCCGGAGCCCGGGGATCCATCAGATTCTCAATGCTGAGAATCGATTACTTCTTGCCGGCCTTGTTGAGGGCGGCGCCCAGGATGTCGCCGAGCGACGCGCCTGAGTCGGCCGAGCCGTACTGAGCCATGGCTTCCTTCTCCTCAGCGACCTCGAGGGCCTTGATGGAGACGGTAACGCGGCGGGCCTTGCGGTCGAACTGCGTGACGCGGGCATCGAGCTTCTCGCCGGCGGCGAAGCGCTCGGGGCGCTGGTCGGCGCGGTCACGAGCAAGCTCGTTGCGCTTGATGAAGGAGGTCAGGTCGGAATCGACCAGCTTCACTTCCAGGCCGCCATCCTTCACCTCGAGAACCTCGCAGGTGACGATCTGGCCCTTCTTCAGCTCGCCGGCTTCGGCGAAGGGGTCGCCGGCCAGCTGCTTGATGCCGAGCGAGATGCGCTCCTTCTCGACGTCCACGTCGAGAACCTGAGCGCGAACCATGTCGCCCTTCTTGAACTCGTCGATGACCTGCTCGCCCGGCTTGTTCCAGTCGAGGTCCGAGAGGTGGACCATGCCGTCGACGTCGTTCTCGAGGCCGATGAACAGACCGAACTCGGTCTTGTTCTTCACCTCGCCCTCGACCTCGGTGCCGACAGGGTGCTTCTCGGCGAAGGCCTCCCACGGGTTCTGGAGCGTCTGCTTCAGGCCGAGCGAGATACGGCGCTTCACCTGATCGACTTCGAGGATCACGACCTCAACCTCTTGCGAGGTGGAGATGATCTTGCCGGGGTGAACGTTCTTCTTCGTCCAGGACATCTCGGAGACGTGGATCAGGCCTTCGATGCCCGGCTCCAGCTCAACGAACGCACCGTAATCGGTGATATTCGTAACGCGGCCCTTCAGCTTTGCCTGGACCGGGTAGCGGGCGGCGATGCCCTCCCACGGATCGGCGAGCAGCTGCTTGATGCCGAGCGAGATGCGGTGCGTCTCGTGATTGATCTTGATGATCTTCACCTTGACCGTCTGGCCGATGTTTACGACCTCGGACGGGTGGTTCACGCGGCGCCATGCCATGTCGGTGACGTGCAGCAGGCCGTCGATGCCGCCGAGATCAACGAACGCACCGTACTCGGTGATGTTCTTGACCACGCCGTCGATGACCTGACCCTCTTCGAGGTTCGCCACGAGCTCGGAGCGCTGCTCGGCGCGGCTCTCTTCGAGAACCGTGCGGCGCGACACGACGATATTGCCGCGGCGGCGATCCATCTTGAGGATCTGGAACGGCTGAGACACGCCCATGAGCGGGGTGACGTCGCGCACGGGACGGATATCGACCTGCGAGCGGGGCAGGAACGCCACGGCGCCGTCGAGGTCGACCGTGTAGCCGCCCTTCACCTGGTTGAAGATCGTACCGTTGACGCGCTCCTGGGCCTCGAAGGCCTTCTCGAGCTTCACCCACGACTCTTCGCGGCGGGCCTTGTCACGGGAGATTACGGCCTCGCCCAGCGCATTCTCGATGCGCTCGACATAAACCTCGACCTCATCGCCGACATTGACGGTCTGGTCGCGGTTGGGGCCGGCAAATTCTTTCAGAGCGACGCGACCTTCGGTCTTGGCGCCGATATCGATGACCGCGACGTCTTTTTCGATCGCGACCACCTTACCCTTGACGACCGAACCTTCGCTGATTTCGTTCGTAAGGAAGGATTCTTCGAGCAGAGCAGCAAAGTCTTCACGGCTCGGCTGTTGGAAAGCTGCAGACATAGGTTCTCCTGAATGGCCCTGGTTTAAGGGGCAACGCCGGCGGCTCGTGTGAACGGGCCGTTTCCAGCCGCCGCTGCCAGGAACGCCCCTTTAGGGCCATGTCCCAGGCATGCCGCTCTAAAGAGCGGGCCGGCGTATCATCGACGGATGGAAACGCTTTATCTTCAAGACTTTACCGGAACGCCGCCGGGGCGCGAAAACCGCACCCTCAGATGGCAGCACAACGCCAATATCTGTCGGATGGGCGTTCCTTTATCCCAATTGGCCTTGGATCACAAGCTTTTCAAGGATTTGCCCCGGACAACAACCCAGTCTGCCGCCCGATCAAACCGGCCAGTCCGAGCGCCGGGCCTGGGCCAGGGCCCAATCGAGGGCCTGTTCGAGCCGGTCGTTGCCCCAGAACAGCTCTCCATCCTCCGCGATGAAGGTGGGCGAACCGAAGAGGCCCCGGGACTTGGCCTCCTCGCCCATTCGTCGTAGCCGGGTCTTGTGGGCCTCGTCCTGCGCCTGTGCCATCACCGCCTCGGCATCGAGCCCGAGCCCGGTCAGGATGTCGGCCAGAACCTGCGGATCGGAGATGTCCCGCCCTTCGCCGAACTCCGCCGTATAGACAGCCTTGGTGAAAACCGGCGTCCAGCCCGTCTCTGTGCCGAGAAGAGCGAGGCGGGCGGCGAACAGGCTGTTCTGCGGGAATGTCTTTGGCCGGTAGAACGGCAGGCCGAGACGGGCGGCCTCGCGCTCCATATCGCGCCACATGTAGCGGCCCTTGTCGGGAAAGATGTTGAACGGCGAGGATTCCAGGCCTTGAGCCTTGAAGAGGGGCCCCAAGAGAAACGGCCGCCACAGCAGCGTCACCCCCGCCTCCTCCGCCGCCTTCTCGATACGCATGGCGGCGAGATAGGAATAGGTGGACGCGAACTCGTACCAGAACTCGAAAATCGGCTTGCGGATCATGGCTTTCTCAACTGCCGGACCCGCTGAGGCAGCACCTGACCTAAACGGCCAATCCGGATGCATTCCACCTAAACCATTCCATCACGTTCTGGCAGACCCTCTTATTCCTGCCAGGAATGCAGCAAAAGCATACCATTCCCAACACCTTGCCGATTTCACCCGACAACCGCTCCAGCCACGATAAGGATCGTAGGGTCAAAAGTCCCTTCCCCTTTTGGGTCCGATGTTCTAAGTCGCGGGCACCCTTATCAATGGAACCTTTGCTATGGCTGAAAAGCGCGTGAACAAGGTCGTGCTCGCCTATTCCGGCGGCCTCGACACCTCCATCATCCTCAAGTGGCTGCAGACCACCTATGGCTGCGAGGTGGTGACGTTTACCGCCGATCTCGGCCAGGGCGAGGAGCTGGAGCCCGCCCGCAAGAAGGCCGAACTCCTGGGCATCAAGCCGGAAAACATCTTCATCGAGGACCTGCGCGACGAGTTCGTGCGCGATTACGTTTTCCCGATGTTCCGCGCCAATGCGCAGTACGAGGGCCTGTACCTGCTGGGCACCTCCATCGCCCGTCCGCTGATCGCCAAGAAGCAGATCGAGATCGCGGAAAAGGTCGGCGCCGATGCGGTCTCCCACGGCGCCACCGGCAAGGGCAACGACCAGGTGCGCTTCGAGCTCGGCTACTACGCCCTCAAGCCCGACGTGACAGTCATCGCCCCCTGGCGCGAATGGGACCTGCGCTCCCGCGAGCAGCTCATCGCGTTTGCCGAGAAGAACCAGATTCCGATCGCCAAGGACAAGCGCGGCGAGGCTCCGTTCTCCGTCGACGCCAACCTCCTGCACGCCTCCTCCGAGGGCAAGGTGCTGGAAGATCCAGCTCTCGACGTGCCGGATTACGTCTATTCGCGCACCAATGATCCGGAATCAGCGCCCGACAAGGCGACCGTGATCAAGATCGAGTTCCTCAAAGGCGATCCGGTCGCCATCGACGGCAAGAAGATGGGCCCGGCCGATCTGCTCGCGAAGCTCAACGAACTCGGCAAGATCAACGGCATCGGCCGTCTCGATCTCGTCGAGAACCGCTTCGTCGGCATGAAGAGCCGCGGCATGTACGAGACGCCCGGCGGCACGATCCTTCACCTCGCCCATCGCGGCATCGAGTCGATCACGCTCGACCGCGGTGCCGCGCACCTGAAGGATGAGCTGATGCCGAAATATGCAGAGCTCATCTATAACGGCTTCTGGTTCTCGCCGGAGCGCGAAATGCTGCAGGTTCTCATCGACAAGAGCCAGGAATTCGTCACCGGCGAAGTGACGCTGAAGCTCTACAAGGGCGGCGTCCACATCATCGGCCGCCAGAGCCCCTACTCGCTCTACGACCAGGACCTCGTGACCTTCGAGGAAGGCGCCGTCGCCTACGACCACCGCGATGCTGCGGGCTTCATCAAGCTCAACGCGCTGCGCCTGCGCACGCTCGCCCAGCGCAAGAAGAAGCTGGGGCTGTAAGACCATGAATGCGTCGGTCATCGCCATCAACCGCAGCCCGACGCATTCCTTTTCCAAGCCGAATGTAGAAAGTATCCGGCTTCTTGCCGGTCTCGGTATCGAAGGTGACGCTCATGCGGGAGAAACGGTGAAGCACCGCTCCCGCGTGAAGGCCGATCCCACACAGCCGAACCTGCGCCAGGTTCATCTCATTCATTCGGAGCTTTTCGACGAGCTTTCCGCAAAGGGATTCTTCGTCGCGCCGGGTGAGATGGGCGAGAACATCACCACGCGCGGCATCGACCTGCTCGCTCTTCCTGTCGGCGCCAAGCTGCAGATCGGTGCATCCGCCGTGGTGGAAGTGACGGGACTGCGCAACCCTTGCGTCCAGATCGACCGCTTCCAGAAAGGCCTCATGAAGGCAGTGCTCGACCGCCACAGCGAAGGTGAACTCGTCCGCAAATCCGGCGTGATGGGAATAGTTCTCGCAGGCGGCGAAGTTCGCGCGGGTGATGCGATTTCCGTCACGCTGCCTACCGAGCCGCATCGCCGGCTTGAACCGGTCTGACCGCATCACGCTTGCCTCCCCTGACATCCGTCCTATCCTGAATTGATCCTGTCCTTGCGCTGACGAGGTCGATCATGGCCCAGGCTAAGCCGGACGATCTGACCATTCGCGTCATGTCACGTGAGGATCTCGACAGAGCCGTCGATTGGGCGGCCACTGAGGGATGGAATCCTGGCCTCAAGGATGCTGAGTGTTTTCAAGTCGCCGATCCTGCGGGCTTCCTCATGGGCTTTGCGGGCGATGAACCTGTCGCCGCGATCTCGGTCGTGCGTTATGGCGATAAATTCGGCTTTCTCGGCCTCTACATCGTGCGGCCCGAGTGGCGCGGACGCGGCTTCGGCTATCGGCTTTGGCAGGCTGGGATGGAGCATCTGAAGGATCGCGTCGTGGGGCTCGACGGTGTCGTCGCCCAACAGGCGAATTATGCACGCTCCGGTTTCGTGCTGGCGCATCGTAACGTGCGCTTCTGCGGCACGCCGCAGATCGATGCACCGGAGGATGCGCGGTTGCAGTCGGTGAGCCCCGCCCTTGTCGCGGATGTGCTCTCCTATGATCGGCCGTTCTTCCCAGCCGCGCGAGAAACCTTTCTGCGATGTTGGCTCAAGTCCGACGCGCGTGAAGCCTTGGCTTTCGTGGAGGATGGTTCGGTCAGAGGCTACGGTGTCGTGCGGGCCTGCCGAAGCGGCTTCAAGATCGGGCCGCTCTTCGCCAATAGTGACAGCGAAGCCGAGCTTCTGTTTCGCGCGCTTGCCTCGAAGGCGAAGGGCGCCCCGGTCTTCCTGGACATTCCTGAGCCGAACGAGGCTGCTATCCGCCTTGCCATGCGCCATGGCTTGTCGCCGATCTTCGAGACGGCCCGCATGTATCGCGGCCAGTGCCCCGACCTGCCCTTGTCCCGGGCATATGGCATCACGACCTACGAGCTTGGATGATTACCAGTGCGAACGGCCAAGTGGAACGGGAACAGATGCACCCTATATTTGTTTTTCGTCCCACCGTTGAACACCGAGCCTGCGCCTCCCGCCTTTTGAGGCGGCTTGCATGACCTCCTCGGCCAAGCTTGCTAAGTGGTGCCATAGCGTTCAAGGAGGGTGCGAAAGTCTCGCGCCTGATGGAGGTCGCTGTATTGCCGTTCCAGTCGTCGCCGAGCGTCTCCTCGATACCAGAGCTGATGAGCTTCCTTGAAGGCGGCGGCGAAATGGGCGAGCGGATGCGCGCCTATGATTGGTCGGCCTCACCCCTGGGATGTCCTGAGACATGGCCGCAGCCGCTGCGCACCCTGATCGCGGTCATGCTCGGTTCCCAGCAGCCCATGTTCGTCGCATGGGGCCCTGAACGCATCATGCTCTACAACAATGGCTATGCTCCAATGTGCGGGCAGCGTCATCCGGCGGCTTTGGGCAAGCCTTTCGCCGAAGTGTGGTACGATATTCTGGATACGGTCGGCCCCATTCTCGACAAGGCCTATGCGGGTGTATCCACCCAGATGGACAACATCACCTATGTGATGCATCGCAACGGCTATCCGGAGGAAACCCATTTCGCCTTCAGCTATACGCCAGTGCGGGACGAGAGCGGCCAGGTCGCCGGCATGTTCTGCACCTGCACGGAGACCACGCAGGAGGTTCTGACGCAGCGTGCCCTGGCGCGGGCGCAGGAGCGCCTGTCCTTCGCGCTCAACGCATCCGGCATGATCGGAACCTGGGACTGGCACATCCAGACGGACACCTTCTACTCGGATGCACGGTTCGCGGCGATGTTCTCGGTCGATCCGGACAAGGGAGAAATGGGTGCGCCGCTTGCCGATTACCTTGCCGGCATTCACCCCGATGACGTTGGCGCGATCAAAGAGGCCATCGGCCACGCCATCGCGACCGGCGAGAAATACACACAGCAATATCGCCTCCTGCACAAGGACGGCACGATCCGCTGGGTCGAGGCGCAGGGCCAGTGCCTTTATGACGAGGCAGGCAAGCCGTTGCGGTTTCCGGGTGCGGTCATCGACATTACCCAGGCCAAGCACGCCGATCAGGCAATCCGTGAGAGCGAAACGCGCTTCCGGAATCTCGCCGACAATGCGCCTGTCATGATCTGGGTGACGGAGCCCGATGGCACCTGCACCTATCTGTCCCGGTCCTGGTACGAGTTTACGGGTCAGGTCCCTGAGAAAGCCTTGGGCCTCGGCTGGCTCGATGCGGTCCATCCGGAGGATCGCGAATGGTCGGGAGACGTGTTTCTCCAGGCGAATGCCAAGCGCGAGGCTTTCCAGCTGGAATACCGCCTGCGCCGGCATGACGGCGCCTATCGCTGGTCCATCGATGCCGCAGCGCCCCGCTTCAGCGAGGACGGAGCCTTTCTCGGCTATGTGGGTTCGGTGATCGACATCACGCACCGCAAGGCGGCGGAGCAGTTCCAGAGCCTGCTCCTGCACGAACTCAACCACCGGGTCAAAAACCTGTTCTCCGTCACGGGCAGCCTCGTGGCCATGAGTGCCCGCTCAGCAAAGGACCCGCAGGAGCTCGCCCGGACCCTCGAAGGGCAGATCAGCGCCATGGCCCGCGCCAACGACTTGATCCTTCCCGACCGAATAGGTGGCGAGCAGGAGCTCAGGGGCACGACTTTGCACGATCTGCTGCAGGCCGTGCTCGAGCCATATCTCGAAAGAGACGGCGGCGCCTCGAACATCGCCCTCCAAGGCCCTGCCGTTCCGGTCGGGGAAAGTGCCGTCACGAGCCTGGCCCTCGTTTTCCACGAATCCGCCACCAATGCCACGAAGTACGGTGCCCTCTCGGAAGCGGAGGGCCAGGTCCGGATCGCCTGGAGCGTCCGTAGCGGCACCCTGGAGCTTCGATGGGAGGAAACGGGCGGCCCGTCCATTGCCGAGCCCCCCAGGCAGCGTGGCTTCGGCAGCAGGCTTGTGGAGCGCAGCATCAAAAGCCAGTTTCACGGGAGCATAGAGTATCAATGGCTCCGTGAGGGCCTGATCCTGCAAATGGCGGTCCCGCTGGAGCACCTCACCCGCTGATTTCAGCGGCAGAATCGGCCTGCCCTATTGCAGCCGCACACTTATCATTATATTGCAGCGCATCAGATTTTCGCCCGGTACGAGCCAGGGGCGCGGCTACGCTTGCCGCGTGCCGGGCCACTTTGCTTTGAAAGACCCCCAATGAAACTACGCAATATCGCCATCATCGCGCACGTCGACCATGGCAAGACCACCCTCGTCGACAAGCTGCTCCAGCAATCCGGCAGCTTCCGCGAGAACCAGCGCGTGGAAGAGCGCGCCATGGACTCGAACGACCTGGAAAAGGAGCGCGGCATCACCATCCTGGCCAAGGCGACCTCCGTCGTCTGGAAGGATACCCGCATCAACATCGTTGATACCCCCGGCCACGCCGATTTCGGCGGCGAGGTGGAGCGTATCCTGAGCATGGTGGACGGCGCGATCGTCCTCGTGGACGCCGCTGAAGGCCCGATGCCGCAGACCAAGTTCGTGGTCTCGAAGGCCCTCAAGATCGGCCTCCGCCCCATCGTGGCCATCAACAAGATCGACCGCCCCGATGGCCGTCATGTGGAAGTCATCAACGAGGTGTTCGACCTCTTCGCAGCGCTCGACGCCACCGACGAGCAGCTCGACTTCCCGATCCTCTACGGTTCGGGCCGTAACGGCTGGATGGCCAAGTCCCCGGAAGGCCCGCAGGACCAGGGCCTCGGCCCTCTGTTCGATCTCGTGCTGGAGCACGTGCCCCCGGCCAAGGTCGAGGAAGGCCCGTTCCGCATGCTCGGCACCCTGCTCGAGGCAAACCCGTTCCTGGGCCGCATCGTCACGGGCCGCATCTCGTCCGGCACGGTGCGCCCGAACCAGTCGATCAAGGTGCTCGACCGCGAGGGCAAGGTGGTCGAGACCGGCCGCGTGTCCAAGATCCTGGCCTTCCGCGGCCTTGAGCGTCAGCCCATCGAAGTGGGCGAGGCAGGCGACATCGTCTCCATCGCGGGCCTCGTGAAGGGCTCGGTGGCCGACACCTTCTCGGCTCCCGAGAACGACATCCCGATCCAGGCCCAGCCCATCGATCCGCCGACCGTGACCATGTCCTTCATCGTCAACGACTCGCCCCTCGCGGGCACCGAGGGCGACAAGGTGACGAGCCGCATGATCCGCGACCGCCTGTTCAAGGAAGCGGAAGGCAACGTGACGCTGAAGATCGAGGAAGCCTCCGACAAGGATTCGTTCTTCGTCTCCGGCCGCGGCGAATTGCAGCTCGCGATCCTCATCGAGACCATGCGCCGCGAGGGCTTCGAGCTCGCCGTGTCGCGTCCCCGCGTCGTCTTCGAGAAGGACGAGGCCGGCAACCTCCTCGAGCCCATCGAGGAAGTGGTGATCGACGTGGACGAGGAGCATTCCGGCGTCGTCGTGCAGAAGATGTCCGAGCGCCGCGCCGACATGGTCGAGATGAAGCCTTCGGGCGGCAACCGCCAGCGTCTCGTGTTCTACGCTCCGACCCGTGGCCTCATCGGCTATCAGAGCGAACTGCTGACCGATACGCGCGGCACCGCGATCATGAACCGCCTGTTCCACGCCTACCAGCCCTATAAGGGCGAGATCGCCGGCCGCCGCAACGGCGTGCTGATCTCCAACGACGCGGGCGAGGCCGTGGCCTATGCGCTGTGGAACCTGGAAGATCGCGGCCCGATGATGATCGAGCCAGGCTGGAAGGTCTATCAGGGCATGATCATCGGCGAGCACAACCGCGAGAACGACCTGGAAGTGAACGTGCTGAAGGGCAAGAAGCTCACCAACATCCGCACGACCTCGAAGGACGAAGCGGTGCGCCTCACGCCGCCGATCCGCATGACGCTGGAGCGCTCGCTCGCCTGGATCGAGGACGACGAGCTCGTGGAAGTGACGCCGAAGTCCATCCGCATCCGCAAGGCGATCCTCGACCCGAACGAGCGCAAGCGCGCCGATAAGCAGAAGGAAGCGCTGAGCGCTTAAGCCTTCGAAATCATAGACATCGAAAAGGCCGCCTCGAAAGGGGGGCCTTTTTTCATATCCCATCCATGTCATCCCAGACGCCAGAAGCGATCCGGGATCGCTTTCAGAATAACGCACTGTCATTCCGGGGCCGCATAGCGGAGCCCGACCCAAAGGGCCGCGCCGCAGGCGTGGAAACCCATAAGCACGACATTGCAAGGAAGAGCGCAGCGGTATCCACTCACTTCATTCTGCTGCTTCGGTGATTATGGGTTCCGGGCTCGCCTGCGGCGCCCCGGAATGACAATAGGGTATGCCTCATTCTGCTTGCGATCCTGGATCTGCGCTGCGCTTCGTCCGGGATGACGGCTTGTGTCAACCTTCAGCCTTGCTGCTCTGTCGCTTCTTCGCACCTTCTCCCATCGGATTGGTGGAATCTTCACCGGAGGCTTTGGGGTTCTTACGGCCCTGCGGTGTCAGGCGCGGTGCGTCGATATCCTTGTCGGTCGCTTGATTGGCTTTCTTGTCGGAAGACTTCATCGGCATGTCCTTCGTGTCAAAATACGTGCCGGTTCAGCCGCTCGATGAATCCGCGTCGCCTCCTTGCTTGTCATCGGGAAGCGTGCCGGCGCCGGGCGTAGAATCGGGGTTCGTCAGCTTTGGGTCCGCATGCGGGCCAGCGGGAGGCATGCCGGAGTACGACGGCTTGGCATCTGCCGGCTTGCCGGAATCCAGGCGTTTGTTGTCGACGGATTGCTTCGTGTCTTCGGTGTGGTTGCCGTAGCCAGCATTGCCCATGTCGATCTCCTCTCAATCCTTATCCTTGCCGTTCACGGCAGTCGCGCGCTCGATCGCTTCCGCCGTCGCGCTGCTTGTTGCGGATCTGGTCCGCGGATTGGTCTTTCAATGAATGTGGGGCTTCGCGCTCCGCCATGATGAACTCCTTGCAACACAAACGGATGTGGTTGCTAAGGAGAACCCGGGCACTGGGGGGAAGTTCTGGCTACGCTTGCCCGTCGTGCAAATGAAAAAGGCGGCTCGAAAGCCGCCCTCAGGATCGATGAAGGATTGTCTCAGAGGCCTTCGAATAAATCGGTCGAGAGATAGCGCTCGGCAAAGGACGGGGCGACGGTGACGATGCGCTTGCCCTTGAATTCGGGGCGCGACGCGAGTTCGAGCGCAGCCGCCACATTGGCGCCCGTGGAGATGCCACCGGGAATGCCTTCAAGGCGCGCAAGCCTGCGCGAGGTATCGAACGCTGTCTGGTTGCCGATGGTAATGACGCCATCGATCAGGGAACGATCGAGCACATCCGGCACGAAGCCCGCACCGATACCTTGAATTTTGTGCTTGCCGGGCTGACCGCCGGAGAGAACCGGAGAATCCTCGGGCTCGACCGCAAAGACCTTCATGTTCGGCAGGCGCGGCTTGATGACCTGGGCAACGCCGGTGATGGTGCCGCCGGTGCCGACGCCCGCGACAAACGCATCGAACTGGCCGTTGGTGTCGTTCCAGATCTCTTCCGCCGTGGTCTTGCGGTGGATGTCGGGATTGGCGGGGTTCTTGAACTGCTGCGGGATTACCGAATCCGGAATCTCCTTCAGCAATTCCTCGGCGCGGGCAATCGCGCCCTTCATTCCCTGAGGGCCAGGAGTGAGTTCGAGTTCGGCCCCGAGGAAGGCCAGCATCTTGCGGCGCTCGATGGACATGGTCTCGGGCATCACGAGGATCAGGCGGTAGCCGCGCGCAGCGGCGACGAATGCCAGCGCAATGCCCGTATTGCCAGAGGTCGGCTCGATCAGGGTCGTGCTCGGCTTGATCTTGCCCGCTGCTTCCATGGCGTCGATCATGTTGACGCCGATACGGTCCTTCACGCTGGAGATCGGGTTGAAGAATTCGAGCTTCAGAAGGATTTCCGCATCCACCCCATGCTCCTTCGGCAGCCGGTTGAGGCGCACGAGCGGGGTGTTGCCGATGGTGTCGGTGATCGAACCGTAGATGCGGCCACGGCCGGGCTTGGTGTCGCCCTGTGTTTTGACGGTATCAGCCATAAAAAGCCTCCTTGAGCATAGGAGGATATTAGTCCTTATCGCATTCGCTGTCGATAATTGACTTAATTCACAAAATTATATTGTAAAATCAGTCGGAATGGCAGACTCCACAACGGCTTCAGCCTGCGCACGGTTGCAGAGATCCTCGACCGTCACCTTATCGAGCTCGATCAGGAAAGCCTCGGTGCCACGAGTCACGAGGGGTGCGACCACGGCCTCGGCGAGACGCGATTCCGGCAGCGGAGAGGTGCCGTCATCCTCCTGCGCCGACATGGCGATGCGCACGATATCGCCCGCCGTGATGCGACGGCGTTCGCGGGCGAGCTCATAGCCGCCGCGCGGGCCGCGTACGCCCTTCAGGATGCCCTGGCGCACCAGCGCCTGGAGCACCGGCTCAAGGTAGCGCGGCGGCAGGTTGTGGCGGGTGGCGAGCGCCTTCGCGGAAACCGGCGAGGGCCGCGCATGGAGTGCAATATCCGTGACGGCGGCGATGGCAAGCAACGAACGGCGCGAAAGGAAGTTCATGAGCGGCCCTGCCCCAACCCTGTCGATCCGAACCCGCCGGCGGCGCGGGCGGTCTCATCGACCGAGCCGACCTCCATCAGCTCGACCATCGTCACCGGCGCCACGACCATCTGCGCGATGCGCATGCCACGCGTGATGGTGAAGGGTTCCTGCCCCAGATTGACGAGCAGCACCTGCACCTCGCCGCGATAATCCGCATCGATTGTGCCGGGCGCGTTGAGAACCGTCACGCCATGCTTGAAGGCGAGACCCGAACGGGGCCGCACCTGGGCCTCGAAGCCCTGCTCCAGCTGGATGACGAGCCCCGTGGGAACGAGCCTGCGCTCCATGGGTGCTAGCACCACGGGCGCAGTCTCGGGATTAGCGGCGATGAGATCCATGCCCGCGGCGCCCGGTGTTTCATATCGAGGCAGCGGCAGATCGGCGCCGTGAGGAAGGCGTTGGACGCGCAGCACGTGGCTCATGGCTTTGCGCCTCCGCTCAGATGCGCGATCAGCTTTTGCGCCACTTCCGTTTTCGACGCCGTAGGCCAGGTCTCGACGCCCGATGCGGTGACGAGATGTACCGTGTTGCTGTCGCCGCCCATGATGCCGGTTTGCGGCGACACGTCGTTGGCGACGATGAGATCGCAGCCCTTCTTCGCGAGCTTCTGCTTGGCGTGCTCGATCACGTTCTCGGTCTCCGCCGCAAATCCCACCATGAGCGCGGGGCGGCCCTTCGTCAGATGCGAAATCGTGGCGAGAATGTCGGGGTTTTCGGTCAGCGACAGGTTTGGCAATGCGCCGTCCTTCTTCTTGATCTTCTGCTCGCCCGCATTGGCCACCCGCCAATCGGCGACGGCGGCGGCGAAGATGCCGATATCGGCGGGCAGCGCTTTCTGCACCGCCTCCAGCATCTCCCGTGCGCTTTCCACATGCACGGTGGTGACGCCCTTGGGATCGGACAGTTCGACGGGGCCGGAGATCAGCGTGACCCGCGCACCCGCATCAGCCGCCGCTTTCGCGATAGCATGGCCCTGCTTGCCGGAAGAACGGTTGGCGATATAACGCACGGGATCGATGGGCTCATGGGTCGGACCCGATGTGACGATCACATGCTTGCCCGCAAGCGGGCCGGAAGGCGCGAGCAGCCGCTCGACTTCGGCTGCAATCTCCAGCGGCTCCGCCATGCGGCCGGGGCCGAACTCGGCTTCCGCCATCGCGCCGTCATTGGGGCCGATGGCGTGGACACCGTCACCCTGCAAGACACTGAGATTGCGCTGAGTTGCCGGGTGTAGCCACATGCGCACATTCATGGCGGGCGCGATCAGGATCGGCAGCGTGGTGGCAAGCAGCACGGTGGAGGCAAGATCGTCCGCATGCCCGCCCGCCATCTTCGCCATCAGGTTCGCGGTGGCCGGTGCCACCACGACGAGGTCCGCATCGCGCGCCAGCTTGATGTGCCCGATATCGGCCTCATCCTCGCGGTCGAAAAGATCCATATGCGTACGTTGTCCCGTCAGCGCGGAGGCAGCCAACGGCGTGATGAATTGCTGCGCGCCGTTGGTGAGGACGCAACGCACCGATGCGCCGCGCTCGCGCAGGCGGCGGATGAGATCGAGGGACTTGTAGGCAGCGATCCCGCCGCCGATGACGAGGAGAATGCGTTTGCCGGTGAGTGCTGTCATGTTTTTTCACCGTTCACGGCGGGAATATCGCTCAAGGAGAAGTAGATAGGACGTCCCGAGGCCTTGAAAGCCTCGACCTCGATATCCGATCCTTGCGACTCTCCGCCAATCCGCAAACATGCATCGCATCTGTCCAGAAGTGCCAGCGACAGCGGTAGTCTAATCTCATGAGAGGCGTCGTCCAATCCCGCCGCTGCGATCATGGGCAGAGACATGTTCGCGCCGATCACGGGGGTATGTCCCCGCCTGAACAACTCCAGGGCCGCCTCATTCAGAACGCGCAGGTTGGCTGCGCGCTGGCTGGGGTTGGCGCCGCCTGTCGCATAAGGGCCGCAGACCCTGATCCACATGAGACACCTCGTTTTATTGTGCGACCAGGATCGCAAGAAGGGTGGCGATAATCCACAAGGCCGCTACGCCCCAACGGTTGCCCCGCGCCTCCGCACGGCCGATGGCGGCGACGCTGTCCTGGTTGAGCGCGACGCCTTTCGCCGTGACGTCTTCGAGCTGGTTGAGAACCCGCTCGGCGCGAAGGGCTAACTCCGGCAGGTCGCCGATGACGCCCGCGAGCGTCCATAGGCCCCGGCCCGCCTGCTCGACGCGTCCCAGCGGCCCGAGATTGCGCTCGATCCATTCGCGCACCACCGGCTCCGAGGTGGTCCACATATCGAGCTTCGGGTCGAGATTGCGGCCCACGCCTTCCACCACGACCATGGTCTTCTGGAGCATCACGAGTTCGGTGCGCGTCGCCATGTCGAACAGGGACGTGATCTCGAAGAGAAGCGTCAGCAGCTTCGCCATGGAGATCTCGTCCGCGCGCCGGTCATGGATCGGCTCGCCGATGGCGCGGATGGCCTGCGCGAAATCCTCGACCGAATGATGCGGCGGCACATAGCCCGCCTCGAAATGCACCTGCGCCACGCGCAGGTAATCGCGGCGGATAAACCCTAAAAGAATTTCGGCGAGGAAGCGCCGTTCCTTCATGCCGAGACGGCCCATGATGCCGAAATCGACCGCGACAAGGCGGCCTTCCGCATCAATGAACAGATTGCCGGGATGCATGTCCGCGTGGAAGTAGCCGTCGCGGATCGCATGGCGCAGGAAAGATTGGATCACCGTGCGGCCCAAGGCAGCCCGGTCGAAACCTGCGCGCTCGATGGCCTCGATGTCGTTGAGACGGATGCCGTCGATCCACGTCGTCGTGAGCACGTCGCGCGCGGTCAGATCCCATTCGGGCTTCGGCACGCGGAAATCGGGATCGTCCTTGGTGTTCTCCGCCAGCTCCGACACGGCGGCGGCTTCCAGGCGCAGATCCATCTCGACGGAGACGGACCGGGCCAGCGTCTCCACCACTTCGAGGGCCTTGAGACGCCGGGCATCGGGCACCATGCGCTCGAACAGGCGTGCCGCCGCGCGCATGGCTTGAAGATCGCGGGCAAAGCCTTCGCGCACGCCGGGGCGCACCACTTTGACGGCAACCGTTTCCTCACCCTCCGGTGTACGGATGCGGGCCTTGTGCACTTGCGCGATGGAGGCGGCAGCCAAGGGCTCGCTGAATTCGAGGAACAGATCGTCGATGGGCCGGCCCAACGCGATCTCGATCATCCGCACCGCTTCCGCGCGTGGGAAGGGAGGCATCCGGTCCTGCAACCGTTCCAGATCGCGCGCCGCCGCCGCGCCGACGATGTCGGGGCGAGTGGCGAGGAACTGGCCGAACTTCACGTAAGAGGGGCCGAGCCGCGTCAGCGCCTTCGACAGGCGCGCCGCGCCGTCCTCAGGCTGGCCGCGCTCGATGATGCGCGCGAGCCGCAAGCCGAGGCGGGCCGATGGCGGCAGGGCGCTGGGATCGAAGAGGCCGAGCGCACCTTCGCGGGCCAGGATGTAGCCGGCGCGCAGGTTCCGCGCGAGATGAACGACGCTGCCGATCACCGCTTAGATCTTCCAGCCGGAATGAATGGCCACCACGCCGGCGGTGAGCGGACGATACGTGACGCGCTTGAAGCCCGCTTCCTCGATCATGCGCGCGAAAGCGGCGGGCGGCGGGAACTTACGGATCGATTCGACGAGGTACTGATAAGACTCGGCATCCCCCGTCACCATCTGGCCCATGCGCGGAATGACGTTGAAGGAATAGGCGTCGTAGATCTTGTCGAGCACCGGCACGTCCACCTTCGAGAATTCGAGGCAGAGGAAGCGCCCGCCGGGCTTCAAGACCCGATAGGCCTCGCGCAAAGCCGCATCGATGCGCGGCACGTTCCGGATACCGAAGGCGATGGTGTAGGCATCATAGGTCTTCGACTCGAGGGGCAGCTCTTCCGCGTTGGCTTCCACGAAGTCGATCTGGCCCTCGTATCGCTGGCCGGCCCGCTCCTCGCCGACCTTCAGCATCTCGCCATTAATGTCGAGCACAGTCACCTGAGTCTGCGCCCCGCCCGCTTCGAGAATGCGGAAGGCCACATCGCCCGTGCCACCGGCCACGTCCAGGTGGCGGAAGGGGCGGTCCTTGGGCGGGCGCAGGGTCGCGACGAGATCGCCCTTCCAGAGCCGGTGAAGGCCCGCGGACATGAGGTCGTTCATGATGTCGTAGCGGCTCGCCACGGAGCGGAAGACCTCGTTCACGCGACCCTGCTTTTCGCCCAGGGGCACGGACTGAAACCCGAAATGGGTGTTCTCGTCGGTCATGCTCTATACCTCTCGCTACAGGATGTAGCGATCCATAGCGGAAGAGGGCCCGAATGGCTATGTAATGGCAATCAAGAACCGAAGAGATGGTTGATGCCTGAACTGCCCGAAGTCGAGACCGTGCGCCGAGGCTTGGAGCCCGCCATGGTGGGAGCGCGCTTTTCCAAGGTGCTGCAACGGCGCCCGGATCTGCGCTTTCCCTTTCCCGAGCGCTTTGCGGAGCGCCTTGAAGGCCAGGAGGTTAGATCCTTAAGCCGCCGGGCCAAGTATCTGCTCGCCGATCTCTCCTCGGGCGAGGTGCTGGTGATGCATTTAGGCATGTCGGGCCGCTTCCTCGTCACCCAAGGCGGCGCCAAGCAGATGCCGGGGGAGTTCCACCACGAGCACGGGGGCCTCGGCGCCCATGACCATGTGGTCTTTGAGCTCTCGAACGGGGCGAGCGTGACCTATAACGACGCCCGCCGTTTCGGCTTCATGGATCTGGTGCCCCGCTCCGAGATCGAGACCTGCAAGCACTTCGCGGGCATGGGCATCGAGCCCCTGGGTAACGAGCTGTCGGCAGAGACCATCGCCACTCTCTTCGCGGGCAAGCGTACGCCGTTGAAGGCTGCCCTGCTCGATCAGCGGCTGATCGCCGGCCTCGGCAATATCTATGTGTGCGAGGCCCTGTTCCGCACCGGCCTCCACCCGGCGGCCCCGGCAGGCTCCCTCGTTAATAAGAAAGGCCAGCCGACGGAAAAGGCCCGGCAGCTCGCGGAGGTGATCCGCGATGTGCTGACCGAGGCCGTCAAGGCAGGCGGCTCGACCTTGCGCGACCATGCCCAGGTAGACGGGACGCTTGGCTATTTCCAGCACACCTTCCGCGTTTACGACCGGGAGGGCATGGCCTGCGTGACCCCGGAATGCACCGACACGGTCCAGAGGCTCGTGCAATCAGGCCGCTCCACCTTCTATTGCCCGCATTGTCAGAAGCAGACGCGGGGTTAAGCCGAAAAGCGAAGCCGCATCGAGCCGATTTCCCCTTGCCTCGAACCCCTGCCCTCGCCTACCGGTGGACGGCAATCGAGGAGATCCCGGCATGGCATTTGAGACGATTCTCGTTGAGACGCGCGGCAAGGTGGGTCTGATCACCCTGAACCGCCCCCAGGCGCTGAACGCCCTTAACTCGGCGCTCTTGAACGAGGTGAACCAGGCGCTCGACGCTTTCGAGGCGGATGCCGCCATCGGCTGCATCGTGATCACCGGTTCGGAGAAGGCCTTCGCCGCCGGGGCCGACATTAAGGAAATGGCCTCGCTCGCCTATCCGCAGATCTATCTCGACAATCAGTTTTCCGGCTGGGAGAGGGTGGCGGGACGCCGCAAGCCGATGATCGCGGCTGTCGCGGGCTTCGCGCTGGGCGGCGGATGCGAGTTCGCCATGATGTGCGATTTCATCATCGCCGCCGACAACGCCAAGTTCGGCCAGCCCGAGATCAAGCTCGGCGTCATGCCTGGCATGGGCGGCACCCAGCGCCTGACCCGCCTCATCGGCAAGGCCAAGGCCATGGAGATGTGCCTGACGGGCCGCATGATGGGTGCCGAGGAGGCCGAGCGCTCCGGCCTCGTGGCCCGTGTGGTGCCGCTGGCCGACCTCATGATTGAAGCCATGAAGGCGGCGGAGACCATCGCCTCCATGTCACTTCCCATCACCATGATGACCAAGGAAACCATCAACCGCGCCGACGAGGTGTCCCTCTCCGAGGGCATCCGCTTCGAGCGGCGCCTGTTCCACGCCATGTTCGCCACCGCCGACCAGAAGGAAGGCATGGCCGCCTTCGTGGGAAAGCGCGCGGCCGAGTTCAAAGACCAGTAAATTGCCCGATATCGGTTTCGACATGATCGCGGCTTTGGCCGCGATCTCTTTTTTCGCAGGCTTCGTGGATTCCATCGCCGGAGGCGGGGGCTTGCTGACGGTACCGGCCCTCATCCTCGCGGGTCTCGGGCCTGCGGAGGCAATTGCCACCAACAAGGTGCAGGGCGCTTTCGCGGCGGCTTCCGCCACCTATACCTTCGGGCGCCGGGAACTGATCGAATGGCGCAAGGCCTGGGGCTTTGCGGCCATTGCCTTCGCCAGCGGAATCGGGGGCGCGCTCTGCGTGCGCTTCCTACCGGATATCGTCCTCCAGACCCTGATCCCGGTGCTGCTGATCGCCATTGCCGTCTATTTCGCCCTATCACGCAAGCTCAAGGACGAGGATGCCCATGCTCGCATGACAACCTTGGCCTTCGGGCTCACCGCGCCCGTCGTCGTGGGCTTCTATGACGGCATTTTCGGGCCGGGCGCCGGCTCCTTCTATATGCTCGCCTTCGTGACCCTGCTCGGTTACGGGGTGCTGCGGGCCACCGCCCATACCAAGCTTCTCAATTTGGCGAGCAACCTTGGCAGCCTCTTGCTCTATAGCATAGCCGGGGCCGTGGTCTGGCCCCTGGGCCTCGTCATGGCGGGCGCCTCGTTCCTTGGGGCGCAGGTGGGCTCGCGGCTCGCCATGCGGCTGGGGGTCCGGCTGATCCGCCCGCTCCTCGTCCTGGTCTCGGCCGCGATGGCTCTCCGGCTCCTTCTGGACCCCGCGAATCCCTTGCGCCAAGCTATCCAGGGAGCGGTTCAGAGCACCCTCCCGGTGCTTTTTTGACGCGCAAAGGCTGACTGTCGTTGACGTTCCCGAGGATCGCGTCTATAAGCCGCCTCACACGAGCCCGCGCGTCCCGCGGGCTCTTCGGTTTCCATTCATCATCCGATTGCTGACAGGGCTCAAGCCGCTTCGTCGCGTCGGGATTTAAAAGAACGAGGCTTTGGCCATGGCCAATACCGTTTCCGCCAAGAAGATGACCCGCAAGATTGCGAAGCGCACCGCGATCAACAAGTCGCGCCGCAGCCGCATGCGGACCTTCGTGCGCAAGGTCGAGGAGGCAATCGCCTCCGGCAACCAGACCGAGGCTGCTGCCGCTCTCCGCGCCGCCGAGCCCGAGATGATGCGCGCCGCTCAGAAGGGCATCGTGCACAAGAACACCGCTTCGCGTAAGGTTTCGCGCCTCACCAGCCGCATCAAGGCTCTGAGCGCCTAATTATTAGGAAGCTGCCCTCACGGGCGGCACCGAACTGATCGAACCCGGCTGCGCCTCGCGGCCGGGTTTTTCGTTTGCGGCATCCACTCAGATATAAGAAACACGTGGCAGGAAGCACTTGGTGCAACTAAGCTTTGCAAGCTGCTCAGCGCATTCCGCACTCTTCTCAACCTCGGCCAAGCCGCCAAATTTCCTCGGAAACTCGGACGACCTATTCATGACAGCGAGCAAACGCATCGTCCTCTCTAGCGACCATGCCGCCATTGAACTCCGACAGGCCGTCGCCGCTCATATCGCAGCAAATGGATGGTCAGTGGTCGATATTGGTCCGACGTCACCCGAGAGCACACATTATCCTGCCCACGGCGAGGCGGCAGCGCAGCTCGTTGCCTCTGGCGATTGCCAGCTTGGCATCATTCTATGTGGCACTGGCCAAGGCATCATGATGGCGGCGAACAAGGTAAAGGGCATCCGTTGCGGCGTCTGCAGCGACACATTCTCAGCCCGCATGATTCGCCAGCACAATGATGCGAACATGCTCTCGATTGGCGCCCGCATCGTGGGCGAAGGGCTGGCGCTCGATATCGTGGATGCGTTCCTGACTGCTCAGTTCGAGGGTGGCCGGCATGCGACCCGGGTAGAGATGATCAGGGCGCTTGAGGGGTAGAGTTGACAAGCCCTCCTCCCCCACAGGGGGAGGGGGAAATCTGCGCTTAAGTCGGAACCTGATCTACATTGATCGATGTTCAGTTACGCAACCCCGGAGCCTCCTGCCCGGTGCGGGCCACGTATTCCGTGTAGCCGCCGCCATATTGATGGATGCCGTCATCCGTCAGCTCCAGCACCCGGTTGGAGAGAGCCGCGAGGAAGTGGCGGTCGTGGGAAACGAAGAGCATGGTGCCCTCATAGCGCGAGAGGGCATCGATCAGCATTTCCTTCGTCGCCATGTCCAGGTGGTTGGTAGGCTCGTCGAGCACCAGAAGATTCGGCGGATCGTAGAGCATCTTGGCCATGACGAGGCGCGCCTTCTCGCCACCCGAGAGCACGCGGCACTTCTTCTCCGCATCGTCGCCCGAGAAGCCGAAACATCCGGCGAGCGTGCGCAGCGATCCTTGACCAGCCTGCGGGAAGGAATCCTCTAAAAACTCGAACACGGTGCGGTCGCCGTCGAGCACTTCCATGGCGTGCTGGGCGAAGTAGCCCATTTTCACGCTGGCGCCGATGGTCACCGTGCCCTGGTCCGGCTCGGCGGAGCCTGCGACGAGCTTGAGCAGCGTGGACTTGCCGGCGCCGTTGACGCCCATCACGCACCAGCGCTCCTTGCGGCGCACCGCGAAGTCGAGCCCTTCATAGATGCTGCGGCTGCCATAGCCCTTGTGCACCTTCTTCAGGCTGATCACGTCATCGCCCGAACGCGGCGCGGGCAGGAAATCGAACGCCACGCTCTGACGGCGCTTGGGCGGCTCCACGCGCTCGATCTTGTCCAGCTTCTTCACACGGCTCTGCACCTGGGCTGCATGCGAGGCGCGCGCCTTGAAGCGCTCGATGAACTTGATTTCCTTGGCGAGCATGGCCTGCTGGCGCTCGAACTGCGCCTGCTGCTGCTTTTCGTTGAGCGCGCGCTGCTGCTCGTAGAATTCGTAATCGCCCGAATAGGTGGTGAGCGAGCCGCCATCGATCTCGATGATCTTGTTGACGATGCGGTTCATGAAGGCGCGATCATGCGAGGTCATGAGAAGCGCACCCTCGAAGCCCTTCAGGAATCCTTCGAGCCAAATGATGCTCTCCAGATCCAGGTGGTTGCTCGGCTCGTCGAGGAGCATCACATCGGGGCGCATGAGAAGAATGCGTCCGAGCGCGACGCGCATCTTCCAACCGCCGGAGAGGCCGCCCACATCGCCGTCCATCATCTCCTGGCTGAAGCCGAGACCTGCGAGCACCTCGCGTGCGCGCCCTTCCAGCGAATAGCCATCGAGCTCCTCGTAGCGCCCCTGCACCTCGCCGTAGCGCGCGATGATCTCGTCGAAATTGCCCGCCTGATCGGGATCGGCCATCGCGGCTTCGAGTTCCTTCAGCTCGGCAGCGACCTCGCTCACGGGACCTGCGCCATTCATCACTTCGGTGACCGCGCTATGGCCTGCCATCTCGCCCACATCCTGGCTGAAATAGCCGATGGTGATGCCGCGATCGACGGAGACCTGGCCCTCATCGGGCTGCTCCTCCTTGGTGATCATGCGAAAAAGCGTCGTCTTGCCCGCGCCGTTGGGACCGACGAGGCCGACCTTCTCACCTTTCTGAAGTGTCGCGGAGGCCTCGATGTAGAGGATCCGGTGGCTGTTCTGCTTGCTGACGTTCTCGATACGAATCATGGAGTCTTTGAGCCTGAGAAAATTTGGCGGTCTTATGCCATGCGATGCGCTCGCCGACGAGCGTTCAAGGACTGGTAAATTGACGGATCGGGTGCGGCCGATAGGACGCTGCAGCGAGCAGCTGGCTCGCATGGCATTTCGCGCGGTGTGCCGATCGCTCGCGATGTCGTCGGTACTGCCAGAAATTCATGCTGGGCGCAATTCTTTATAACATCACCCAAGGGTGGCTGAACGCCTTGCTGTGCAAGGGTCTCAAGCCGCGGCACAGATGGCGCGTCGGCTTCATCCTGCAAGCGCTTTAAGCCAAGTTTGTCGGCTAAAATTTAGCTCTCTTTTTATCCACACACGAGCTTGACTTTATCCACGAATGACCGGGTGATCATCTGCCCTGCTATGATTCAAACTGCACATAAAAATTCGATATGCTTCAGTAGCTTAGCAGGCAAAGGTTCGCGAGGCATCGGAATCACGCGCCGACTCGGCCCGAATCGATCCTGAATCAAGGTTGCGCGAAAACCTTTTTTCGAGACCTTGCACAGGCTGTGGCTGAACAGTGAATCAGTTGAAGAGTCAGGACTTTATCGTCGTGCCTCAAAAGCTGTGGACGACCCGTGGAGGCTTTTTGGGGTTCGCTGGAGGTATGAAGCCGCTTCGCTCGTGTTGCGCGGCCTCCCTCCAACTGTATAAGGTCAACTCACTTCAACGGGCGGCCGTGAAGTCATTCACTCAAGTCTCAAGCTGCAGAACTTCATCGCGAGGTTAGGGCGTTGTTGCACCATAATAAGAAGCAAACAAAGGCACCTCCCTTACCAAGGGGTAGTCTTGATCGATCATGAATGCATGCCGAAGGGGTGACCCATAGAGGTCATCTCAACCTAGAAACACTTTGATAAGCTTCAGTACAATTGGGGGCGCCAAGTTTTGAACTACCGGTGAAGCGGGCGTGCTTTGCTTGTTCAAAACGGGTCATGCGTAGGGGTTCGCGCCGTATTAGGCGGAGCCTCGTGGAGGGAATTTTTATGTATCGCAGCGAGGACCATCGAACCTTTGCCGCACCCAGTGAGAGCGGCATGGAATCGTCAGGTGAGCAGACAGCAGCTGATGTGTGGGCGCGTGTAAAACGCCGCCTGCGGGCCGAACTGGGCGAGGACATCTTCGCCAGTTGGTTCGGCCGCCTGGAACTGGATTCGGTGATCGAGGGCTGTGCTTATCTCACGGTGCCCACGCGCTTCCTGAAGAGCTGGATCGAGTCGCATTATGTCGACCGGGTTCTCACGGTTTACCGCTCCGAGGCCAATGATGTTGAGCGCGTGGCGATCGGCGTGCGCAACTCGCTTGGCCGCGACGCGTCTCCCCAGCGCCGCCCGAGCGAGGCCCCCCGGGCCAGCACTGCCCCAGCGCAAGCCATTACCCTCCCGACCGGCGAGCCCAAGACGCCTTCGCTCGCGCTTCCTCCCGAGGAGCGCGGAGAGTCTTCCGATCTCGGCGGCGCGCCGCTCGATTCGCGCCTGACCTTCGATAGCTTCATTGTCGGGCGCTCCAACGCCCTCGCCCATGCCGCCGCCGACCGCGTGGCCCATGCGGCGAACGGCCAGGTGATCTACAACCCGCTCTATATTCATGCGGGCGTTGGCCTCGGCAAGACGCATCTTCTTCATGCCATCGGCCATGAAATGCGCACGCAAGGCCGCCGCGTGATCTATCTCACCGCCGACCGCTTCATGTACGGCTTCGTCGCGTCCTTGAAGGCGCAGACCTCGCTCGCTTTCAAGGAGCGCCTGCGCGGCATCGACCTGCTCATTATCGACGACGTGCAGTTCATCCAGGGCAAGCAGATCCAGCAGGAATTCGGCCATACGCTGAATGCCCTCATCGATGCGGGCCGCCAGATCGTGATCGCCGCGGACCGCCCGCCGGCCGATCTCGAAAACCTCGACGAGCGCGTGCGCTCGCGCCTCGCCGGCGGCCTCGTGGTCGAGGTGACGGCTTTGGACGAGGCGCTTCGCACCTCTATCCTGACCACCCGGATCGATGCCCTCAAGACCATTCACACCAGCTTCGATGTAGGACCTAACGTGGTCTCCTACGTGGCGCGCTCGATCACGGCCAATGGGCGCGATCTCGAAGGCGCGGTGAACCGCCTTCTGGCGCACGCCACCCTCACCGGCTCCGCGATCACGATGGAAACCGCCGAGACCGCGATCCGCGATCTCGTGCGCAACCGCGAGCCGAAGCGCGTCAAGATCGAGGACATCCAGAAGCTGGTGGCCTCGCGCTACAACGTCTCCCGCTCGGACATCCTCTCCGAGCGCCGCACCGCCGCGGTAGTCCGCCCGCGCCAGATCGCCATGTATCTGTCGAAGGTCCTCACCTTACGTTCCCTGCCGGAAATCGGCCGCCGCTTCGGCGGGCGCGATCACACCACCGTGCTCCATGCGGTGCGCAAGATTGAGAAGGCCATCGGCGAGGATCATGCGCTCTCCGACGAGGTCGAACTCCTCAAGCGGATGCTGCAGGAATAAGCGGATCACCGAACCGGACCGTGGCTTTTCCAGCGAGAAGGGCCACGGCCTTGCTTTCTCGGGCAACTAAAGCCAATCTTGCCCCTGCTCGTTTCGGCCATCCTGCCGGGAGCGGGCCAAGAATTTTTACCGACAATAGGTGTCGCGTTATGAGAGTTACTGTTGAGCGCGCCGCTCTTCTGAAGGCGCTGGGGCACGTGCACCGCGTCGTCGAGCGCCGCAATACCATTCCGATTCTGTCGAACGTGCTTTTGCGCGCCGAGGAAGGCTCGCTTCGACTGCGGGCCACCGACCTCGACATCGAGGTGACGGAGACGATCCCCGCTGATATCACGGAAGCTGGCTCCACGACGGTGCCCGCCTACATGATCTACGACATCGTGCGCAAGCTGCCCGACGGCGCGCAGGTGTCGCTGGAAATGACCGCCGACATGGGCCAGATGCAGATCCGCTCGGGCCGTTCGCGCTTCATGTTGCAGGCCCTGCCCGAAAGCGACTTCCCGGATCTCGCCGCCGGCGATCTTCCACATCGCTTCACGCTGGCCGCCGCCGATCTCAAAAAGCTGATCGAGAAGACGCAGTTCGCGATCTCGACGGAAGAGACGCGCTATTATCTCAACGGCATCTATCTTCACACCATCGATGCAGGCGGCTCGCTCGTGATGCGCGCCGTCGCCACCGACGGCCATCGCCTCGCCCGCGTGGAACTGCCCGCGCCGAACGGCTCCGAGGGCATGCCCGGCGTGATCATTCCGCGCAAGGCCGTGGCCGAGATCGTCAAGCTCGTCGAGGACGGTTCGGAGAGCATCACCGTTGAGCTGTCCTCCGCCAAGGTGCGGCTGACATTCGACGGCGTGGTGCTGACCTCGAAGCTCATCGACGGCACCTTCCCGGATTACCAGCGCGTCATTCCCGCCGGCAACGACAAGATCCTCGTGGTCGAGCGAGGCGATTTCGCGAAGGCCGTGGATCGCGTCTCCACCATCTCGTCGGAGCGCGGGCGCGCGGTAAAGCTGGCTCTCGCCGATGGCCGCCTGACGCTCACCGTCAACAACCCGGATTCGGGCAGCGCGACGGAAGAGATCGAGGTCGATTACGACAACACGCCCATCGATATCGGCTTCAACGCCCGCTATCTCCTCGACATCACGTCCCAGCTCGACGGCGACACGGCCCTGTTCAAGCTCGCCGACCCAGGCTCGCCCACCGTCATTCAGGACCGCGAGGGCGCGCCTGCGCTCTACGTCCTGATGCCGATGCGCGTGTAAGCGCCGTTTTCAGAATCAGTCTCTCGTCATCACCGGCCTTGTGCCGGTGATCTCGTTTTGGGGAGGCGCCGCGCTCTTCCTATCGGGATGGCCGGGACAAGCCCGGCCATGACAGGGAAACGTCGCGACAATAGGAACTCCACTTCGGCCGCGCCCACCCTTGATCTTTCGCGCCCGCTCCTGAAAGAAGGGAGCGCATGTCCTCCGCTCCCGTTGCCGCTTCCCGAATCGTCCGTCTCATCCTCCAGGATTTCCGCACCTATGCGAGCCTGGACCTTCCCGTGTCGCGCTCGCTCGTGGCGCTGGTGGGTGAGAACGGCGCGGGCAAGACCAATGTGCTGGAGGCGATCTCCCTCTTCATGCCGGGGCGCGGTCTGCGCCGCGCGGAGCTGGGCGAGATGGCCCGCCAGGGCGGTCCAGGCTCCTTCGCGATTTCGCTGACGCTCGATGCCCCTTACGGCGAGCATCGCCTCGGCACCGGGCTCGAACCTCAGGGCGAGAACGCCCGTTCCTCACGCATCTGCCGCATCGACGGGGCAACGGCCTCCTCACCGACGGCGTTTGCGGAATTCCTTCGCGTCGTCTGGCTCACGCCCGATCTCGACGCGCTGTTTCGCGGCCCCGCCGGCGACCGCCGCCGCTTTCTCGACCGACTCGTGCTCGCCGTCGATGCCGAGCACGGCACGCGGGTGAATGCGCTGGAACGCGCGCTACGCTCCCGCAACCGCGTGCTCGAGGAAAATCCCGACAACCGCCTCTGGCTCGATGCCCTGGAGCGCGAAGTGGCGGAGCTCGCCATCGCGGTCGCTGCCGCGCGCCGCGAAACCGTGGAGCGTCTTGCCGCCCTCATCTTTGAGACCCGCACGGAAGACTCGCCCTTCCCCTTCGCGACGATGGGCCTGGAGGGTGAGATCGACAGCCTCGTGGCGACGCTCCCCGCCGTCGATGCGGAGGACCGCTACCGCGCCATCCTCCGCGACAACCGCCACCGCGACCGCGCCGCCGGACGCACGCTGATCGGGCCGCAGGCCTCCGACCTCATCGTGCGCCATGGGCCGAAGGACATTCCCGCCAACACCGCCTCCACCGGCGAGCAGAAGGCGCTCCTCATCGGCCTCGTTCTCGCCCATGCGCAGCTCGTCGCCAGCATGAGCGGCATCGCCCCCTTCGTACTGCTCGACGAAGTCGCCGCCCATCTCGATCCCCGCCGCCGCGCGGGCCTCTTCGCGGCACTGGAGCGCTTAGGCGGGCAGGTCTGGATGACTGGCGCGGACCCGAGCCTCTTTGCGGAACTCGAAGGCCGGGCGGACGTGCTGCAGGTGTCATCCGGTGTGATTGAACACATCAACAATCCTTGATGGTGCGATAAACCACTTCGGCTTATGTGGTGGATCTCACTCAATTTCTGACTGCCCGGTGTTGCCATGGAACTCGCAGGCCTGTTCCTCTTCTCCTCCGCCCTCTTCATCGCCGCCGCCTCGCCGGGGCCCGGCATTGCCGCCATCGTGGCGCGGGTGCTAGGGCGCGGCCCCAGGGGCGCAATTCCCTTCAGCATCGGCATCGCCCTGGGCGACGTAGTATGGCTGACCTTCGCGGTTCTAGGCCTCGCCGCCCTGGCACAGGCCTTCCATGGGGTGTTCCTGGCGGTCAAATATGCCGGCGCTGCCTACCTGCTCTACATCGCCTACAAGCTCTGGACGACCCCCGTCGAGGCGCGGGACGTCTCCGCTGAGGCGAAAGCCGAGAGGCCGTTGAAGCTGCTTCTCGGCGGGCTTGCGCTGACGCTGGGCAACCCCAAGACCATCGTGTTCTACCTCGCCCTTCTGCCCACCTTCCTCGATCTCACCAGGATCACGATGCTGGGCTATGCGGAGCTGGTAGTGGCGACCCTGACGGTGCTGGGTGTCGTGTTCGGGATCTACATCGTGCTTGCCGTCCGGGCGCGGCGGCTGTTCACCAGCCCTAAGGCCCTGCGCATCCTCAACAAGAGCACGGGCGCGGTCATGGCGGGGGCTGCAGCGGCCGTCGCCGTGCGATGAGCCTGCTGTTCGGCGCCGTGATCCTGCTGTCTCCGTTCTGGCTGGCTCTGCTTTGGCTGCAATGGGGGCACAGGCTGTGGATGCGGCTGTCCATGGTGGCCCTATGGAGCCTTCTGACAGTGGGGTTCGCCTGGATGTTTTATGAGCGCTATTGGCGCTGGGCGGATTGCTTCAACGAGCTTGGTCGCTGCTACGATTCGGAGGCGGGCGTCATGGTCGCGCAGGCAGCCTTCATCTGGGGCATGCCGGCCCTGGTGAGCGCCCTTTTGCTGGCCTTGAGCCTATGGGCGCTCCTGAAGCGAAAAATCACCCCCTGAACGGCACTTTTTCGTGGATTCTAGCCCCCTTTCACGTACGCGCGTATGCGCGTGGGGGTGAAATTTCAACGATTCGTCACTAAATATCTGATCTGACGAATCAATCACCGAGTGCGCACCCGTTTCCTGCCGCGCTCCGAAGGATCCTAAATGGCCGACCCTGCTATCAATGTGAGTGCTGATGCCTATGGCGCGGAATCCATCAAGGTTCTCAAGGGCCTTGATGCGGTGCGCAAGCGGCCGGGCATGTATATCGGCGATACCGACGACGGCTCGGGCCTCCACCACATGGTCTACGAGGTCGTGGACAACGCCATCGACGAAGCCCTCGCCGGCCACGCCACCGAAGTCACCGTGACACTCAACGCGGACGGCTCGGTGACCGTCACCGACAACGGCCGCGGCATCCCCACCGACATCCATCAGGGCGAGGGCATCTCGGCGGCCGAGGTCATCATGACTCAGCTGCACGCGGGCGGTAAGTTCGACCAGAATTCCTACAAGGTCTCCGGCGGCCTGCACGGCGTCGGCGTATCGGTGGTGAATGCGCTCTCCAGCTGGCTCAAGCTGCGCATCTACCGCAATGGCAAGGCGCACGAGATCGAATTCCGTCATGGCAACGCGGTTGCGCCTTTGGCCGTCGTCGGCGACGCCGAGGGAAAGCGCGGCACGGAAGTCACCTTCCTGGCCTCGACGGAAACCTTCACCATGGTGGAGTACGACTACAGCACCCTCGAACACCGCCTGCGCGAGCTGGCGTTCCTGAATTCGGGTGTGCGCATCATTCTCACGGACAAGCGCCATGCGGAGCACAAGCGCGAGGAGCTGATGTACCAGGGCGGCGTGGAAGCCTTCGTGCGCTATCTCGACCGCGCCAAGTCCCCGCTGATCCAGCAGCCGATCCTCATCAATTCCGAGAAGGACGGCATCGGCGTGGAAGTGGCGTTGTGGTGGAACGACTCGTACCACGAGAACGTGCTCTGCTTCACCAACAACATCCCGCAGCGCGATGGCGGCACCCACCTCGCGGGCTTCCGCGCGGCGCTCACGCGCCAGGTGAACGGCTATGCGGAATCCTCCGGCCTCACGAAGAAGGAAAAGGTCTCGCTCACCGGCGACGATTGCCGCGAGGGCCTGACCGCCGTCGTGTCCGTAAAAGTGCCGGATCCGAAGTTCTCCTCGCAGACGAAGGACAAGCTCGTCTCGTCCGAAGTCCGTCCCGCCGTCGAGAACGTCATGAACGAGGCGCTCAACAACTGGCTCGAAGAGCATCCGCAGGAAGCCCGCACCCTCATCGGCAAGGTGGTGGAAGCCGCCGCCGCCCGCGAGGCTGCCCGTAAAGCCCGCGAGCTCACCCGCCGTAAAGGCGCGCTCGACATCGCCTCGCTGCCGGGCAAGCTCGCCGACTGCCAGGAGCGCGATCCATCCAAGTGCGAATTGCTGCTCGTCGAGGGCGACTCCGCCGGCGGTTCCGCCAAGCAGGGCCGCAACCGCGCCTTCCAGGCCGTGCTGCCGCTGCGCGGCAAGATCCTCAACGTCGAGCGCGCGCGCTTTGACAAGATGCTGTCGAGCCAGGAAATCGGCACGCTGATCACCGCGCTCGGCACCGGCATCGGCCGCGAGGAGTTCAACCTCGACAAGCTGCGCTACCACCGCATCATTATCATGACGGACGCGGACGTGGACGGCTCGCACATTCGTACGCTGCTGCTCACGTTCTTCTTCCGGCAGATGCCGGAGCTGATCGACCGCGGGTATCTCTATATCGCGCAGCCGCCGCTCTATAAAGCGACCCGCGGCAAGTCCTCGATCTACCTCAAGGATGAACGCGCGCTGGAAGATTACCTGATCGGCGAGGGCATCGAGAATGCCGCGCTGCGTCTCGAAACCGGCGTGGAATTCCAGGGCGATCAGCTGAGAGGCCTGATCGATGAGGCACGCCTCGTGCGCCAGGTGCTGAACAGCCTGCACACGCGCTATAACCGCAAGGCTGTGGAGCAGGCCGCGACTGCAGGGGCGCTGCGTCCCGACGTGGTCGAAGACCCGGAGCGCGGCCCCGCGGCGGCGATCTATATCGCCCAGCGTCTCGATGCGATCTCGGAAGAGCTCGAGCGCGGCTGGACCGGCGAGGTTAGCGAGGGCGGCTACGTCTTCTCGCGCACCGTGCGCGGCGTGAAACAGACCGCGACGCTCGATCAGGCGCTCATCGCGAGCCAGGAAGCGAAGAAGCTCGACGAGCGCGCAAAATCCCTGCAGGATGTCTATGCGAAACCGGCAAAGCTCGTTCGCAAGAACGACGAGATGCAGATCGACGGTCCGCTCTCGCTCTTCAACGCCGTACTGGCCGCCGGCCGCAAGGGCCTGCAGCTCCAGCGCTACAAGGGCCTCGGCGAAATGACCGCGCAGCAGCTCTGGGAAACGACGCTCGACGCCGATGTGCGCTCGCTTCTGCAGGTCAAGGTGAAGGACACAACCGATGCCGACGACCTGTTCGTGAAGCTCATGGGGGACGTGGTAGAACCTCGCCGCGAATTCATCCAGGAGAACGCGCTCTCGGTGGCGAATCTCGACGTGTAGTCGATCCTGCACGCGCAAGGATCTTGATCATCTCAGGCCTCACAGCTTCCGCTGTGGGGCCTTTTTCATGAAGACGCTTCCTCTCCTGTCAGTAACGGATGAACGAAGGAATCCGACGTCCTTACGCAGCTGCTTGTGTGGACGCGTGCGAACCATGCGCTTCATCGAAGACCGAGCGTATCTCCGCAACGACTTCGGCAAATTCCGCCGTACCAAGAAGCTCCGAGCGCCGGGGGCGTTCGAACGGGATGTCCACGATCTTCGAAATCCGCCCCGGCCGCGCACTCATCACGACCACGCGATCGCTGAGGAAGACCGACTCGGGGATACCGTGGGTCACGAAAAGAACCGTCTTGCGGTTGGCTTGCCAGATGCGCTGCAATTCGATGTTCATGTTCTCGCGCGTCATGGCGTCGAGAGCCGCGAAAGGCTCATCCATCAGGAGCAGCTTGGGATCGTGGATCAAGCCGCGGGCCAAGGCCACGCGCTGCTGCATTCCACCGGAGAGTTCGGCCGGCAGGCGATTCTCGAAACCTTTGAGGCCGACCATCTGGATGAGTTCGTGAGCGCGCTCGACATAGTCGCCAACTCGCCGACCTTGGACATCGACCGGCAGGAGCACGTTCTTGAGGACGGACAGCCAGGGAAGCAGCAGGGGCTGCTGGAAAACAACGCCGAAATCAGGACGTGGCCGCGTGACCTCGCTGCCGCCGACCATGACCTTCCCCCAACTCGGGGCCAAGAGGCCGGCGACCATGCGCAGCAATGTCGTCTTGCCGCAGCCGCTCGGGCCGAGAAGCGATACGAACTCGCCGGGCTGGACATCGAAGCGCACGGTCTGCAGCGCGGTGAGCGTCTTCCCTTCGCGCGTCATGAAGGTTCGCCCAACGTCGTGGAAGGAGATCCCATGGGACATCTGCGTCATCGTCGGCTCCGATCTGCTGGTCGCGAAGTTGGATCATTCGATGGCCTGACAGGATGGGACCCGTCAGGCCATGTCTTGTTCAGTTGGCTGCCTTGGCTGCGTCGGCGATCGCTTTGGGATCGAAAGCGACGTAATCCTTGGCGAAGGAATTATTGAAGAAGATCGTCGGATCGGCCGGCGTCTTGATCTGACCGGCATCGACCAGATACTTCTGGATCCGCTCATACACGGCGGCATCCTGACTGCCCCAGGCGAAGTCGTCGGGGAATTGGTCCGCCGCCATGTCCTGAATCTGCGCCGTCAGGATTGCGAGGTCACGCTCCATCGCTTTCGGATCGTTCAGATCCTTCGGTGCGCGATCCGGCGCGTATTTCCAGAACGCGCGCACGGCTGCCTCGGGATTGTTCTTCAAGAACACGGTTGCCCTTGCGGTCGCTCGTCCCAAACCCTTGATGACATCCGGGTTCTTGTTGATGTAGTCCTCGGTCGCGAAGAGGTTATAGCTGTACTGGTTCAACTCATCTTTGGTCTGAGGAAGCTTGCGGACGTTGTAACCGGCAACCGTCATACGGGCGACGCCGCCGGTGAAGCTGACCGAGAAATCCACAACCCCATTTTTAAGCGCCTCGAAGCCGGGCGTGCCGTAGCCGGTCGCGACCAGCTGGACATCCTTGTCGCTCATCCCCTCCTGCAGCAGCCGCGATTTGAGATAGGTCATGCTGCCCGATCCGAGATCGCCGACGCCGGCCTTCTTGCCCTTGAGATCCGCAATCGTCTTGATGGGAGAATCGACGCGCGTGATGAGCACGTTCGTTCCCCGGCGGCTGATGGCGTAGAACGAGATGAGAGGGATCTTTGAATTGGCGCGCTGGATCATGACCGGATCCGGCTGAGCCACGCCGACATCGGCTCGACCCGTCAGGAGAATCTGCGCCGTCGCGGCGGAGGATTGTCCCGGCACGATGCTGACATCGAGCCCTTCATTTTCGAAGTAGCCAAGCGCCTTTGCGAGTGTCGCAAAAGGATAGCCGACATTCAGGTCGGCGGTCGCGATGGCGTAAGTGACCTTTTTCAGATCCTTGGCCGATGCACTGACGCTGCCCCCTGCCAGCAAAGACGCGCCAACGAAGGCGACTGCAACTTTTTGAACGAAACTACGCATGTCGGTTCCCCTTTTATCGAGCTTTCACTAAGTGCTGCCTTCTTTCGCCCGTCCCCAGAATACGACCCGGTTCCCGATGTACTTCACGATGGCGTGGAGGATGAATCCGGTGAGCGATAACAGGATGAGCGCCGCGAATTGCCCAGCCATGTCGAGGCTGGTGTTGAAGGTGAGAATTCGGTAGCCAAGCCCGCCGACGGCGCCGAGAAACTCGGAGACGACAGCCGCGATGATGGCCAGCACGATGGCAAGCTCAAGCCCCGCGAAGAGCGGCGGCATGGCGCTGGGAAGCTTGACCCGAAGGAAGATACGCCAGCGCTTTCCGCAATAGGCCTTGAGCATGTCGAGCTGGTCGGGATCCGTCCGCTCCAAGCCTGAAAGCGTATTGATCAGGACCGGAAAGAATACGGTCGATATGACGAGAGCGACCTTTGACTCGATGCCGAAGCCGAACCAGATCAGGAACATGGGCGCCAGCGCCGTCTTCGGCACGGCCTGAAAGGCAATCACGTAGGGGTAGAGGATCGTTCGGACGGGCCGAAATTCGGAGATCAGCAGCGCTAGCAGGAAACCGACGGTGCTGCCGCCGAAGAATCCGATCAGCACCTCCTTCATCGTATAGCCCAGGTCGGAGATGAAGGTGCCATCCCCAATATTGAGATAAAGCGCCTCCCAGACGGCGGCGGGCGATGGAAAGACGGCGGGGGAGACCTCGAACTCCGATACATACCATTGCCAGAACCATATCAGTAGGATCGCGCTGATGAGCCAGGCGATGAAGCGTTGCCCGTCGTCTTTCATCCGCCCCATCTGGAGCCGCCCGATGCGGCTCGGCAATGGCGAGAGGAGCGGCTGCGGTTCGGAGCGAGCTTCATTCATTTGAACGCTCCCACATCTGCAAAGCGGCTCTTCTGCCACCGGAGAGCCGCCGAGACTCCGTCCCTCTTCGAAATTCGAGTGAACTCGTTTTCACCGCTCGTGCTAAGGCCAAGCGCCGAGCTCTGCTCATTCCCGGTGATGACGGCACCAATCCCCATCTGCTCGTACCAGCGGCGCGTGCTGGCCTTGTTGCGAACCAGCGTTCCCTCCGGAAGGAGGCACATGTGCCGGACGACCTGATCCACACGCCGGTCGAGATCGTCACCGGCCGTGATCTCATTGAGCATGCCGAGATGAAGCGCCTCGGGAGCGTAGACGTTGCGTCCCGTCAGCTGCAGCTCGCTCAGCTTCTTGATCCCGATGATCCATTGCAGCACCGGGAACATGTTGCCGCCGCCCCCGAACTTGATCTCGGCATCACCAAAGAACGCGTCTTCACTCGCATATGTCAGGTCGCTGGCCATGGCGAGGGCCATGCCGCCGCCGAGGCAGGCGCCGCGCACCTTAGCGACCACCGGCTGAGGCAGGGACCAGATGCGGCGCAGGGTCTGGAAGGCGAGGAAGAAGTGATATTTCCAATAGGCCGGTGTACGCTCAGGCATGTCCGGCCCCTCACCCACATCGTAGCCTGCGGAGAACGCGCGGCCCTCGCCGGTCAGCACCACAACCTTGATCGCAGGCGTATCCGCAATGCGATTTAGGGCGTCGAACAGTTCGAGGTTGATCTGATCGGTCAGTGCATTGAGCTTATGAGGGCGCCTGAGTGTCAACGTGGCGACATCTTCAGCGACATCGAAGCTGATCTGCGTATATTCTTTCATCGCTCAGGCCCCCTTCAGGATAAGACGCGCATCCGCGATGCAGCCGCCGGGTTTGTCTCGCGTGATGATGACGGGATTCAAATCGAGTACGTCGAGCGCGTCGCCGAGCGCGAGTGCGTAATCGCCCACTTGTGCGACCAGCGATGCAAGCGCATCGATATCGGCCACGGGTCCCCCGCGAAAGCCATCGAGGAAGCGATGCGAGCCGCTTGCCTTGATGGCTCTCATCACATCCGCTTTGGTAAAAGGCGTCACGAGCGGGGCCGTCTGGCCCAGAACTTCGAGCATGCGTCCGCCCATGCCGAGAACGACGACAGTTCCGAATGTCACGTCACGCTTGGCCCCGACATAGAACTCGACGCCGTCGTTCAACTGCTCGGCGACGAAAATGCCCTCGTTCGGTTCGCTTCCGATCGGCGGAGACACACATTCGATCAGGCGGGAGAAGGTCTCGCCCGCGTTCTCGGGAGTGACGTTCAGCGCCACGCCGCCGATATCGCTCTTGTGAACGACTCGCGAGGTGTCGATCTTCATGACGGCCTTGCCGCCGACCTCGCGCACCAGGGCTTCGGCCTCTGATGCGGTTCGCGCAATGCCGTTGCGGGTCACAGGCAATCCGTTGGCGGCGAGAATCGAGAACAAGTCCCCTTGAGAAACCAAACCGTTCTGCCAGGCTGTAGGACGAGCGGCCTGGCCCAACACGCTGATCTGTTGCGGATCCTGCTGGCGGTCGCGCAGATAGGCGGAGTAACGGGCGAGATGGGCGATAGCCTTCAGTCCCTCGCGTGCACCTCGCAGAGCCGGGACACCCGCCGCCGAAATCTCGGCCATGATCTCGTCGTCATACCGGGTCGATTGGCAGGTCATGACGGCAGTTGGAACATCGGCCTCGTAGGATTCCTTTGCCGCCGCCCCCATGATTTCGCGATTGAGCGACAGCTGACTGTTTTCACCCTCGCGATGGAATCCCTGCACGACCAGAACCATATCGATTGAAGGGTCGGCCGCGACGGCGCGAATGGCGCCCCGCATGCGATCTTCATAGGTTCCCGAGAAGTTGAACCCGGTGCCCGCATCGACCGGGTTGCGCGGCAGCACGTCGGCGGGAAGAGCAAGCCATTCCTGGAGGGCGGCAAGCGTCCACTCCGAGAGCTGAGGCATGTCGATGCCCATCGTCTCGCAAAGATCCGTGACGTTTCCGAGTTCACCACCGGACGTGCCGAGCATCCCGATACGGGTTGCCGCCAGATCCGGCTTCACCTTCATGAGCAATTCGACCGTCTGAGCCAGTTCATCGAAATCTTCGACAAGGATGATGCCTGCCTGCTCGAAAGCCTGGCGATAGATGGCGCCGGACCCTGCAAGCGCGCCGGTATGACCGCGGGAAACTTCTCCGCCCTTCTCCGTCAACCCAGCCTTGAGCACCACAATGGGCTTGCCGGCCCGATGGGCGCGGGCAGCAAGATCGAACAGAGCGTATGGTCGCCGCAACTCCTCGATGAAACATACGATGAGCTTGGTCTCAGAATCATCGATGGCCTGAGCGATCAGGTCTTCCGTCGTCGTCACCGCTTCGTTGCCGGTGCTGGCCGCAAACGAAATGCCATGCTCGCTTGCGATATGCATCAGAATGCCCGCAACGGAGCCGCTTTGGCTGATCAGGGCGATAGGACCCTTCTTCAAGCTCGCCGAGATCCGGAAGCTCGACAATGAGACGCCATTAGTCAGATTGACCAGACCGAGGCAGTTCGGCCCGAGCGCAGCGATCCCAGCCTCTGCACAGGCGCGCTGCAATTCCTGCTCGCGCTGGACGCCCGCTTCTCCGCGTTCGGCAAACCCGCCGGAATGGATCATGAGCCCCTTGGCTCCGCAGGCAATCGCCTCATGCACGGCCGGAAGGACCTTCTCGTCCGGCAGGTTGATGATGACGAGCTCAGGCGAAACGGGAAGCGAGGACAGATCCTTCCAGCATTTGCGATCCAGGATCGTGTCCCGCGTCGGATTGATGAGGAATATCTCGCCGGAATATCCGAGGTCGCGATTGGTATCGAGAAACCGCGTCGTGAAGCTGACGCTGCTGATGCGGCCGCTGGCGCCGACGAGAGCGATGGAAGCGGGATTGGAGAAAGCCTTCCAACCTTCCATGCTAAGGCCGTTCTTTGTGCGATGATCGAAAGGCGCGTTCACAAGGTTCTCCTGGCTTATCTGATGTCGGGCTTACACCGCCAAATGCGCGTCAGCCGGTTCTGCAAGCGCCATGTCGATGGCGGCGAGGTGTTTCAGCTTTTCGGATTGCGGCAGAAAAGAACCGATGAAGCTGTTGCGTGCGAGCTGAACGATCTCGGCGTCCGTGAGTCCCAGCGTCTTTCGGCACTCGTCGTATTCCGTATTGACGTAGCCTCCGAAATACGGCGGATCGTCTGAGTTCACAGTGACCAGCAAGCCTGCCCGCAGCAAACGCGCGACATTGTGCTTCGCCAGTGTCGGAAACACTTTCAGGCACACGTTGGACAAGGGGCACACCGTCAGCGGGATCTGCTCTTCCGCAAGGCGGGCCATCAGGTTCGAATCCTCTTCGCAGCGGACGCCGTGGTCGATGCGGTCGACTTTCAGGATGTCGAGAGCCTCCCAAATGTATTCCGGCGGCCCCTCTTCACCGGCATGGGCCGTCGTTTTCCAGCCCATGTCGCGCGCTTCATCGAACATGCGCTCGAAGAGGCGTGGCGGGTGGCCGACCTCCATGCTTGCGAGGCCGAGCGCCATGATCCGGTCGCGATAGGGCTTGACCGTCTGGAGCATCGCCAGCCCCTCCTCGCCGCCCCAATTGCGCTGGCATCCGATGATCACGCCGCCGGTCATGCCGAAATCGACCTTGGCAAGTTCCACCGCATCCAGGACCGCTTCCAGGGCTTCGATTGCGTCGACACCGCGTTTCGACGCCCCCTGCGGCGCGAACGCCACTTCCGCATGCATGACCTCGTCCTGCCTGACGCGGCGCATGTAGGCATAGGTCATGTCATGAAAGTCGCGCCCCGTGCGCAGGACCTGCGAATTGCTGCGGTATACGGCGCCGAAACCGGCGAGATTGTCGAACTCGTAAGTGGCGCGCAGGGTCTCGATGGTCTTGTGGGGAAAGTCGATCCCGTTCCTCTCCGCGAATGCGAGCACCATCTCCGGCTCGATGGAGCCCTCGATATGCAGGTGCAGTTCGGCCTTGGGCAACCGCGCGATCAACGCCTCTTCGGACAGGGTCATTCACTCTCTCCTATCGCGCCGGCGCCGGGCCTGATCGGCTCTCGAGCTCGATCTCGGCCGTGCCGCTGTTCGTGCGGAAACCGAGTTCGCTGTTGCACCAGATATCGAGTTCGACGAGGCAGCGGCCCTCAAGCATGTATTTCCGCTTCACGCGGGCGCCGCAGATGATCTTGTAGCCGACCAGCACCCATTCTTCGTTGCGCTGGGAGATCCTGGTGATCCAGCTATTGGGGCCGCCCCAACGGCTCAGCATGGCTCCGAACCATTGAACGCGCAGGACACCCGGCGCGAAGGCATCCGGAATATGCCCGGTCCGACCGATCCGGTCATAGCCGGTGCCGATGGTCGCGGCATTGAAACGGCCGATATCGAACGCCATCAACGGACCAAGCTCCCACGACGGAAGCTCGTCGCCTTCGTTCACATCCTCGAAGAAGCGCGGCTCGTCGTAACGCCTGACGGGCGTGGGCTGGGTTCCGGGAAGAAGCGGCGGCGTGGGAACATTGCGCGTGAACTGTCCCTTCGGCAGCGGAGGATAGGCTTGGCCGACTCCGCCGTTGGAGGCGACGTCGGAACCGCTGAACCTGAAGCTGTAGGAGTTGAGCTTTGCAACAATCTCGCCGCGCTGGTTCGTGAAGCGCATGCCTTCCTTGACCAGCACGCAATCGCCGAGCTTGCGCGACTTCTTGATCGTGGCATCCTCGATCTTGCCGTAGGACAGGATCGTGTCGCCGGGGCGGACAGGCTTGTAGAATTCCCATTCTTCAGTTGCATTGTCGGCATTGCTGAGTTCTTTGCCCGAAGCATCCAGGATCCCTGGGAATTTGCTCAGCCATGCGGGCGAGCCATGTGCGTAGAGATATCCGGGCGGTGCGATGATGCTGCGCCAGCGCGTGCCCGCCGCGTAATCATCTTCGAGGTAGAGCGCATTGATGTCAGGCACTGCATAGGCGAAGTGGCGAATGCCGTCACGCGTGACGCCGTAGTTGTATTGCTCTGGCTGTGGCACGTCCTTGCCGACGAACGCCATGAATTCCGAAATGTCGAGAGATGTGTCCTGCATGAGGCAACAGTTCTCCATGCGCGACCCAGCCATGCCGGACGCGTTCAGCCTGCGAAAATTGGAAGACTCCCAGTGGGCCGCGACCAACGCTCTCTATCGGAGCTTGAAGCGGTGACGGCCTAATTTTTGTTCCCGTTTATTATGATTGCAGGATAGACCGCGAAATTTCCCAATGACAAATATTATTTTTCGGAAGGCGTGCTCTATAAATTAGATCGCTCTTTCTGTCATATCATCCATCGCTTTCACGATCACGCCGGCCAGCCGCAAAGCGGCGGATGATGGATGTGCCGAAGTAACAAGCGACAGAGAAGAGGGTTCTACCTGACTGTCGGACAGCGGAACAAAGGCGAGCTGTCGGCTTCTGATTTCCGAGAGGATCTCGGCGCGGGTCAAGAGAGCAACGCCTATTCGTCTGAAGACCATGGCCTTCATGAAAGCGAAGTTGTTGCACGCCGCAACCGGATTGAGAGTTACTCCGCACGATGCCAGAGCGGACTCGATGCTGTTGCGGATGAGCAGACCTTCCTCAGGCAGGATTAAAGGCAGATCGCGGCATTCCGACAACTCGATGCTCGTCCGATGCGTCAACGGATGATCCGGCAGCATCGCCAGGCCCGGCGTCAACGAAACCGAATGTTCGACGCGCATGACCCGATAGGAGGTCGACATGAAGGTCAAGCCGACATCGGCATTTCCGTTGAGCACCATTTCCCGCACGCCGCCACCGCCGACTACGTGGGTGGAAATCATCACGTGAGGATAGTCGGCATGAAAGTCGGCGAGAATGCCTGCCAGGAGATCACCGGCAATCGCCTCCGCCACAGCAAGTGTGATCCTGCCGCTGGCGAGACCCTGAATGTTCTTGATCTCGGACTGGACGTTCTCGAATTCGCGCTTCCAGCGCTTGAGATTGTAGATCAGGTGCTCGCCCGCCGGCGTAAGCCGTAGGCCCTGCGGCAACCGATCGAAGAGCGGCGTGCCGAGTTCCTCCTCGGCCATGATGATCTGCCGGTTGATCGCGGACGGCGCGATGTTCAACCATTCTGCTGCGCTGCGGAGTGAACCGCGGCGCGCAACCTCTTCGATATATCGCCCAAATCTAGAAAAGACAGGCATGCATGGCTCCGGTGTGTCAGGCCGATCCGGGACATGCACTATGGCACATGCCTGATGCTCCTGGGCAAGTGGTGTCGTGACCGCAGAGGAGGCAAGCTGCGAATAAAATTTGGCGTTGTGAAAGAATCTTAATCGACCGGCTTCAAGTCTCCCAGGACTGTCGGGATCAGTTCCGAGACCGTCGGATGGATTGGGACGGCCCATTGCAGAGTCGCGTAATCTGCTCCGGCATTCATCATGTCCAGGATGCCGTGAATGGCCTCGTCGCCACTTGTTCCCAGAATAGTGGCGCCGAGAATAAGCTTCGTCTCGGCATCGGCAATGATTTTGATGAAGCCCTTGGTCTCGTCCTTTTCGATCGCGCGGCCCACCCGCGTCATGGGCCGTTTCGAGACCAAAATTTTGCGACCGGATTTGTGTGCTTCCGTCTCCGACAGGCCGACACGACCGAGTGGCGGATCGACATAAAGAGCATAGCCGGAAATCCGTTCGCTCACGCGCCGGGACGCACCGTCGAGCAGATTGGCCGCAACGATCTCGTAATCGTTGTAGGCGGTGTGGGTGAAAGCACCTCGACCATTGCAATCACCCAAGGCCCAGATACCCGGCACATTCGTCGCAAGCGTATCATCGACGCCGATCGTGCCGCGCGCATCAACGGCAATGCCGGCCTTGTCGAGGCCGAGATCATCCGTATTGGGGCGCCGTCCCACGGCAAGCAGAACATGCGATCCCACGACGACCGGATCACCCGAGGCGCAATCCACATCGACGGCCACGCCATCCGCATGCGGCTTGAACCCGATGCAGGTGGCGTTGGTGCGAACAGCAATTCCTTCGTCGGTGAGAATATCGCGGATGGCTTCCGACACATCCTCATCCTCGCGGGCGACGAGACGCGGGCCTTTCTCGACCACGGTGACCTCAGCGCCGAAGCGGCGATACATCTGCGCGAATTCAAGCCCGATATAGCTTCCGCCGACCACGACCAGATGGCGCGGGAGCGTGTCGAGCTTCAGGATCGAGGTGTTCGTGAGATAATCCACCGTGCCGACACCGGGCATATCCGGAATGCTAGCGCGCCCGCCGACATTGATGAAGATCCGCGGCGCTTTCAGAAGCGTGTCGCCGACACGAATGGTATCAGGCCCTTCGAAACGTGCATGGCCTTCAACGACGGTGAGACCACTCATGTTGCGCAGCCATGTTTCGACATTCGTGCGAGCCTTGGTCGAGACATTGTCGGCACGGGCTTTGACCCGTTTCATATCGACCCTGATGGGGTTGTCGATCAGAACGCCGTAATCCGCGCCTCTGCGAGCAAGATGAGCGGCATAGGCGCTCGCAACCAGCGTCTTGGTCGGCATGCATCCGGTGTTGACGCAGGTCCCGCCGAAGAGCTTGCGCTCGATCAGGGCAGTTTTCATGCCCGCCGCCGTCAGGCGGCCGGCCAAAGGCGGCCCCGCCTGTCCGGCACCGATGATGATGGCATCGAAGGTCTGGGTCATGACACAGCTCCCACAATCAGGACCGCCCCAATAAGCGCGATGGCATCCTCGATCAAGGCGGCGGGAAAATCCTTGCCGAGGGCTGCCGCCAGACGCGCCCTGCCGGCCGCTCCGCCAAGCGTGCCGATGATGCCGCCAACGGCGCCGGCCACCAGCCCTCCGATGAACAAGCCGCCCTGCACCGTGATGGCCGCGCCACACAGCGTACCGACGATAATTCGGGTTGCGAAGGGGAGCAGAAGCTTACGGCTCGGCGTTGTGGGAAGCTTGTCGCCGATCAGTTCCCCGATGGCGAGAACCGTCATGATCCAGGGCGTGACGCGGTACCCCAGAAACGCGAGCCAGGTATCGCCGAGATTGAGGATGCCAAGATAGGCCGCCCAGCTGACGGCGGCAGGCGCCGTCATAGCGCGCAGTCCGGCGACCGCTCCGATCAGAAGCGCCAAGAGGTAAAGGGTCATCCCGCCATCTCCATGAGTCCTGCTCAGGTTGAGCATATGGAGCGCGCTTCTCAATCCTCCACGGAAAAGGGCACCCTTGATGAGGACGCCCTTCATGAAATGACGGCTTGCGCTGCCAATAACCTCAGCGACGCAGAGAAGTGAGCGCGAACATCGCGCCTTGCGGATCCATACCGTGCGCGATCCAGGCGCCGCCCGGAACCTCTTCGGGGCCGAACAGGATCCGGCCTCCATTGGCGGTCACGCGCGAGACCGCGGCATCGAGCTCGGGTACGTTGATGTAATAGAGCCAGAACGGCGCGGGCACGTGTTCCGGCTTGGTCATCATGCCGCCAATGGTATCGTTGCCCGCTGCGAACAGCTGGTAGATCCCCATGGGACCCATATCCATGGTCTCTGCCTTCGTCCATCCGAACTGGCCGGCATAGAAATCGAAGGCGCTCGCTCCATCAGCTGCATAAAGCTCGCGCCAACCGATATGGCCTGGCGCTCCCATGGGAGCCGGTGGGGCGTCCGTACCATGAGGCTGAAAGAGCACGAAGACCGCCCCCTGCGGATCGGCGACGACGGAGAAGCGGCCGACATTGGGAATGTCGTCGGGCTGCCGGTGAATGGCGCCACCTGCTTCCTTGAGCCTGAGCGTGGCCGCATCCACGTCGCCGACGCCGACATATCCGACCCATCCCGGGCCGCCGCCGAGATCGCACACTTCGGGAGGCACCGTCATCACGCCCGCAACGCTTCGGTCACCCGCATTCATGATTGTGTAGCGCATTTCGGGGTGGCCGGAATCCTGCGACGTCCACCCGATGACGGCGCGGTAGAAAGCCTCGGCGGCTTCCCCATCCGTCGTCACGAGTTCGTACCAGACAAAGGGATTGGGAGAGTTCGACATTGTCATGATCTTTCGGATTGCGAGCGAGGAAGCTGTTGCGGGCTCGATGCTCAGGCTCAGCCCTGCTTCTCGTTGGTGTCGATAAGGGGCGTGAAGCCGCCCCAGAACATGCGCTTGGTGTCGAACGGCATGTCGGTCATGCTCAGCCTGGGATCTGTCATGATCTTCTGGTTAGCCTCGTCGCGCACTGCCTTCGAGGGCCAGACGATCCAGGAGAACACCACGTTCTCGCCAGCCTCGGCCTTCACTGCTTTTTTGAAATCGGTGACTTCGCCATCCGGAATGTCGTCGCCCCAGCATTCGACGATATGCAGCGCACCGAATTCCTTGAAGACCGGCGCGGCGATGGCCGCAACCTTGCGATAGGCCTCCCGGTTCTCGTTCGGCACGGCGATCACGAAACCATCGACATAGCTCATCGTCATTTCCTCACTGATTCCGCTTCAGCTTTCACACAGCAACAATCTGCCTCAATGGCCGGCCATTTGCTCGCGGTTGCGGTCGTGCAACTCGGAGATTTCCGGGCTCATGACCTCAGCAAAATCCGCCATCTCGTAGAGCGGTCGGATCTCGATCTCGCTAGGCCCTGGCATCGGGTTGGGACAGCGCTTTACCCATTCGACCGCTTCAGTCAGATCCTTGACCTGCCAGAGCCAAAAACCGGCGACCAGTTCGTTGGTGGCGGCGAACGGCCCGTCGATAACGGTGCGGCTCGCGCCGTCGAAGGCCACGCGCTTGCCTTCAGACGACGGCTTCAATCCATCACCCGCCTGCATGATGCCGGCATTGACGAGCTCTTCATTGAACTTGCCCATGGCCTCAAAGAGCTCGCTCGAGGGCATGAGGCCCGCTTCGCTGTCCTTCGTCGCCTTCACGAGAACCATCACACGCATTGCCGTGTCCCCCATCAAGCGTTCGCCGCTTCGCTCATCGCAGCCTTCGCCGCCTCAAGATCCATCCACATGATCTCCCAAATATGACCATCCGGATCCTCGAAGCTGCGGCCATACATGAAGCCGTAATCCTGCGTGGGACCAGGATCGGCGCGTCCGCCGGCGGCGGTCGCCTTTGCGACGGTGCCATCCACCTCCTCACGACTGTCGGCGGACAGGCAGATCAGCACTTCGGTGGTGGTGCGCGAATCGGCAATCTTCTTCGTCGTGAACTGGCTGAACTTCTCATGGGTCAGCAGCATCACGTGAATAGTCTCGGAGATGACCATGCCGCTGGCGGTGTGATCACTGAATTGCGGGTTCTTGACGGCTCCGACAGCCTCGTAGAACGCGGTCGCGCGTGCCAAATCCGAAACCGGCAGATTGACGAAAATCATCTTGGGCATTGGGCGTTCCTCTCTTTGGTTTGACATTGATTCCTCATAAAGTTATAAAAAGCAACTATGAAGTTAGAAAAAATAACTGAAAAGGCCGAAGCGAAGTCCCGTAGATATTATGAGGACGCCTGCGCGGCGGCCCATGCCCTCGACCTCGTGGGCGAGCGCTGGGCCCTTCTTGTCATCCGTGAGCTCATGTTGGGGCCGAAGCGATTCAGCGACCTGAGGCTAAGCCTTCCCGGCATCAGCGCGAACGTCCTCACCCAGCGTCTCGAAGGGCTGGAGGCGGCGGGCGTTCTCATAAAGCGCAAGCTACCCCCGCCGGCGGCGATCCAGGTCTATGAGCTGACCGAATGGGGCTATGAGGCCGAACCGATCTTCCAGGCGCTGGGCCGCTGGGCCGCGCGCTCGCCCATGCACGATCCGACGCTGCCCTTCAGCGCGGCTTCCTTCTGCCTGTCGCTACGCACGATGATCGAGCCTAAAAATGCAGAAGGCATCGACGCCAAGATCGGCTTTCAATTGGCCGACGAGACTTATCTTGCACACCTGACCAACGGCGGCATCGAGATCGCGCGCGCCCCCATCGACGATGCCGATCTGGTCATGACGGGAACACCACCCATTCTCGCTGCAGCCATCTATGGCGGCCAGTCGCTGGACGCTCTCGAACAGGCCGGTGTGCTGGGCATCGAAGGTGACCGCGGGTTGGCGAAGCGCTTCGTGACGCTGTTCCCCCTGCCGGCAAAGGCTGCGCATCCGGACGGGGCAGCTTAAGGCCCGAATGCTTTCAGCGACTGGAACTCTTAAACCTTGCGCGTCTTCAGCGCGCGGAACTCCTGCGCATCCATGATACCGCGCTCGTTGTTGCAGGCTTGGCAGGCGAGCACGAGATTGGCCTGATTGAGCGGCCCGCCCATCGAGCGGGGTAACACATGGTCAAGCGTGGCGAGATGCGGCGAGCGGCTCAAGCCTTTCTGCAACCGATGAGTCTGCACGCCGCAATAGACGCAAGCGCCGCCATCGCGCGCGAAGATGGCCTCGAACAGCTTGATGCGTTGCTGGGCTTTCATGAAGCGGGAACCAGGGAAGGGCGGGATTGTTGCTCTGACAGGAAAGATGGCATCAGATCGATCCCAAAAGCGTAAATCCACTTTTGGGTCCGATGCCATGGTTGGAGGACGCCATGGTAGACCCCCGCCGCAGGAATCGAAACCCCTCTCGCGATGACAACGGTTATGGCGACGTGCCTCAGGGCGGCGCAGTCGGCCTGCGCGGCGACAGCCGGGAATATCCCAGTGGCTATGGACGTCCGCGCGAAGGTTTCGCAGGCGGCGTGATCGAGGATGGGCATCGCGGGCCACCTGACGATGAAGGCTTCGCACCTTCTTACGACAGGCGTCGCTCCGGGCTTGGCGCTTTCGGTGACCGCGATCCCAACGATCCGGACCTGCGCTCGGATGACGACGCCGGGTCAGGGCCGTCGGGCCTGCACCGGGGGCGTGGACCTAAGGGCTACAAGCGCACTGACGACCGCATTCATGAGGATGTGTGCGAACGTCTCACGCATGACCGCTTCATCGATGCATCCGATGTGGAAGTGAACGTGTCGAAGGGCGAGGTCACACTCTCTGGCACCGTCTCCAGCCGTGGTCTCAAACGGCGGGCGGAGGATCTCGCCGAAATGGCCTCGGGCGTGACGCACGTACAGAACAATCTACGGGTCGAGGGTGTGTGACGCCTAACGCGCCCGATGCGTGGGATCAGGCTCAAGACCCCACGAAGGCATGCCTTGCATTCATGCGTCAAAGGTTCCATGACGCTTCCATCGGTGCCCCTCCCTTCTCTCCGGTGGTTTCCTCATGTTTGGCATTCCCCTTTTCGATCTCGCTTGGCTTATCGTTGCGCTTCTCGCGGCGGGAGCGATCACCGGCTTGCTCGCCGGCGTGTTCGGGGTCGGCGGCGGTGCCGTGGCCGTACCCATTCTCTACGAGCTTTTCCGCATCCTCGAAGTGCCCGACGAAATTCGTATGCCCCTGTGTGTGGGCACCTCGCTCGCCATCATCGTGCCCACCTCCATCCGCTCCTTCAAGGCTCACCACGCCAAGGGCGCGGTCGACATGTCGATCCTCAAGGTATGGGCCACTCCCGTCGTGCTCGGCGTCGCCGTAGGCAGCGTCATTGCCCGCTATGCTCCGGCCGATCTGTTCAAGGGCGTCTTCGTGGTGGTGGCCGGCTTCTCGGCCATCCGCCTGCTCTTCGGCAAGGACACTTGGCGGCTGGGTCTCGACATGCCCTCCAAGCCGATCATGGTGGCCTATGGTTGGCTCATCGGCATTCTCTCGGCACTGATGGGGATCGGCGGCGGCCAGCTGTCGAACCTGTTCATGACCTTCTACAACCGCCCGATCCATCAGGCGATCGCCACTTCCTCGGGCCTGGGCATCCTGATCTCGATCCCCGGCGCGCTGGGCTACATCTATGCCGGCTGGCCGCATATGGCCGATTACCCGAATGTCACCGCCTTCCAGCTGCCTCTGGCTCTGGGCTACGTGTCGGTGCTCGGCTTCATCCTGTTCATTCCGACAAGCGTATGGATGGCGCCGATCGGTGCGCGTCTGGCGCACCGCCTGTCGAAGAGGCGCCTGGAGGTGGCCTTCGGCATCTTCCTGCTGCTCGTCTGCGCAAGGTTTGCCGCAAGCCTGCTTTAAGGCACTTCAGGCTGCGGGGTCGGATAGATGACGGGCCTTTCCGGCTCCGGCGATTGTTCGGGCAGGGATGAGGGAGCGCTCGGCGACAGCGGCGCCGGCGGCGTTTCGGTCGGTGTCGGCATCACTGGCACAGGGTCAGTCGGCGGAGGCGTGGGGTAGAACTCGTCCGGCTGCGGGCGAGAGCTGGCGATCAGGGACAAGGCAAAGCTCCTTTTATCGACAACCGCTCCGGTGCAAGAAGGTTCGCGGATTGAACCGGCGCGCAGCGGCGTGCTGTTGCCGAGATGCAATCCGTTTACGAAAGTCGCATGAACCTGCCAGGATTTCGCGTGAATGCTTGACCTCACCGGCGATTGAGGTCACCACGGATGAGATCGATCATGCTCATGAGGTCCTGCACCATGCGGTTTCCGAAGTCCCTCGCTCTCGCCACCCTGCTGATGACGAGCGCGGCGTTACCGGCCCATGCTGCCGATCCCGCCTATTCTCCGTTGGTGCCGAACCTGCCCACGGGCTGGATCGTGACGTTGAAGGCCAACCTGAAGGTAGGACCTGCCTATCCCGGCGCCGACGACTGGGACTTCATCGGCTTCCCGTCTGTCAGCTTCCGTCGCGCCGGAACGGTGGAGCGCTTCAGCGCGCCCGATGACGGCCTGAGCTTCTCCTTCCTCGACGATTCCGCTCTGCGCTTCGGTGTGGTGGGGCGCTTCCAGGGCGGCCGCTATTATGAGGACAACAGAGAGCTTTTTGGCCTGAAGAAGATCGATTGGGCCGTCGAGCCCGGTCTCTTCGTGGAATATTGGCCGGTGGAATTCCTGCGCGCCCGCGCCGAGATACGCCGCGGCTTCAACGGCCATGAGGGCTTCGTCGCCGATCTCGGCCTCGATTATGTGCAGCGCTTCGGCGCTCTCACCGTCTCTCTCGGCCCACGCCTAGCGCTCGGCGACGACGAGTTCATGGAGACCTATTTCGGCGTGACGCCCGTCGAGGCGGCCCTTAACGGTCAGGTGACACCCTACGACCCGTCAGGCGGCATCACCTCCGTGGGTGCGACCCTGGGTGCGAGCTACAATTGGTCGGAGCAATGGTCCACGACGGCCTTCGTGACCTACAAGCACCTCGTGGGTGACGCGGCCGACAGCCCGATCGTGAAGCAGTTCGGCTCGGAGAATCAGGTCGGCGTCGGCCTGACCCTCTCCTACTCCTTCAGCACCGGCGGCTGATTTAGAATTCGACGGCTCAAACAAAAACCCGGGGCGTCCGATGCCCCGGGTTTTTTATTTCGTGCAATGGGATCTGGATCAGGCCGCGAGTGGAGTGCGCTCTTCGTTGCCGCCGCGATAGATGCAACCTTCCGTCGAACCCGGCATGCCGCGCTTCAGCTCGACTTCTTCCAGCCCTGGGAAACGCTGCTTCACGAGCCGCCAGATATAGGTGGTGACGTTCTCGAGCGAGGCGATGCCGATCTCGGGATTGAGATCGAGATTGCCGTGATCGAGGCCCGAGCCGTGATTGCCCTTGATCTCCGCGATGTAGTTCTCGACGTCATAAAGATTGACCGGCCAACCATAGACCTCATCGACATCGCCGCCGAAGGTGAGCTTGACGATGAAGGTGTGCCCGTGCAGCCCGGAATAGGGTTGCACCGAATGGGCCGCCTCGAACGTAAATTCGCAGTAAGTCTTCATGATCGGGTCTCCAAAGATTGGTCCGCAGGTCTGAAAAATCGAGGGGGCTTCAGGCCACCTCCGCCGTGCGCTTGAGCGCAGCGAGGGAGTGGCTGAGTTCACGGGCGGGCTTTGGCTTTCCGAAGTAATAGCCCTGCACCTCAGTGCATCCGGCGGCGCTGATCTGGAGGAACTGATCCTCTGTCTCCACGCCTTCCGCGACGGTGGTCATTCCAAGGCTCGCGCCGAGGCTCGCGATGGAGCGCACGATGGCCAGGCAATCCGCCCGCGACGACATTTCCCGCACGAAGGACTGGTCGATCTTGATCTTGTCGAACGGGAAGCTGCGCAAGTAGCTCAAGCTGGAATAGCCGGTCCCGAAATCGTCCATTGCGATGCGCACGCCGAGACGACGCAACTGATGCAGGGTCGCGACGGTCATCTCGTTGTCCTGCAACAATACGGATTCCGTGATCTCCAGCTCGACCCGCTCGGGCGCAAGGCCGGATCGCGCGAGGGCGCGGCCGACGCTCTGTACGAGGGTGCGATTGCGGAACTGTACCGGCGACAGGTTGACGGCCACCTTGATGTTCTTCGGCCACTGCGTCGCCACCATGCAGGCCTGTTCGAGAACCCAATCGCCGACGCTGGCGATGAGACCGATATCCTCGGCGACCGGGATGAACTCGCCAGGCGATACGAGGCCGCGCTCGGGATGACGCCAGCGCAGCAGCGCCTCGAAGCCGCTGATCTCGTTGGCGCGGATGTTGATCTGCGGCTGGAAGAAGAGCTCGAACTCCTTGTTGGGCAGCGCCTTGCGTAGATCCATTTCCAACGCGCGGCGTGCCTGCAGCTGCGCGTCCATCTCTGGCTCGAAGAAGCGATAGATGCCGCGTCCTTCCGCCTTGGCCCGGTAGAGCGCGAGGTCCGCCTGCTTCAGGAGATGGTCGGGCGAGGGATTGTCCCCGGATGCGAGCGCGATGCCGATGCTGGTGCCGATCACGATCTCCTGGCCTTCGAGATCGTAGGGCATGCCGATGGCTTCGCAGATGCGCGTGGACAGCGTCGCGCATTCCTGCGGCTCCGAGACGATCTGTAGAATCGCGAACTCATCGCCGCCGAGACGCGCCACCACGTCCTGGTTCCGGATGCAGCTGCGCAGGCGCGCCGCCACCGCCTGGAGCAGGATGTCGCCGGTCTCGTGCCCGAGCGAATCGTTCACATCCTTGAAGCGGTCGAGGTCGAGGCAGAGCACGGCCACGAGCTTGTTCTGGCGCTCGGCATCGACGAGCGCATGCTCCAGCTGCTGACGGAAGAGAACACGGTTGGCGAGATCGGTGAGCGCATCGTGATGCGCCATGTAGGCAATCTGCGATTCCGCCTGCCGGCGTTCCGTGATGTCTTCGTAGGTGGCCACCCAACCGCCATTCGACATGGGCTGGTGCGAGATCGCGAAAGTCTGGCCGTCGGACTGCTCCTGAATGAACGTGAATTGCTGCCGGTTGCGCATGAGCTCCTGCTGCTCGATCAAAATCTGCCGCAGGGCCTCGGCGTTCCGCCACGGACGCGCGGTCGCCTGCTCCAGCAATCCACCCAGAGTCGCGCCGGGTTGCACCGAGCCGTCGAGGCCGAAGAGATGCGCGAAACGTGCATTGAACACGATGATGCGTTCGTTGTTGTCCACCATGCACAGGCCATGGGACATATTGTTGAGCGCGGCATCGAAGCGGTCGTTCTGCGTCCTGAGCTCGTGCTCCTGGCGCTGCAATGCTTCATTCCGCAGCTGCAACTCCTCATAGGCGCTGCCGAGCGCCTTGTTGGTGCGCTCCAGCTTCACCGACATGTTCTGGAAATTGTCGGCGAGAAGCCGCAGCTCCCGTTGCGCCTTTTCCAGAAGCCTGTTGTGCCAACCGAGAAGCGCCAGCAGAACGAGACCCAGCGCGATGAGCCCTGCCGCCAAGCTCGAGAACAGCCAATGCAGGCGGATCAGCTCCTGCTGGTCCTGTTCGACTCTTTGGCCACCAAAGTGAAGAGCGGCCGCAGCCAGACCTGCGAGCTTGAGATCCAACCTCTCCAGCGTCCTGACAATGCTCAGTGCGGCTTCGGGCGTGTCCAGGTTCTCGATGAAAGGCTGGATCTCCGCCAGCGTTTTCCCCAGCTCTTCGACAGCCTCCTGCCATTCGGGCGCGGCGCGGAGAAATTCCCTGAATTCACCTGACCGAAGAAGGTCTGACCTGCTAACCATGATATCATAGCGCAGGCCGACCTCATCCTTGTTCACAGTCGGATCCTGCGCCGCATAGGCGCTGAGGCGCTGTTCCAGACGCGCGAACTCATACATCGCTGCGCTGGCATGCCAAGGCATGTTGTACCGCGCGACTTGTTTGAGGACTTCCTGACGCTCGACAATCAGAATCGAAATGTAAGCGGCGGAGAGGATGAAGCCCGCTATGACGACAGCAAGAACAATTTTGAGCGCGCGAAGCGACAAACCATTTTTCTCCGATGCACGATGCCCGATTACTTCACTGTGATCTTGGAGACCTGCCACACCGATCGGCCATAATAAGTCTGGTGTTTCAGCTCAGGGTCGCTGTCAAAAGGATAGACGATGAACAGAGGCCCTTTGTCGCGAACGGACATGTACTGGCCATTCTGCTTCGTTGCGAGAATGACGTTGTATTTCATGATGTCGGTGAAAGGGATGTCGCTACTGTAGTCGTTCAGCGCCGTGACCACGATGTGCCCACCCTTGGCGCCGAGATACTGCATGAGCTTGGCCAAAGGTACCCCTTCGAACTTCACCGGCTCAGGATACCAGGGTGTTCCTGTCTCATAAGAGATCGTGCCCACGGCTTCGAGCATGGCGCGGTCGAACACCGCCGTACCGCCCTGGTTCGTAACCGAGATGTTTCCCGAGACCGTCAGGATCGGCCTGTCTTTCGGGGCCGGTAGCGTTTGCGCTTCCGCAGCGCCTATCCCCGACAAGCCAAGAAACGCAATGATTGCAGCTAGAACAAAGTTTCGCATCTTAAATCAGGCAAGCCCGCCCCCTTTTAGCAAACTGTAGTTACTCTTAGAGTTGGGTGCGGGTAAAATTATATTTACAGAGAGTATTAAATATTTTTTCTTATGAAACTTTATCACGTTATATAAAGTCATTATTTTCCTAGACTCTCTAATGCCTCTGTTCTTGGATATCACGGCATAGCAAAAATATTTTTGAGCATCTTCACGGCACCAGACGGCATCGGTCGAGGTCCTTATTTAAGGTGGGCAGCAAATTTACGTAATGTCATACTGTTAACGACCATAAACTTGTCTTGTAGCGTGCCCCTATTGCTCGTTATCTACCCTCACAGCTCCTTCGCCTTTCCTGTCCTGCCCTCACAAGCCTAAGACATGGAAACGATGCACGCGCCCAAAGCCGGTGAGAGAAAAAATGAAGAATACATACACGCAAAAAGATATAAACCAGCAAACTTATAAGATTCAAAATGGCGAATTATCGAGCCGTACCGAGAACGATATGCTGTTGGATACACGTCTTCTATCGATTTCAAAGGATTTGCTTCCTCAATATGGAGGAAACTGGAATTTTCACAACATGGTTACGCTCAAGCAAAAGGCCTTGAGCCGTATCATCTATTATCACGAACTTTATCAGAAGATCCTCGACGTACCAGGCGTGATCTGCGAATTCGGGGTCCAATGGGGCGCCAGCCTCGCGCTCTTGCAGAACTTCCGCGGAATGTACGAGCCCAACAATGTTTCAAGAACAATATTTGGTTTCGACACCTTCGAAGGCTTTTCAACGGTCGACGGCAAAGATGGCGACTTTGCCGAAATCGGCGATTACAGATCGCTGCCGAACTATGAGAACATCCTTGAAGAGATATTGAGCATTCACGAAGGCCTGCACGCGATCAGCCACATCAAAAAGTTCGAGCTTATAAAAGGCGATGCCTCGAAGACCATCGACGGATGGCTCGAGAGGAATCCGCATGCGATCGTGTCGATGGCGATCTTCGATATGGACGTCTACAAGCCGACCAAGGACGTTCTTGAAAAGATCATGCCAAGACTTGTGAAAGGCTCCCTTCTCGTCTTCGACGAACTGAACTGCCCGCAACTCCCCGGTGAAACGCTTGCCGTTCAAGAAGTACTGGGTCTGAACAACATCAGGCTCAAGCGCCATCCGCTTCAAAGCTACTGCGCCTGGGGCGTGTTCGGCGAATAAGCTTATGCTTCCAAACGGCTTCTGAGCCGCTTCGCTTGTACAAGCGAAGCGGCTCAGAAGATTGGGATTAAAGCGGCTTGAGACCTGCCTCGATCTCGTCACGGCGCGGCTCCAGGAAGGGCGGCAGCGCCAGGGACTCGCCGAGCTTGTCCATCGGCTCGTCGGTGGCAAAGCCGGGGCCGTCGGTGGCGATCTCGAAGAGAATGCCGTTGGGCTCGCGGAAATAGAGGCTGCGGAAGTAGTAGCGATCCACCGGGCCGCTCGACGGCGCGCGCAGCGTCTGCAGGCGCTCCCAGCATTCCTGGTAGCTCTTCTCGTCCGGCGTGCGGAATGCGACGTGGTGCACGCCGCCCGCGCCCTGTTGCGCGAAGGGCAGATCCGGCTCGACGGCGACATGCAACTCGGCGGCAGGCCCGCCCTCGCCCATCTCGAACACATGAACCGGCGTATCGCCGATGCGGTATTCGTTGCCGGCGCGCATATCCATGGCTGCCGTCAGAACGACGGCGGTGCGGTCGAGCTTCGGCACGCTGATCGTGATCGGCCCAAGGCCCCGGATCTGATACTCGGCAGGCACGGGGCTTCGATCCCACGGATAGGCATCGCCCTTACCGCCGTCATCGACGAGGCTCAGCCGCTGACCCTCGAAATCCTCGAAATCGAGAACGAGGCGTCCGTTGCGCTCCGTGATGCCCTGATGCTCGATCTTCAGGGAGTCGAACCGATCCTTCCACCAGGCGAGAGCCTTCTCGCCGTTCACGCGCAGGCCCGTCTGCGAGATGCTGTGCGTCCCGCGCCGCTCGCGCCCCACCGGCCAGTCGAAGAAGGTGATGTCGGTGCCGGGCGTCGCCTGCCCGTCGGCGTAGAACAGGTGATAGGCGCTCACATCATCCTGGTTCACCGTCTTCTTCACGAGGCGCATGCCGAGCGCCTGGGTGTAGAAGTCATGATTGCGCTTTGCATCGGCGGTGATGGCCGTGAGATGATGAATTCCGGTCAGGTTCATGGGATCGCTCCATTCGTTGACCGGAAGATAAGTCTGCACACCTGCAAGAGCGATAGCCGCGAATGCCAAAGTGGGATTGCTTGGATGCAAGCTGAGGCTCTTAATGCTCTCCTGTCATCACCGGCCTTGTGCCGGTGATCCCGATGCATTGAAGTGACGCGCCTTTCCAATCGGGATGGCCGGGACAAGCCCGGCCATGACGTGGAGAGTGTTGGCGTCCTTCGTTCCTTTAACTATGCCACCTTCTTGCGCAGATCGTCAGGCGTCACTTCCGGCGGGATCGGGCAGAGATAGGCCCGGCCGCCGGTGCGCTCCTTCAGCTCCGCCTTGGCGCGGGCGATGATGTCGGGATTGCGCAAGACATCCGCCGCCGTGGTGGCCATGGCCTTGGCGGCGAGTACCATGCCTTTGTGGGCGGCGGGCAGGTTGCCCTGGGTGACGAGCTGCCAGGTATGGAAAGGGGTGCCGATGGCGAAGCACGCGGTGTGGCACTGAACCGTCGGCACGATCCAGCTCACATCGCCCACATCGGTGGTGCCCATCATTACTTCCTCGCGTGTCGGAATGGAGAGCAGGCCGTCGTGGAGCACTTGCGTCTTTAGCGACAGGTCGTGCGGCTTCACGCTGGCGAGGATATCCTCGTCGGTGAGCGCATCCTTCTGCAGCTTTCCGGCAAAATCGTAATCCGCCTTGTCGAAGCCCGGCCCGCCGAGCCGCTTCATGTTCTCGTACATCACCTCCTGCAGCACCTTGTTCGGCACGACATTGGAGGTGGCGTCCGTAATCTGCACGGAAACCGACGTTTCCGTCATGAGGCCCGCGCCCTCCGCGATCTTCTTCACGCGCTCGAACAAACGCTCCGCATCCGGCAGATGCGGCGACCGCACGAGATAGAGCGATTCCGCATAAGCCTGCACCACGTTCGGCGCATCTCCGCCTGTATTGGTGATAGCGTAATGCACGCGCGCATCGGACGGCATGTGCTCGCGCATGTAGTTCACGCCCACATTCATGAGTTCCACCGCATCGAGCGCGCTGCGCCCCACATGAGGCGCTGCGGCCGCGTGCGCGGCGCGGCCCTTGAAGCGGAAATAGGCCTGGATGCAGGCGAGCGACGAGGTGGTCTGCACCTCGTTGACGATGCTCGGATGCCAGCAGAAGGCCGCATCGAGATCGTCGAACAGGCCTGCGCGCGCCATGAAGGTCTTGCCCGATCCGCTCTCCTCAGCCGGACAGCCGTAATAGCGCACGGTACCGGCAATGCCCTCCGCTTCCAGCGCATCTTTCAGCGCAACGGCGGCAAGCGCCGAACCGGCGCCGAGTAGGTTGTGGCCGCAGCCATGGCCGGGCGATCCGGCAACCGTCGGCTGATGCCCCGTCACGCCCGAGACCTGCGCGAGATCGGGCAGAGCATCGAATTCGCCCAAAATGCCAACGATGGGACCGCCGCTGCCGTATTCCGCGATAAAGGCCGTCGCCATGCCGCCGACCTTCTGAGTGATCCGGAAGCCCTCAGCTTCCAGCATCGCGATCTGCGCAACAACCGAGCGATACTCTTCAAACGCAAGTTCGGGCGTAGCCCAGATGCGGTCGCTCAAATCGCAATAGGCGGAAGCCTTCGCCTCAACACGGCGCACAACTTCATCGAGGCTGAGACGGTCGTTCTGCATGATTGGGAACACTCACGGTTTTAAAAGTTTGCGCAACCTAAACCCGTTCCGCGGCGGATGGAAGGCCGTGCGACGTTCAGCCGACCGCTCCGCGTCTGCTCTTACGATCCTGAAGGAATCCACCCGATTGGCGGCTCCATAGACCGGCATAGATGCCGCCATGCGCTAACAGCTCCGCATGCGATCCCTCCTCGATGATCTGGCCTTCATCCATGACGATGAGGCGGTCCATGAGTTGCAGGGTGGAGAGGCGGTGAGCGATGGCGATCACGGTCTTGCCTTCCATCAGCCTGGCGAGCGATTCCTGGATCGCGGCTTCTACTTCGGAATCGAGCGCGGAAGTCGCCTCGTCCAGCACCAGGATCGGTGCATCTTTCAAGATCACCCGGGCAATGGCGATGCGCTGGCGCTGGCCGCCGGAGAGCTTCACGCCGCGCTCGCCCACATGGGCGTCATAACCGCGTCTTCCTTTTCCATCGACGAGGCGCTCGATGAAATCCGTCGCATGCGCCTGCCGGGCGGCGTCATGCACCGCCTCCTCGCCCGCATCGGGCCGCCCGTAGAGAATGTTTTCGGCAATCGAGCGATGCAGCAGCGACGTATCCTGCGTCACCACGGAGATCTGCCCGCGCAGGCTTTCCTCGCGCACATCCGCAATGTCCTGCCCGTCGATGAGGATGCGGCCCTGCTGCGGCTCGAAGAAGCGCAAGGCGAGGTTGACGAGCGTCGTCTTGCCCACGCCCGAGCGGCCGACGAGGCCGATCTTCTCGCCGGGTTTGATGGTGAGGCTCAAATCATCGAGCACCTTGTCGCCATCGCCGTAGGAGAAGGAGACGTTCTCCAAACGGATCTCGCCGCGCGTCACCGTCAGCGGCAGAGCATCCGGCTTGTCCTGCATGGTTAGCGGGCGCGAGATGGTCTTCATGCCCTCCTGCACCGTGCCGACATTCTCGAAGATGCCCATGACCTCGAAGGCGACCCAGCCCGACATGGAGACGATCTGGCTTGAGAGCAAAATCGCCGTGGTCATCATGCCCGCGTCCAAGCGGTTCATGCTGAACAGCCACACGGCGACGCCGCCCATCGCCACGAGGAAGAGGCCGTTGAGGATAACGAGGCCCGCGCTGTAGAACGTGTTGAGCCGCTGCTGGCGCAGGAACACGTCGGTCAGGCGGCGATAGCCTTCGCTGATATAGTCATCCTCGTCCGTGCGGCGCCCAAAGAGTTTGACGGTCATGATGTTGGTGAAGCTGTCCACCACCTTGCCCGTCACGGCGGAGCGCACCTCGCTCGATTCACGGGAGCGGACCTTGATGCGCGGCAGGAAATAAACAAGCAGGCCCGCATAGATCACGAACCACCCGGCCATGGGCAGCGCGAGGCGGACATCCTGCGTGGCGAGCAACCCGATGGAGGCAGCACCGAAGATCAGGATCTGCCAGACTGCGCGCGCCACCGACAGAACGGTCTCGCGCAAAGGCCGCCCAGTCTGCAGCACGCGGTTGGCGATGCGGCCCGCGAAATCCTCCTGAAAGAAGCCGAGCGGCTGTCGCACCACGTGCCAGTAATTCTGCCAATGCACCATGTTGGTGAAGGATACGGCGAGCGAATGGTTGACCAGGAGGCGGAACAGAATCGTGCCGAGCGGCCGCACCACCAGGATGATGCCCGCCATGGCAGCCAACAGCAGCCCTGCCTCCTCCAAGATTCCCTCGGGCGATGTCTTCGAGAGCGCGTTGACGAGCTGGCCTATGAGATAAGGCACCAGCGCCTCGATCACTGCCAGCACGAAGCCGAGCGCGAACAGGGCCACGAACAGCCCCTTGGCCTGGGCGATGAAGTGCCAGTAGAAGCCCCACAGATTATCCGGCGGAGACGCCTCCGGCGGGCGCTTCGTGAAATCGATACGGTTCTCGAAAAAGCGAAACATCGGCCTCGATCATCATGCGTGAACCCGAATCAACGGGCAACAGGCCGCAATGATGCAACAATCTTTGGCCGGGGCGTGACAATTGTCCTGGCCCGGTATGGCCGATGGAAGTCTTGCGCGGTTTCTTCCCTCCCCGAAGGGAGAGAGGACATGCACTCTATTCTGCCAAGACCCCAGATCTCAGCGGCGCTCCGCCCAGAATGACACCGCAGCCAGCCCGCTTTTCCCGCAGGCAATTGCCGAATGGACATGCACTAAAGCCTTAAGCTTTTGCACTGGAAATCAACCGGACCCTTGTCCTACACTTTGCCTGCGGTAATTTCATAACGCTCTTCTTGTGTTGAAAGAAAACAGCCCTGCATGATCCGTTCCGTTCTCGACGGTCTCTACCTTTTCGCCGGCTACCTCGCGGGCCTTTTTCTTCTCGTGATCTTCCTGCTCATGATGGGTCTTTCCCTGGGGCGTGGCGTGGGGTTCAACATTCCTGCGGGCGATGATTTCGCATCCTGGTCCATGGCGGCGATGGCCTTCTTAGGGCTAGCCTACACCTTCCGCTCCGGCGAGATGATCAGGGTCGGTCTCATCACCGACCGGTTGCATGGCAGAGCCCGCTGGTGGTTCGAGATGTTCTCTCTCGTGATCGGCCTTGGCTTCGTCGGGTTCTTCGCCTGGCATGCGGTGCAGCTCACCTATGACAGCTATCGCTTCAACGACATGGCGCAGGGCGTCCTAGCGGTGCCCCTATGGATCCCGCAGATCGGCTATGCGACAGGCCTCGTGATTCTCTTCATCGCCTTCGTCGACGAATTCATTCATGTGTTGCGTGGGGGCGATCCGCGTTACGAGAAGCCCCCTGCCACCACCGCCGAAGAGGTGGTGGAACGCGCGATCCAGAGCGGAGTCTGAGGCCCATGGAACTCATCGAGATTTCGGGCCTGCTGCTCCTGTTGCTCGCGGTGCTGCTTGCGGGCGGCGTATGGATCGCGATTGCCCTCATGGCCTGCGGCTTCGTCGGCATGCAATTCGTGGGCGGTGGTATTCCGGCGGGCTCCGTGCTGGCCACCACGATCTGGGGCAATTCCGCATCATGGACGCTTGCTGGCTTGCCACTCTTCATCTGGATGGGCGAGATCCTGTTCCGCACGCGATTGTCGGAAGAGATGTTTCGCGGCCTCGCGCCCTGGCTCAACTGGCTTCCGGGCCGCTTGATGCATGTGAACGTGCTGGCCTGCGGCATCTTCGGTTCCGTATCCGGCTCATCCGCCGCCACCTGCGCGACTGTGGCGAAGATCGCGCTGCCGGAACTGAAGAAGCGCGGCTACGACGATACGGTGAGCCTAGGTTCGCTCGCGGGCGCCGGCACCCTCGGCATCCTCATTCCGCCCTCGATCACCATGGTGGTCTATGCGGTTGCGGCGAACGTCTCGATCATCCAGATTTTTCTGGCGGGCTTTCTGCCCGGCCTTCTCGTGATGGCGCTCTATTCCGGCTACATCGCCGTGTGGTCGATGCTCAATCCGTCGAAGTCTCCGCCGCCCGAGCCGAAGATGTCGTTTCGCGAGAAATTGCGGGAATCGACGAATCTCATTCCCGTAGCGCTGCTCATCCTGCTCGTGTTCCTCACGCTGCTGCTCGGCTGGGCCACAGCAACGGAATGCGCTGCCTGGGGCGTGCTCGGCTCGCTCGCCATCGCATGGTGGTCGGGCTCGCTGTCATGGGAATCGTTCTGGGCCAGCGTAATGGGCACCACGCGCATCACCTGCATGATCATGCTGATCCTTGCAGGCGCGTCCTTCATGTCCACATCCATGGCCTATACGGGCATTCCGCAGGCCCTAGCGACCTGGGTCGATGGGCTGCACCTGTCTCCTTATGCACTCATCGCCGCGCTCACGATCATGTATATCCTACTCGGCACGGCCCTCGACGGCATCTCGATGATCGTGCTCACCACAGCGGTGGTGATCCCCATGGTGAAGACGGCGGGATTCGATCTCATCTGGTTCGGCATCTTCCTCATTCTCGTGGTCGAGATGGCGGAGGTCTCGCCGCCCGTCGGCTTCAATCTCTTCGTGCTTCAAACCATGTCGGGCAAGGATTCGAACACGGTGGCGCTTGCTGCCTTGCCGTTCTTCTTCCTGCTCGTCGTCGCGGTCGCGATCATCACGGTGTTTCCGGAAATCGTAATGCTGCTGCCGCAAATCGCCTTCCCGGATTCATAAAATCAAAACTCCAGAGGAGAACCACCATGAAGACCTGGACCTGCCTTTCCTTGAGCCTTGCCGGCGCCCTTCTGCTGAGCGCGCCTGCGATGGCTCAGACCAAATGGAACCTGCCTGCCGCCTATCCGCCGGACAATTTCCACACCGAAAACCTCAACGCCTTCGCCAAGGATGTTGCCGACGCGACAGGCGGCAAGCTGCAGATCACGGTTCACGGCAACGCCTCGCTCTTCAAGGCGCCGGAGATCAAGCGCGCGGTGCAGACCGGGCAGGCGCAAGCCGGCGAAGTGCTGATGTCGCTGCACGAGAATGAGGATCCGATCTACGGTCTCGACGTGGTGCCTTTCCTCGCCACTTCCTTCGACCAGTCGAAGAAGCTGTGGGACGTGCAGAAGCCCGCCATCGAGAAGAAGCTCGCAAGCCAGGGCCTGATGCTGCTCTATGCGGTGCCGTGGCCGCCTCAAGGTATCTTCGCCAAGAAGGACATCAACAATGTCGAGGATCTCAAAGGCGTAAAGTGGCGCTCCTACAATGCCGGCACGGCCCGCATCGCGGAGCTTGTCGGCGCGCAACCGGTGACGGTGCAGGCAGCCGACCTGCCGCAGGCACTGGCGACCGGCGTGGTCAACACCTTCATGACCTCGGGGGCCACGGGTTATGATTCGAAGGTGTGGGAATCACTCACGCACTTCTACGATACGCAGGCCTGGATTCCGAAGAACATCACCTTCGTGAACAAGGTAGCCTTCGATGCCCTCGACAAGCCGACGCAGGAGGCCATGCTGAAAGCTGCCAAGACGGCCGAGGAGCGCGGATGGAAGACCGCTCAGGAAAAGACCAAGTGGTACACGGACCAGATGGCCGCGAAGGGTATGAAGATCCAGCCGCCGAGCGCTGAACTGAAGTCCGGCCTGCAGAAGGTCGGCGAGCAGCTGACGCAGGATTGGCTGAAGAAATCAGGCTCGGACGGTCAAGCCATCGTCGACAGCTACAAGAAAGCCGCGATGTAAAACATATCAGTCTTCCAAGCTCGATCCCGGGCGGTGAAAGCCGTTCCGGGATTTTTTATGCGTCGAGATCATCAGAGACGGGAACCTGAATAGGACAAAATGGGTCATTCAGACATCGCTTCGCCCTGATCCTGTTCTTTAAATGAAAACAGGCCCTGCTTTCCGTGATGGGTCTGTGAGCCAAAGGAGGTTCCTATGCGTCGATTCCAATTTGGAGCACTGACCGCTCTTGGTCTCCTGCTCGCCTATCCTGCCTACGCGCAGACCGCCGCTCCCGGCACTACGGTCCCGGCCAAGCCTCCAATGACCACCACGTCGCCCGCGCCCTCCGCAACCAAGCCTATGCCCGGCTCTACGGCTTCCGTGAGCAAGCTCATCGACATCAACATGGCTCCGAAGGATGAACTCGACAAATTGCCTCAGATCGGCTCGGCCCGCGCTGATGCGATCGTCAAAGGGCGTCCCTACAAGGCCAAGAATGAACTGGTGGACAAAAAGATCATTCCGCAAAATGCATATGATGCGATCAAGGATCGCATCATCGCGCACCAGAAATCATGATAAAAAGGGGCCCATCGGGCCCCTTTCATTAAACCGCTTTTTTAAGCCTTAGCGGCTGTACTTGAATTCCGGAGCGGCCTTCAGCTGATCCTTGGTCATGTTCAGCATGGCGTGATCCGGAGCTGCGCGATTCATGGTGTTGGCGTTGTTTTGCGCCACGGAACCGGTGGCGTTCGGCGCAGGGCTCGTCGTTGTCGTGCCCATCGTGCCGCCGGGAGCAGCCGTTCCGGTGGTCGTGTTCGCGGCGGTGGTATTGGCACGCGCTTCGTTCACAAACTTGATCTGGTCGAAGGGAACAGCCACGTCGTGCTCACCCATGCCGAGGAAGCCGCCAACGCCGATGACAACGGCTTCGATCTTGCCATTCTGATCGACGAGCAACTCGCTGATATCGCCAATCTTCTCGTTGTTGTTGTTATAGACGTTCAGGCCTTCGATCTTCGAGGCGCGCCACTGGCCGGCCTTTTCCTGCGTCATCCAGTTGCCGCTGCTCATCGTAGAAGAGCTGGCCGTCGGATTGGCGGTCGTCGTGGAAGGCTGAGTCTGGGCGAGTGCCGGCGTAAAGGCCAGGGTCGAGCCGAGAAGAGCCAAAGCAATATGCTTCGAGAGCATGATCATCCTCCAATTGTTTTGCTTCAGCGCATGAATGCGCCTCTTCGGCTTAACGGCGAGCGGCGCAATTGGTTCTCTGATTGCCGGCCGAGAAATCCGCAGAGCCTCGGCTAAGGTTTCTTGTGAAGAACCGCGAAACAAACATGGCCGGAACAAGCCCGGCCATGACGTGGAGGTGATGGAGAGCCTCTCAGTCCAGCGTAAAATTCATCGTGATCTCGGCATTGAGCACGCGTGAGACGGGGCAGTTCTTCTCGGCGGCGCGGGCCAGTTCCTCGAACTTGGCCCGATCGATGCCCGGTACGTTCGCGGTCAGGGTGAGGGCCGATTTCTTGATCGTGAATCCGCTGCCTTCCTGCTCTAGAGAGACGACCGCTTCCGTGGCGAGTTCCGTCGGAGTGAAGCCCGCGCCCTGAAGCTGGAAGGCGAGCGCCATGGTGAAGCAGCCCGCATGCGCGGCGGCGATCAGCTCTTCCGGGTTCGTGCCCTTCTCGTTCTCGAAACGGGTCTTGAAGGAATAGGGCGTCGAGGACAGGACGCCGGAATCCGAGGTGAGGTGTCCGCTGCCGTCCTTGCCGGTGCCTTGCCAAACGGCTCTTGCCTTACGGTTCATCATGCTCTCCTTTTACGATTGGGCTTGGGGAATTAGGACATGATGCTGCAGCCTCCAGAGCAGGACAATGCAAAATCGGTTTGCCGGCATTCCGGGCTCGGGTCTGTTTTTCAAGGGATTCACCTTCGTCCATGACCTTCAATCAGGCCCGTCTGCACCCACGGCTTCTCGGTTCCGTACTCGTCAGCCTCGTGGTGTTCCTCCTGTTGCCTGAAGCCTGGGGCGCGAACTCGCGGTTCTTGGTGGGTTGGGATATCGGGGTTGCGAGCTACCTTGTCCTGACCTGGGCCATGGCCGCGCGGTCCTCCACCAAGGCGATGCAGGATCGGGCAGCCAAGGAAGATGAGGCGGCCGTCGTGGTTCTCTCGCTCACTGTTGTGGCAGCCATCGTCAGCCTCGTGGCAATCGGGGCCGAGCTGAGCGGCATCCATGCCGGTCCGAGTGAGCAGCAAGCTTTTCGCCTCGGCATCGCAGGCATTACCATCCTCTTTTCCTGGTTCTTCGTGCATACGATCTATGCCGTCCATTACGCCCATGAATATTATGGCGACGAGGGCGAGCGTCGGGGCCTTGCCTTCCCGCACAATGAACAGCCCGATTATTGGGATTTCCTCTACTTCTCGTTCAATCTCGGTGCAGCGGCGCAGACATCCGACGTGGTCATCCTCTCCAAGCGTATGCGGCGGCTGGCCCTGGCTCATACGATCATGGCCTTTCTGTTCAACACCACCATCCTGGCGCTGGCCGTAAATGTCGGCGCAGGGCTCCTCTAACGATTCGGTTCAACGATATGCCTTCCTCCTCCATCGTCCCTGTAATTGAGACCGAGCGTCTCGTTCTTCGCGGCCACAGGGCCCAGGATTTCGCAGATTGCCTGGCCCTCTGGTCTGATCCGCAGGTGACCCGCTTCATCGGCGGCAGGCCCTCGACACAGGAGGAGGTCTGGTCTCGGCTTCTGCGCTATATCGGCCATTGGTCGCTGCTCGGCTTCGGCTATTGGGCGGCTGAGGAGAGAGCCACCGGGCGTTTCGTCGGCGAACTGGGATTCGCCGATTTTAAGCGCCAGATCGAGCCTCCGCTCGATGGCATTCCCGAGAGCGGCTGGGCTCTCTCTCCCGAGGTCCATGGCAAAGGCTATGCGACGGAGGCTCTGAAGGCGGTTCTTGCCTGGGGTGACGGCCATTTCGGCCCCATTCGCACGGCCTGCATTATTTCACCCGAGAATGTGCCCTCGATTCGCGTGGCCGAGAAATGCGGTTATCGCGAGCTCCAGCGCACGGCATACAAGGACAACCCGACCATCATGTATGTGCGGTGAGCATCGCTTACGGTTCAGCGAACGCGGCACCTGACAATAGCCTTGCATGATCGTGCAGATCCTGAGGCCATGAGGCAATCCGCGCGAGGAAGGCTGCCTTGTCGCCGGCGAACAGGGCGCGAGACGCTTCCTCGAAGCCCGGTTGATCACCCGCCAGCATCGACATGAAGCGATAGAGCGCATCCCGGCTTTCGCGCTGGCGATCCGCGGCCTGATGCATGCGCCTTGCATCCTCCACGAGCTTGCGCAGGGCGACCGATGCGCCGCCCGGCTGGCTGTTGAGCCAATCCCAATGGCGTGGAAGCAGCGTGACCTCCCTTGCGACGACGCCGAGCTTCGGCCGCCCAGGGCCGCGCGGCGCCGCATCTTCCTGCTCACCTTGCGGAACATGAAGGCGCATTACGATGTCGTCGGCTGTTCCGCGAAGATCGACTTCCACGAGGCGGCAGGTCGTGTTGTCGAGGATGACCGGCTCCTGCGCGCTGCTGTCCATGGTTTCCTTTACCTTGAGCGCCACGTGGCGCAGGTCTCCGGATGCGATGTGCCGCGAGCCTGCAAAGGCTGTGTAGGGGGCGATGGTGTCGTGACTCATGTCCTGCTCCTGTATGGAAACAGGTTTTACCCGTATAAAATTATTCCGTCAATATCATCCGGGTAAAATTATACCTCCTCGCGATCGCCGTCGATGACCGCGCGCGCCACGTCGAAGCGGAAACCGGCGCGCGCGAGCGAGGCCAGATCCTTGTCGCGGTAGGGCGCACGTTCGCCGGGGCGATAGGGGCCGAGCTTGCGGCGCCGGGCCAGCGCATGAGCAGCCTTCTCCTCATCGTCCTCCTCGCCACCTTCAAGCACCGCCGCGATGGTGCCCCGGTCCACGCCCTTGGCCGAGAGCTTGGCCTGGATGGCGCGGGCCGAGCCTCCGCGCCGGCGCAGCGTGGCGACGCGGGCTTCCGTGTAGCGGGCATCGTCGATGAGGCCGATCCGCAGGCTTTTCGCCACCACCTCGTCGATCGCCTCCTGGAACTCGGACGGGTCCTCTCCGCGCAGGCGGCAGCGATTGTCCACCTTCCGGCGCAGCACCCGCCGCAGGTTCTCGGCCGAGGAGGAATAGCGCTCCAGATAGGCGAGCGCCGCGCGCTGGAGGTAGGCGGGCGTGACCTTTCGTGGAGGCTTTTTCGCCTTCGGGTCGGGCGCTTCGCTCATGGGGGTTCCGCATCGACGGGCGGCGTCGAGGTTTCGCCGGGCTTCTCCACCTGCCCGCGCCGCTGCAGCTGCAAGGCCACGAACCAGCAGAGCGAAGCCCAGGCCGCGCCGACGGACCAGCCGGCCAGCACATCGCTCGGCCAGTGAACGCCGAGATAGACGCGGCTCACGCCGACCATGAGGGTCGTGATGATGGCAAGGCTCATGATGAAGGCGCTGATGCGGCGGCTCTTCTCCACGCGGGCGAGCAACGCGCCGAGCGTCAGGTAGGTGATGGCCGACAGCATGGCATGGCCGCTCGGGAAACTGGCCGTATAGACGCGCGCGGCATGGGGCACGAGATCGGGCCGTGGCCGCTCGAATCCCATTTTCAGACCCGTGGAGAGAAGCGCTCCACCGACGATGGAAACAAGGACGAGCAGGGCAGCGCTCCGCTTCCCTGCCATCAGCAGATAGATGACGGCCGCCGACGTCAGAAGCGTGAGGATCGCATAGCCGCCGAGACCTGTGAAATCTCGTGCGGCCTCCTCCAGCCAGCTCGGACCCAACGGATTGGCGAGATCCTGAGGATCGCGCAGCGAAAGCAAGATTGCGCTGTCGAGAGCATGGGTCTCCCCTTCGACGACTTCATCGGCGAGCGAGATGAAGGCCCAGGCGAAAAATCCGCACGCGGCAAGGGACAGGAGCGGCCCGATTTCATTGAGGCGCAGGCGGGCCCAAAGCTGGGTGACGGGAGAGAGGAGATTGTTCATGGCAGGAGGGAAATAGGCGTTCTTGCCGAGGTTGCGAGGGTTTCGCATCATACCCCCAGCATCTTGCGCCACTCCTTCGGCGCGGCGATGTCGGTGAGGTTGAGCCAACCCGCCATCAGGCGAAGTTCGTCACCAAGCGCGGGACCGATCTCCGCCGGAGGCGCGGAGGCCTCCGGGTGGATCGAGTGGACGATGAGGCGGCCATTGCTCCGGTCGGCCTTGAGATCGACCCGGGCCACGATCTTCTCGCCCATGAGGAAGGGCAGGCAGTAATAGCCGAACTCGCGCTTCTCGGCGGGCACATAGATCTCGATGCGGTAGCGGAAATCGAACAGGCGCTCCGTGCGCGTGCGCTCCCAGACGATGGGATCGAAGGGCGAGACGAGGGCGTGCGCCTCCACGCGGCGCGGAAACTTCGCTTCAGGGTCGAGATAGACCGGCCCGTTCCAGCCATCGACGATAACGGGAAGCAGGTCTCCCGCTTCGACCAGCTCCGCGATTCGGGCTTTCGCATCTGAAACTTCGAGACGGAAATAATCGCGCAGGCAGCGCTCGGAGGCGATGCCGAGCGCGCGGATGGAGCGGCGCAGCAATTCGCGCTGCGCCTCGTCTTCGCTCGGTGTCGGAGTATTGAGAACCGCGGAGGGCAGGACGCGCTCGGGCAGGTCGTAGACGCGCTCGAACCCGCGCCGCGTCGCGGTCGTCACCTCTCCGGCCCAGAACAGCCATTCGAGCGCGCGCTTGCCGTCGCTCCAGCCCCACCAGGAGCCCTGGCCCTTGCCGCCGCCCGATAGTTCGCCGGCAGCGATGGGGCCGCGCGCGGCGATCTCGCGTCGGACCTCCTCGATGAAGGCACGCTTCTCTTTGCCGAACCGGGCGAGCCCACCATAGATGCCCTCGCCCCGCGCGGCGCGGGCCATGCGCCAGCGGAAATGGGGATGGAGATCGAGAGAGATCAGCGAGGCCTCGTGGCCCCAATACTCGAACGTCTCGCGCTTTTTCGGATGATAGGCGGCCCGCTCCAGGAGGTCCCGGTCATAGGCGCCGAGCCGGGAGAACAACGGCATGTAATGGGCCCGCACGAGCACATTGACGGAATCGATCTGGAGCAGATGCGACCGCTGGATGTGGCGCCGCAGATGCCGGCTGACTGCAAGGTCCGGCCGGCCTTCGTGAAAACCTTGGGCGGCCAGGGCCACGCGGCGGGCCTGGGGAAGGGAGAGCTGTGTGCGAGGGGCCATGAGACCTTCGGAGATGGATCGTGAAGAGCTAGCGTCATCGAAGCGCTTCCCGCAAGAGGGGGACGAGCAGAAGCATCCTGACGGGCTGTGACGGATGAGAGCGTCCCTCGCAGTGTCATTCCGGGAATGAACGCGCAGCTGATGGGACGGGAATCCAGAGCGCTGTGCTTGTGGGTGGGTCCCCTTCTCTCGCTTCGCAGGGCCTAAGGATGACATGGGTTTGTCTGTCAAAGAACAAGCGTAGATATCCTCGCGGCGTGGTTCGCCCGAGGGTGTTGGATCGAGGGAGGGCGCGAGGAGGCGTCCGGCTCGTGTGTGTGTTTGTGTTGAGAACCTGACGGCTCCCCGCGCACGGTTTTTTTAGGCGTACACCGCGTCTTTCAGCGGAGGGCCTCCTGGCAGCGGGCTTGCGAAGCCCACAGCAGGACCGTGCCCGATCCCACAATCACGACGCCTCGCGAGCGCGCCCCTCGGTGGATCAGGCTGTGCCAACCATAGCCAAGGTTAGGAGGATTGTCAAGAACAAATGCAGAACATGACGGTGCGCCGACCCTGCCCTCAAGTCGTCATCCCAAACGGAGCGCAGCGCAGATCCGGGATCGTCATCAGAAAAGAGCGCTGTCATTCCGGGGCGCCGCAGGCGAGCCCGACCCGAAGGGCCGCGCCGTAGGCGTGGAAACCCAGAACCACGGCGTTGCAAGAGAAAGGCGCTTCGATCTGCACAGCCTTATCCTATACCTGCGGTGGTTATGGGTTCCGGGCTCTCGCTCATGCTCGCCCCGGAATGACAGAGAGGCATGCTCGGTTCTGCACCCGATCCCGGATCGGCTCACGCCGTCCGGGATGACCGCTCGGCGCCCTCCGCCCGTCATCACCGGCCTTGTGCCGGTGATCCCGATCATGGTGAGCGCTCCGCTCTTCGCATCGGGATGGCCGGGACAAGCCCGGCCATGACATCGTAGGGCTGGCATGCTGGCTAAATAAGGCGGAACGGTATGGCTTGGGCTCTGACCCTTAATCTCCCTCACCGCTCGAGAGGAACCGAATCGATCCCGATTGCATATCTGTTCTGCGCTGGACGTCGGGCCATGATGGTGCAAATCCCTATAGAGAGGCATACGCCAACCGCGTTCCGTCCGAGCGCCGTGCCGAGCGATGGATAAAAAATGGACCAGGCCACCAACGAGAGTCTCCGCAGCCAGCAGGCGCCTTTGAGCCACGCGGAGATCCGCACGATCATCATCGGCGTGATGATCGCCATGCTTCTGGCGGCCCTCGACCAGACGATCATCGCGACGGCGCTTCCGACCATCGGCCATGAGCTCGGCGATTTCGAGCATCTGCCCTGGGTGGTGACGTCCTATCTCCTCGCCTCCACGGCGGTGACGCCGCTCTACGGCAAGTTCAGCGATATTCACGGACGGCGCATCACGCTGCTGATCGGCATCGTAATCTTCATCATCGGCTCCATTGCATGCGCGCTCGCGCCCAGCATGATCATTCTCGTTCTGGCGCGCGGCCTTCAGGGAATCGGCGGCGGCGGTCTGATCGCCATGGCCCAGACCATCGTGGGCGATCTGGTGCCGCCCAAGGAGCGCGGCAGGTATCAGGTTTATTTCGCCAGCGTGTTCATGTCGTCGAGCCTGCTCGGGCCGGTGCTCGGCGGGTTCTTCGCGGAACACCTGCATTGGTCCGTGATCTTCTGGATCAATCTGCCCCTGGGCCTGATCGCCCTAGTGATCGCTTATCGCGGCCTCAGAAAGCTTCCCCGTCACGATCGTCCGCACAAGCTCGATATTCTCGGCGCGGTCATCATGGTGTCGGCCACCGTTTCCCTGCTGCTCGCGCTCAGCTGGGGCGGCCTGCGCTATCCGTGGCTCTCGGCGCCGATCGGGGGACTCATCGCCCTTTCGCTGGTGCTCTGGGTCGCGTTCGCCTTCCGCATGAGGCTGGCGAGCGAGCCCCTGATTCCGCCGGGCGTGATGCGCAATCCGGTGGTGCGCATGGGAACGCTGGCCGCCTGTTTCGCCATGGGCACCTATATCGGGTTGACCATTTATCTGCCGGTTTATTTCGAATCCGTGCGCGGCATTTCCGCGAGCCTGTCGGGACTGGGGCTGATTCCGCTCATGGCGGGCACGGTGGTGGGCGCCACGCTGTCGGGCCGCTCCATGGCCAAGGTCCGCCATTACAAGCGGCTTCCCGTAGCGGGCATCGCCGTCGCGGTCGTGGGAAGCATCATTCTAGCGGCTGTGCCAGGGCTTCCCATCTGGGCCGTCGAGGTCATCCTCGGCGTGCTGAGCATCGGCCTCGGGACGATCCTGCCCGTGACCACCGTGTCGATCCAGAACGCGGTGGCGCTGCACGATCTCGGCACGGCGACCGGGGCCGCCAATTTCTTCCGCTCGCTCGGGGGCGCGCTCATCGTGGCGGTGTTCGGGGCCATCCTTCTGGGCATGTCGGGCCTGCAGGGCGCCGGCAGTTTCGAGAGCCTGGGCGAGGTCGCGGCCCGCAGCGGCGTCGATCTCTCCCATGTGTTCGGCTACATCTTCTGGGCCGCCGCCGCCGGCTTCGGGCTGGCGCTGGTCTTCCTGATCGCCATGAAGGAGCTGCCCTTGCGCGGCTCGGCGGTGAAGGCGGCGGAGGCGGCCATCGCCGATTGATCCAGGGCCTCGCGGCCGATTCGGCTCTCAGAGGCAGGAAGAGCTATCGAATCTCCCGAAAGAGCATCGCTCCATGGTTAATGAACCCGGCCATTCTCCGGTTTCGTACTTCTGCGGCGTCATGCCTGGGGATAGGCATGCAAGGCTGTGGAGGATTCCAGACTCCATGGCACCCGCCCCGGCTTGGCCGTGTTAGGACCACGAGCGCTTTTAAAACCTGATGAGGGAGGCTGATGAAGGTCGGCATCGACATGGGAGTGGCATCCTCCGCACCCGGGGGACAATCGGCTCTGCTCGATCTGGAGGAGCTTCTGGCGACGCGTCTGCTCGTCCAGGGCAATTCCGGCTCCGGCAAGTCGCATCTGCTGCGCCGCCTCCTGGAGCAGAGCGCCAACCTCGTCCAGCAGGCCATCATCGACCCCGAAGGCGACTTCGTCACCATGGCCGACAAGTTCGGCCATGTGGTGGTGGATGCCTCCCGCAGCGAGGGCGACCTTCAGCGCGTCGCCGCCCGCGTGCGCCAGCACCGGGTTTCCGTCGTGCTCAGCCTGGAAGGCCTCGACACCGAGGCGCAGATGCGCTGCGCGGCGGCTTTCCTCGGCGGCCTTTTCGATGCGGAGCGCGATTTCTGGTACCCGATGCTCGTCGTGGTGGACGAGGCGCAGCTTTTCGCCCCCGCCGCCGCGGGCGAGGTCTCCGACGAGGCGCGAAAAGTCTCGCTCGGCGCCATGACCAACCTCATGTGCCGTGGCCGTAAACGCGGGCTTGCCGGCATTATCGCTACGCAGCGCCTCGCCAAGCTCGCCAAGAACGTGGCGGCCGAAGCCTCGAACTTCCTCATGGGCCGCACCTTCCTCGACATCGACATGGCCCGCGCCGCCGACCTTTTGGGCATGGAGCGCCGCCAGGCCGAGATGTTCCGCGACCTGGAGCGTGGGCATTTCGTGGCGCTCGGCCCGGCGCTCTCGCGCCGCCCGCTGCCGATCCGCATCGGCGATGTGGAGACCTCGGCCCGGTCCGGCAGCTTCAAGCTGATGCCGCTGCCCGAGCAGCCCAAGGAGGATGCGCGCGATCTCATCTTCAAGGCGGGCGAGGCCGAGCTTGCCGCCCGCCCCGTCATGCCTCGCCGCGCGCCGCCTCCGCCGCCGGCCCCCTCGACCAACGATCTTTTAGCCCAGCTCGCCCGCACCCGGCCCGCCGCCGCGCCGGAGCCAGAGGCCGAGCCGACCGAGGAGACGAAAGCCGAGCGCGACGCAGTGCTCGATTCGATCCTGCGCGAAATTCTCGATGATCCCGAGGCCGCCTTCCGCTCCGTGGCGGTGCTCTATCAGGATTTCCTCGTGCGCTGCCGCATCCGTCGCGTCGCGGGCGAACCCTTGAACCTCAACGCTTTCCGCCGCCGCCTCGCGGTCGCGCGCGCGGGCGTCAATACCGCCACCACTGATAGCTCCGAATGGGACCGCGCGGTGGCGTTCGCGGCGGATCTCGAGGAAGACCTGCAAGGCGTCTTCCTGCTCATCGCCCGCGCCGCCATGGAAGGCTCCGCCTGCCCGCCCGACGGCGAGATTGCCCGCGCCTGCGGCAGCCGCTCCCCCGGCCGCGCCCGCCGCCTCGTCGCCTACATGGAAACCCGCAACATCGTCGTCACCCGCAACGACCCGAGAGGCCTGCGCATCATCGCCCTGCCGGATCTCGGCTGGGAAACTGCACCGGGCGACCCGAACGCGTTCGAGGAACCGCAGGCGATTTCGGACGCGCAGGATCTGTTCGCGGCAGGGTGAATCTTTGCTCGCAACGCAGCTCCTGAAGTGCTGTGCTTGTTTCCTCCTCTTGCGTGGGGAGCCAGGGTGGAGGTCATGCCTGTCGCAGCGATTGCGCTGAATGGATGAGCCGACTCCCCGGTCCCGCCTTCAATCCTTCTCCGCTACGCGAGGGACCTATCCGTGCCACTTTTTGCACTGGCTCCCGGATCGGCTCCGCTGCCTAGGACCAAACCGGAGCCTCCAATACCGAGGCTCCCCTCCGTGCGACCTACCGCCCCGTGTTCATGCCTCGCCTTTGCTCCATCTTCATGCTAGAACAAATCACGAACAATCAAGCGGGGAACCATGGACGAAAAGCTTTCCAAGAAGCTGCGCATCCTGGCTGACGCGGCGAAATACGATGCCTCCTGCTCCTCCTCGGGCGCACCCAAGCGCAAGGCGGATGTGAACAGCCTGGGCTCGACCACGGTCTCCGGCATCTGCCACGCTTACACGCCGGATGGGCGCTGCGTGTCGCTGCTCAAGATCCTGCTGACGAATTACTGCCTGTTCGATTGCGCCTATTGCGTGAACCGGCGCTCGTCCAACGTGAAGCGCGCCAAGTTCTCCGTGGACGAGGTGGTGACGCTCACCATCGAGTTCTACAAGCGCAACTATATCGAGGGCTTGTTCCTGTCCTCGGGCATCATCCGCTCGCCCGATTACACGATGGAGCAGATGCTGCTGGTCGCGAAGAAGCTGCGCCGCGACCACGGCTTTCGCGGCTATATCCACCTGAAGACGATCCCTGAGGCGAGTCCCTGGCTGATCGAGGAAGCGGGGCTATGGGCGGATCGGCTGTCGATCAATCTCGAATTGCCGACCGAGAAAAGCCTTGAACTGCTGGCGCCCGAGAAGGACGGCGCCTCCATCGAGACCGCCATGTCGCAGATGTCCGAGCGCATCGAGGAAGCGCGCGAGGAGCGCCGCCATTACTCGCCCGCCGGCCAGACGACGCAGATGATCATCGGCGCGGATGAGACCACGGATGCGGATGTCTTACGCACCTCGGCCAAGCTCTACGGTCACTACGATCTGAAGCGCGTCTATTATTCCGCCTTCAGCCCGATCCCCGATTCCAGCGCGATTCTTCCGCTGAAGCCGCCGCCTCTCATGCGCGAAAACCGGCTTTATCAAGCCGATTGGCTGCTGCGCTTTTACGGCTTCAACGTGGAGGAGATCGCGGCGGGGGGCGAAAAGGGCATGCTCGATCTCGATATCGATCCCAAGCTCGCCTGGGCACTCAAGAACCGCCATCTCTTCCCTGTCGATGCGAACAAGGCGCCGCGCGAGATGCTGCTGCGCGTGCCGGGGCTTGGCGCGCGGGCCGTGGACAAGATCGTCACTGCGCGCCGTCATACGACCTTGCGTCTCGACGATGTTGCGCGCCTCACCTCGGGACTGAAGCGGGCCAAGCCCTTTCTGATTGCCGCCGATTTCCACCCGAAAGCGAGGCTGGACCGCCTCGATTTGCGGGAGCGCCTGATCGAGAAACCCCAGCAGCTGAGCTTGTTCGGATGAGCCTGCATCGCATCACTCTGAAACCCGGTGCCGATCTCGATGGCTTTCGCCGGGCCGTGCGCTGGCTGATCGCCGAGGAGATGGCGCCTCAGCACGTGCTCTGGTCCTCCGACGATTCACCGAGCCTATTCGGCGAGGACGAGCACGGCGCGGCCTCGCCGATCTCTCTGCCGAAAGGCGTGGCGCGGCTGATCGAGGCTTGCGTGTGTCACCGGGACGAGGAGCGTTATGCCCTGCTCTACCAGCTGATCTGGCGTGTGCTGAACGGCGAGCGCGATCTTCTCGAAATCGCAAGCGATCCGCTGGTGCACCGCATCGACATGATGGCCCGCGCGATCCGGCGCGATCTTCACAAGATGCACGCCTTCGTGCGCTTCCGGCGGATGCATGGCGAGCTTGAGCGTTTCGCGGCGTGGTTCGAGCCGGATCATTATATTCTGGAAGCGGCGGCGCCCTTCTTCATCGACCGCTTCCACTCCCTCGACTGGACGATCATCACGCCCATCGGCTCCATGCGCTGGAACCGCAAGAATCTTACCTTCGGCCCACCCGGAAACCGCGAGGACGCGCCAGCATCGGACGAGTTCGAGGAAGGCTGGCGCGGCTATTACGAGAGCGTGTTCAACCCCGCCCGCGTGAACCCCACCGCCATGCGCGCCGAAATGCCGAAGAAATACTGGCGCAATCTGCCGGAGGCTGCGGCAATTCCCGGCCTGATCCAAAGCGCCACCCAGCGCGTTGACGCCATGATCGAACAGGAGGCGACGATGCCTTTGAAACGCACTCCTGAACGTGCCCTCGAAGCCATGCGCGATCAGGAACCGAAGACACTCAAGGAACTCAACGCGATCATCGCGAAGGCCGGCCCACTCGTGCCCGGCGCGACGCAGGCCGTATTCGGCGAAGGACCTGTTCATGCCGACATCATGTTCGTCGGCGAGCAGCCGGGCGATCAGGAGGATCTGCAGGGTAGGCCTTTCGTGGGGCCCGCGGGCAAGCTCCTGACGAAGGCGATGAACGAGGTCGGGATCAGTCGGGAACAGGCCTATCTCACCAATGCGGTGAAGCACTTCAAATTCGAGCAGCGCGGCCACAGGCGCATTCACTCCAAGCCCACCGCAGGCGAGGTGAAGCATTACCGGCCTTGGCTGATGAAGGAGCTGGAGCTGGTCAGACCTAAGCTCGTGGTGGCGCTCGGCGCAACCGCGCTTCTCGCGCTCACCGGCAAGGCGACGCCGATCACCCGCTCGCGGGGACGCGCGCGCTTCGGCACCTATGAGGGCTACATCACGGTGCATCCCTCCTATCTGCTGCGCCTGCCCGACGAGGCGACGAAGCGCGAGGCCTATGAGGCTTTTCTCAACGACCTGCGCCGCATTCACGATCTCTCGCAGGCCGATCTCGACACGGGCGAGCTGCCGCTGGCGGCGGAGTGATGTGCGCGAAGTCATGTGATGAACCGCACTCCAGCGGTGGCGATACCCATTCGGAGCCGTTGCCAGTTCAGCGGCGCAGGCAGAGTCTGATTATCGCCGGACAAACGGCCCGGCGATGAGAGGCGCCGGGCAACCGGTGGAAAGCCATGCCGCAATTCGTGATCGAGCGAAACATGCCGAATGTCGGCAATTTGTCTGCTGCCGAGCTGAAACAGGCCTCAGGGAACTCCTGCGATGTCCTGCGTGGAATGGGCCCGGAAATCCAATGGGTTCACAGCTACGTCACCGACAACAAGATTTACTGCCTCTACCGCGCGCCGGATGAAGCGATGATCAAGGAGCATGCGCGCCAGGCCGGTCTTCCGGCGGATTCCATTTCAAGGGTGCGCACTGTGATCGACCCGACCACCGCGGAATGACCCTTATCAGGCCGCTCCCAGGCCTCGGGAGCGGCTCCCCAAACGATAGAATCGCAGTCTTGCGTGTCCAAAAGGCAACGGCGAGCATCCTTCGCGGCAGTTCCATTGTTGCGCGGGTTAACCGCCCCTTAAACCGCCACAATTAGAGTGCTCCACAGCATGAAAGCCGGACCAATCCGGCAGCATCGGACCCAAAAGTGGATTTGCACTTTTGGGTCAATCCGATGCCTTCGACTAAGAGCGAGAGCATCGTGCGCCCGAAAAACCGGGACCACTTTTCGGACGATGCTCTCAAGTAATTGCGGGGTTATAAGAAACGTGGCGAACGGACGTGGCCGGCGGGAGCCGGTTTTCGATGCGCCCGCTACGGAAGCGGGGGAGCTGGATTTTCGCCTCTCGCCCGAAGACCGGGCAGGGGGAAACATGGCACGCAGGCGAGCTTCCAGGCAGGATGACGACAGACCTTCACGGCGTCCGTCCAAGCCTCGGAAAGCCAAGCGCAAGGGCGGCCGTTCCTTCATCAGCAAGCTGGTCTATGCCGGTCTCGTGCTCTGCCTCTGGGGCATCATCGGCGTGGGCGGCGTGGTGGCCTATTACGCCTCGCAGCTACCCCCCATCGACCAGCTGACGGTTCCGAAACGGCCTCCGAACATCGCCATCATGGCCAGCGACGGCTCGCTTCTCGCCAACCGCGGCGAGACGGGCGGGCGCACGGTGACGCTCAAGGAGCTGCCGCCCTACCTTCCCAAGGCGTTCGTGGCCATCGAGGACCGGCGCTTCTACGACCATTTCGGCATCGACCCCATCGGCATCGGCCGCGCGATCTATCGCAACGTGGCGCATAGCGGCGGCCTGCAGGGCGGCTCGACCCTGACGCAGCAGCTCGCGAAAAACCTGTTCCTCACCCAGGAGCGCACCGCTTCCCGTAAGATCCAGGAAGCGATCCTCGCGCTCTGGCTCGAGCGCAACTATTCCAAGGACCAGCTCCTCGAGCTTTATCTGAACCGCGTCTATTTTGGCGCCGGCGCCTATGGCGTGGAGGCTGCGGCCCAGCGTTATTACGGCAAGTCCGCCCGCGCCGTCTCGCTCTCCGAGGCCGCCGTGCTGGCAGGCCTCGTCCAATCGCCCTCGCGCTTGGCGCCCAACCGGAACCCGGAGCGCGCCCAGGCCCGCGCGGAGCTGGTGATCGCGGCCATGAACGAGCTCGGCTTCATCACGCCCGGCATGACCAAGACCGCGCTCGGCACGCCCGCCGAAGCGGTGCGCCCCAACGGTGCGGGCTCCGCCAATTACGCCGCCGATTACGTGATGGACGTGCTCGACGATTTCGTCGGCACCATCGAATCCGACATCGTAGTCTCGACCACCATCGAGCCGCCGCTTCAGGCTGCCGCCGAACGCGTACTGGTGGATGAGCTCAACGCCAAGGGCCAGAAGTTCAACGTCGGCCAGGGTGCCGTAGTGGCGATGGAACCCGACGGCGCGGTGAAGGCCCTGGTGGGCGGACGCAATTACGAGCAGAGCCAGTTCAACCGGGCGACGACCGCGCGCCGTCAGCCGGGCTCGGCCTTCAAGCCCTTCGTCTATCTCACCGCCATGGAGCGCGGCCTGACGCCGGACACCGTGTATGAGGACGGCCCCGTCAACATCAAGGGTTGGACGCCGGAGAACTACGACCGCAAATATCGCGGGCCGATCACGCTGCGCGATGCGCTGGCGCTCTCGCTCAACACCGTCGCGGTAAAACTCAACATGGATGTGGGCCCGAAGGCCGTGGTGCAGACGGCTCAGCGCCTCGGCATCTCCTCGCCGATGCAGGCGAACGGCTCGCTCGCCCTCGGCACGTCCGAAGTGACGCCGCTCGAACTCGTCTCGGCTTATGCGGCCTTCGCCAATGGCGGCATCGGCGTGACGCCTTATGTGATTGCCCAAGTGAAAACCGCTGACGGCAAGCTCGTCTACAAGCGTCCCAACGGCGGCGGCCTCGGCCGCGTCATCGATCCGGGCGTCGTCGCGATGATGAACGAGATGATGCACAATACCTTCGTCATCGGCACGGCGAGAGCAGCACAGATTCCCGGCTGGCCCATGGCTGGCAAGACCGGCACCACCAACGACTACAAGGATGCGTGGTTCATGGGCTTCACGGGCAATCTCGTGGCCGGCGTGTGGCTCGGCAACGACGACGGCGCGCTCACGAAAAAGGTCAGCGGCGGCAATCTGCCGAGGGAAGTCTGGCACAGCTTCATGCAGATCGCCCTCAAGGACAAGCAGCCCGTGGGCATTCCCGGCCAGGAGCGTTTCCGCGACTCGGTACCGGTGGCCGAGGCCGGCCAGGACCCGCGCTATGCCGCTGCCGGCAATGGCGAAAGCGCGTGGATCCCGCCCGCGCCGCAACAACGGCGCAACAGCCGCGAGAAGAACTTCTTCGAGAAGCTGTTCGGGCTCTGAGAGCTATTACCTCGGACGTAATCGCCACGGCACAATCAGGCATGCATCTTGGCTTCACATTCAAGCCAAGGAGCATGCCATGTCCGCCTATGCCGTCGCTCGCCTCTACGAAGTGAAAATGGGGCCGGAGATCGTCGAGTATCTCCGAAAGATAGACGCGACGCTGGCACCCTTCGATGGGCATTTCCTGATTCACGGAGATCCGGTGGAACGGCTTGAAGGCGCGTGGTCGGGAGACCTGATCATGATCGCGTTTCCGGACAAGGACCACGCGCGCAAATGGTATGAATCCCCGGCCTACCGGGAGATCCTGCCTTTGAGGACGGGGAACTCCAAAGGCGACGTGATCCTGATCGAAGGCGTTTCACGGGACCATAAAGCCCCCGACATCCTGGGCTGACTTCCCTAAGCCGTCTTTCCGCGCGCCCGTCCCGTTACCGAGAAGACGATCAGCGCCCCGACGCCGGTTGCAGCAATCGCAATCGGCAGCGGCAGGGCGGAAGCGCCGAGGTTCTGGCCGAGCACGATGCCGAGCACGGCGGCGAAACTCATCTGGCAGATGCCGAGAAAGGACGATGCCGCGCCCGCCCGCTCGGGAAAAGGCATGAGCGCGGAGGCCATGGATTGCGGCATGGTGAGCCCCACGCCGAATCCATAAATCGCCATAGGGCCTGTGATGGCGAATGACGACGGTACGCCGAAAGCCACGAGCACCAGCATGAGTACGCCGCCGAACGCGAGACTCACCACGCCGGCCTGGATCGTGCCGTCGAGTCCACGGCGGCTCACGATGCGCTGCGCGATCAGGGTGCCGATGATGTATCCCACGACCATGAAGGCGAACGAGAAGGCGTAGGAAAGTTCGTCGAGGCCATAGATGCCCTGGAGCACGAAGGACGATCCGGAGATGAAGGCGAAGAGCCCGCCATAGGTGAGCATGGAAAGGCTCACATAGGTCCGATAGCCCGAATGTTTCAGCAGCGTGCCGAAGCCTCGGATGATGGAGGCGAACGAGATCGGCACATCCGATTTGTGGCGAATGCTTTCAGGGAGACGCAGCAACACCGTCGCGGCGAGCGCAAGACCGCAGAACAGCATCACGCCGAAGGTCATGCGCCATATTGTGAACTGCGCGATGATTCCCCCAAGCACGGGCGCGATGGCGGGCACCACACCCATGATCGTGCCCATGCGCGACAATTCCTTGCCTGCGCGCGGCCCCTCGTAGAAATCGCGCACGATGGCGCGCCCGAGCACGATGGGACCGGACGCTCCAAGGGCTTGCAGGAAGCGCGCGGAGATCAGCACCTCGATATTGGGAGCGAGCGCACAGATCAAGCTCGCCACCGAGAATAGTCCCAGCCCGAACAGCAGCACGGGCTTTCGTCCGACCCGGTCCGAGATCGGCCCATAAAAGAATTGCCCCGCAGCAAAGCCGAGAAGAAACGCGGAGAGCGTGAGCTGCGCCTGCCCGGTCGTCGCCTGCAATCCCGCAGCGATCGCTGGCAGCGAGGGCAGATACATATCCGTGGCGAGCGGCCCGATTGCTGTGAGCAGCGCGAGAACGGCGGTAAGGGCCAGGGTGTCGGGCTTGAGCATGGGGCGGCTTGTTTCGATGAAGGGCGTTGCCCCGCACTAAGCCGAAACGACGCCTCTGTCACGCTGCCATGATACTCGACCCTCAGCCGCCCCTTACCCGATGCGGTGAAGGGCGCTGCCGTAGGTTTTGAGCCAGGCTTCCGCGTCGTCGGTGCGGGGGCAGAGCTGGTAGGTGATCTTCCAGAAGCGCTGGGAATGGTTGAGCTCGCGCAGGTGCGCGACCTCGTGGGCGGCGAGGTAATCCAGCACGAAGGGCGGGGCCATGATCAGGCGCCAGGAGAAGTTGAGCGCTCCGTTGGCCGAGCAGGAGCCCCAACGGCTCTTGGTGTCGCGCACGGTGATCCGCTTGGCGGGCACGCCGAGCTGGGCCGTATGCTTGCGGACGGCCGCCGCGAAGTCCCGGCGGGCCTCGGCCTCCAGGTAATCGCGCACCCGGCGGGCCACATGGCTGGCCTCACCGGTCACAGCGATGATCGGCTCGCCCGCGCTGTCATGCGTGGCCTGCGTGACGCCGCGAATCGTCGACCAATGGACGATCCGGTGCAGCACGCCGCGCAGGGGCACGACGGAACCCGGCTCGAAGGACACCCTCTCCGGCACCTTGGCGAGGCGGGAGGCGACCCACTGGCTGTGGCTGTCGGCGAATTTCTGAGCCAGGCCCACATCGGTGCGCTCAGGGATGGACAGCACGACCTCGCCGGTGGCGTTGGAAACGCGCAGCGTGATTCGTTTGGCGGTTGGGCGCCGTTTGAGAGCTACCTTAAAGCATTGGCCCTCATGAGAAACTTTTAAATATGGCGGGTCCGCAGGAACGCGGCGGAACAGAGCGGATTTCATGTCCGCAATCTGCCCGCTTACGTCGATTCTGTCAGCGCAGCCGTTTGCCGCTGCTAAGAACGCATCAAGAACGTTCTGAGGCCCTTGACGGGGCTTTTCGGACTGGTTCTCCGCTGTGATTCTCAATGAATTCAGCGATTCGAGGAGCGATTTCAGCCCGGAAACGAGAGCCGTTGAAGACGCCATAGTGACCGACCCCGGCCTGCAGGTGATAGAGCTTCTTGTCGGAGGACAGGTTGGGGGTCAAGTCCAGGGCGGCCAGGGTCTGGCCGACGCCGGAAATGTCGTCCCGCTCGCCTTCGATGGCCATAATGGCGCAACGCCGGATGTCCATGAGGTCCACCGGCTGGTCCCGGTGCATCATGTCGCCCTTCGGCAGGTCGTGATTCACGAACACCGTCTCGACCGTCTGGAGGTAATATTCGGCGGTCAGGTCCATGACGGCAAGGTACTCGTCATAGAAATCGCGGTGCTTCTCGGCCGAGTCGCCGTCGCCTTCCACAAGGTGGTTGAACATCTCCCAATGGGCCGAGAGGTGGCGGTCCATGTTCATGGCCATGAAGCCGGAGAGCTGCAGGAAGCCCGGATAGACGTCGCGCCAGAAGCCCGGATGGGACGGGGGCACCTTGGCGATGCAATGCTGCTTGAACCACTCGATGCCGCGCTCTTCCGCAACCCGGTTCACGGCGGTAGGCGAGCGGCGCGTATCGATGGGGCCGCCCATGAGGATCATGGAGCGGGGAATGCGGGGATCGTTCTCGGCTTCGAGCCGAGCGATGGCGGCGACCACGGGAACCGCCGGCTGACATACGGCCATGACGTGCAGGTCCGGGCCAAGATCGCGGAACAGGTCCTTCAGGTAGTCGATGTAATCATCGAGATCGAAGCGCCCTTCCGAGAGCGGCACCATGCTGGCATCCGCCCAGTCGGTGATCATCACCTGGTGGGTGGGCAGAAATGCCTCGACCGTGCCGCGCAGAAGCGTCGCGTAATGGCCGGACATGGGCGCCACGATGATGAGCTTCGGCTGATCTTTAGCGGCGCGGTGGTCGCGCTCGAAAGAGACGATGCGGCAGAAAGGCCGCTCCCAAAGGATCTTTTCGGTAACGGCGACGTCTTCGTTGCCGATCCGCGTGGTGACGAAGCCGAATTCGGGCTTGGCGTAGCGGCGGGTGGTGCGCTCGAAAAGTTCGCAGGCTGCCGAAACCGTGCGGCCATAGGGAGTATTTGTCAGTGGGTTACCAGGATTATCAAAGATCAACTTGGTAATATCGGACGCAGCACGGGCAGGGCTCAGGAGCCAATGCGCCGTGTCATACCAGTAATAAGCAAAATTCATATTATGTCCCCAAAGGCCGGGCGCCCTTTAATCCCACAATGCGGAGCAGGCTTATCCTCAACCATAACATTTAATTTAAGGTTCCTTGGCGCCATTGCAACTACATTGTTGCAGCAGAATCCAGATCACGACCTGTTGAACCTTAGCAAAGTAGGCTTCCGTCCTGAAATAGGATTAAGGGCTTACCTCGATTGCTTGGCGAATGCTGGACGAACCCTATTCTGTTCGTTCATGGCCGATACACTCCCGAAGAACGCCCCGCCCAATCCGCGCCAGCTGCGCCTGGATACTCTGGTCCGCCTGCGCTGGCTTGCCGTCGCCGGTCAGGCTTCCGCCGTCGCGGGGGTCCGTTTCGGTCTCGGCTTCCCCTTGCCCTTCGAGCTGTGCTTCCTGGTCATCGCCGCGTCGGTCTGGACCAATCTGCTCCTGCGTATCCAGTATCCGGCGAGCCACCGGCTTAGCGACAATGCCGCCACGGCGCTTCTCGGCTTCGACATCCTCCAGCTCGCGGCCCTGCTCTACCTGACGGGCGGGCTCGAAAACCCTTTCGCCATGCTCTTCCTCGCGCCGGTGCTGATCTCGGCGACGGCGCTCACACCGGAGCGGACGCTGGGTCTCGGGCTCCTGGCGGTCGGCTGCGCCACCGTTCTCGTGCTCGCCCATCGGCCTCTGCCCTGGTTCCCCGGGCAGGATTTGAGCCTGCCGTTCCTCTATGTAAGCGGCATCTGGACGGCAATCCTGCTCGGCACGGTGTTCACCGGCATCTATGCCTGGCGCGTGGCCGAGGAAGCGCGCCAGCTCGCCCAGGCACTCGCCGCGACGGAACTTGTGCTCGCCCGCGAGCAGCACCTCTCCCAGCTCGATGGCCTGGCCGCCGCCGCCGCCCATGAGCTGGGAACGCCGCTCGCCACCATCGCCCTGGTCTCGAAGGAGCTGGCCCATGCCCTGCCCAAGGACGGTTCGGTGGGCGAGGACCTGAAGCTGCTCCAAGAACAGGTGCAGCGCTGCCGTTCGATCCTGACCAAGCTCACATCCATGGGAGAGGAGGACGACGAAGGCTTCCTCGAAACCGTCACCTTGAGCCATCTCGTCGAGGAAATCGTCGAGCCGCAACGGACTGTGGGCTACGACGTGCGGATGAACGCCTGGGGCGAGGGGCCGGAACCGGTCGGGCGGCGCAATCCGGGCGTCGTCTACGGTCTGTCCAACATTCTCGACAATGCAACGGATTTCGCCGACAGCCATGTGGTGATCGAGGCCTGCTGGACACCTCACGAAGTCTCCATCGAAATCCGCGACGACGGTCCTGGTTACGCCCCCGATATCCTGCTTCGGGTAGGCGAGCCTTATGTCACCACACGCAGCGCATCGGAGCGCACGGAGGCCAACTTAGACGAAGGTGGAGGTCTGGGCCTCGGATTGTTCATTGCCAAGACTTTGATCGAGCGATCGGGCGCGGAAATCACCCTCACGAACGCCGCTCCGCCGGGCACGGGAGCTATCGCGCGGATCGTTTGGCCCCGTCATGCGTTTGAACAGGGTGCGGCAATTTCGCCGCAGGGAGATTTTCACGAATCTCTCAAAGACGAGGGGAAGAATTCCCATATGGAGTTCGGGCCTTCCTAAGCCCGTTCCTGACGGAATTCTTCCGGAAGAAAAGGAGACTTTCTAATGGCCGACGCGCCCGTTGCGTTCGAGGATCGCGCCGACAAGAGCCTCTTGATCGTGGATGACGACCGGCCCTTCTCGACCCGTCTCGCCCGTGCCATGGAAACACGCGGCTATGAGGTACGCGTTGCTGAAAGCGTGGCCGATGGCATTGCAGCTATCGAGACCGAACCTCCAGCTTTCGCCGTGATCGACATGCGTCTCGGCGACGGCAACGGCCTCGACGTGATCGAACGCCTGAAACATCGCCGCCCCGATGCGCGCGGCGTCATTCTCACGGGCTACGGCAACATCGCGACCGCGGTCACGGCCGTGAAGATGGGCGCTTTCGACTATCTCGCGAAGCCCGCCGATGCCGACGAGATCCATGCGACCCTCATGGCGCAGCCTGGGGAGCGGGCGCTGCCGCCGGAAAACCCCATGTCGGCGGACCGCGTGCGGTGGGAGCACATTCAGCGCGTGTATGAATTGTGCGGCCGCAACGTCTCGGAAACGGCCCGGCGCCTCAACATGCACCGCCGGACCCTACAGCGGATCCTCGCCAAGCGCGCACCGCGCTGACGGATGCCTACAACCGCCCGTCGGCAATCCTGTCCGGATCGGCCAAGCTGTGAAGCAGGGATGCCGCCGCATGCGCGAAACGCAAGGTCACGGCCTTGCGGCGCGCGCCGGCCAACGGATGATGCGCGGCTTCGCGCATCACGGCGGCGCCGAAGCTGTCGGCGATGATGAGACCGCGATCATCGGGCAGGATGTCGAAGGACATCGTCTCCGGCACCGCGAAATAGAATCGGTCGCAGAAATCCTCGTAGTCGGGCCATTTCCTGTCGGCCCGGAAATCCGCCACGCATGACTTGATCTCGATAATCGTGAGCGCGCCATCAGGTGCCAGCGCGATCAAATCCGCGCGACGGCCATTGGCCAGCGTGAATTCGGGCAGCGTCACATGGCCGAGCTGGGCGAACAGGCGGCGCACGCCTCGTTGGACGCCGGCGGCGACGGCGGATTGGCGCCCATCAACGGGCAGGACGATGGTGGAGCGGATGGCTACGGACGAATCGGACATGCGGACAGACTAGCTTCTCGGGCAACACTCGCAACGTCGCGTTTGTCGCGCTTGGAATGGCTTCGCGGCCCGGCAACCTCGCTCACGTCATCACCGGCCTCGTGCCGGTGATCCCGATGCTGTGAGGCGCGGCGCTCTTCCAATCGGGATGGCCGGGACAAGCCCGGCCATGACGTGGAGAAGTTCGAGCGAGATCCCTTCTTCGGATTAGCAGCACATCTCAATGCAGCATGAGATTATGCGGAGACAGGTCCTCCAGCATGTCCCGCAACTCTTCCATATGCGGATTGATGGCGAGCGCGATCTGGAAGGCGGCGCGGGCTTCGTTGAGGTGGCCGTTGCGCAGGCAAATATTGCCGAAGCCCGAGATGGCTCCGAAATGGCGCGGCTCCAGACGCAGGGTCTGAGCGATGTCGAGAAGGCTGTCCGCGTCGCGCTGTTCGATGAAGGCCAGCGTCGCGCGCTTGTTCCAGGCTTCCGCCCAATCGGGATGCTTCGCCACGAGATGATCGAGCAGGGGCTTGGCCTTCTGCAGCTCGCCGGAGGAGAGCGCGTCCACGGCTGCCGCCATGGTCTCCTCCGCCAGCCTGTCCTCGTGGGAGAACCACAAAGCCCAGATCTGGTCCTCGATGTCTTCCACGGGCCTGATCGGCTCCTGCGCCGAAAGCTCGCGGAACAGGCCTGCGAGACGGCTCGGCATCGCATCGGCAGGAATACGCTCCGGGGCTTCGAGGATCATCTGGAAAACCGGATCGACTGGCAATGAAGATAACATGGGCGGGCTCAATCACCCCTCGTGAATGGAGACTTGAAGGGTGGACATAGGGGCGAAAGTGCCATGGACGAGGGCCAATCGAACTCTTTGGACTGGTCGTACACATAACCCTTCGCTAGTTTGCATTCCAAAGCTCAACCGATCCAGACACCATCATGGGGGAGATGTCATGGAGCGCGACCCGCTGCGCCTGGCGTGGAAGGCCTCTCCGCTGCGCCACATTCTTGGATTTCTGCTGCTCGTCGCGGCGGGATCGCTGCTCGTCGCAGGCCTCGATCTGATCCGCCACGTGGTCGACCGCGCCGTGACCGGGGCGACGCAGGGCACCTTGTTCAGGATCGTGCTCACGCCGCCTGCGCGCCTCTGGCACGAGTCCATCGTGCTCTTTTCCGGGTACACGCCGCACCCCGATGCGCTCACTCTCGTTTCCGTCTTCGGTGTGCTGCTCATCCCCGTCATCGTCGGGTTTCTCCTGATCCTGCTCGACTGGGTCATGGTCGGAATCGGATCGGCCATTCTGACGAGGCTTCGCTCCTCCACGATCAACGCGATCCTCAAGGCCCCGCCTTCTGTCCAGGACGAGGTTTCCACCACCACCGCGCTCGCCGCGCAGGGGCTTGCCCGCGAGAACAATGTGCTGGCCGCGAGCCTGCTCATGCCGGTCAAGCTCGGCGGCATGATCGGCTTGGCCTTCGCCTATGTTCTCGTGATGGACTGGTATCTCGGCGCCGCCCTGGCAGCCGTGCTGGTTCTGGGCGCGATCCTCAACGCACGGCGCGCGCTTCTGCGCTTCGACGCCACCGCCGCCCGCCATAAGGAGGGCGAGCGAGCCGAGGGCGTGCTCGCCGGCCTCGAACATCGCATTCCCGCCATGCGCGCTCACGGCACGGGTTCCTATGAGCGCGGGCGGGTGCGCCATCTCCTTCTCGACGTGCACCGCCCTGTCACGAGGCGCGAATATCGCCTCGCCCTCGTCGATTCGACGGCAGCCGTCGCGCTCATGCTCGCGCCCATCGCGGTGCTGGCCCTGGGCGCCTGGTTCTCGCAATCCCGCCCGCTGACCGCCGGCACGGTCGCCGCCAGCGCCCTCGCCTCGGCGCTCGCCGCCTATGGGGTGCGCGAGATGGTGCAATGGCACCGCCTCACTATCAGGGCACGCGCCCTTCTCGCCGATGTGGCGCGTAGCCAGGCGTCCCTGAAGCCGCGCGAGAAAAAGGGCAAGCTCATCCTGCCGGAGAACGGCGCTCTCATGGCGCAAGGGCTCTCGGCCTACGACCCCGCCAGCGGCGCGCGCGTGACTTCGGTCAACCTGAACCTCGCCTTTCCCTCCCATGTGGCCCTGGTGGGCGATGGCGATTCCGGTCCGCGCCTGCTGGCGGCGCTGATGGCCGGCCAGATCCATCCGTCGCTGGGGCGCATCACCTATGGCGGCGTGGACCTGATGGATGCCGACCCGGTCGAGCTCAGCCGCCGCATTGCATTCGCGGGCGACACGGTGCTCATCGAAGGAAGCCTGCGCGACAATCTGCTTTATGGCTGCAACGCCACGGGCGACGAGGCCGAACATCGCCTGTCCGATGCCATCGCGGTGGCGGGCCTCGAGCGGCTCACCCATGCGCGCGGCCTCTCCGGCACCATCGATCCGCGCCGCGAGCCTGCGCTCGCCTCCGCCATCGTGGAGGCCCGCCGCGCGGTGCAGGCCGCGCTGGCGGAGGAAAACCTCGACCGTTTCGTCGATCCCTTCAGCGTCGAGCGCTACAACCGCTACGCCACGATCGGCGAGAACCTTTTGTTCGGCAAACCCGTGGGCGACACGTTCCGCGAGGACAGGCTCGCCGATCATCCCTTCGTGCGTGCGATCCTGGAAGCGAACGACCTCACTAAGCTCATGGCGCAGATCGGCCTGTCGATCGCGACCAGCATGGTCGAGATCTTCGCCGAGATTCCGGACGGCCACCCGCTCTTCGAGCGCTTCGCCTTCTTCTCCGCCTCCGACCGCGCCTATTTCCAGGATCTCGTGGAACGCCAGAGCGTCCAGCGCCGTCCTGGACGCGACCAGGAACGCCTCATCGGCCTCGCTCTGCGCTACAACGAGAGCCGCCACCGTCTCGGTTTCCTCGACGAAGCGCTGGAGGCGAAAATCCTCGTGGCCCGCGCGGATTTCGCGCGCATGCTGCCCGTGAGCCTGCGGCCGGCCATCGAGTTCTACAGCGAAGCCTCGTTCTGCTCGGCGGCGAGCGTGCAGGACAACCTTCTCTTCGGTCGCATCGCCGCCGATCAGGCCGGCGCGGCGGAATCCGTGCAAGGCGTCATCCGCCGCGTGCTGACCGCGCGCGGCCTCGACGGCGAAGTGTCACGGATTGGTCTTGGACTGCCTGTGGACATGCAAGGCGACGACCTGAGCCTGAGCGAAATCGCAGCCATCGATCTCGTGCGCTGCCTCGTGCGCAGGCCCAGCGTCCTCGTGGTGCAGCGCGCGCTCGACGGGCTTCCGGGTCCGGCGGCCGACAAGCTCGTGGCGTCCTTGCGGCGCTCGCTCGTCGGAAGGGGTTTGGTTCTGGTCACGCCGGCAATCTCGCCCGCCATGGATCATCCGCCATTCGACGCCGTTATTCATTTCGAGCGCGGCGAGCCGGTGATGGTTCCCCGCACACAAGTCCCGGAGGCGCTGAGCGCATGAAGCTGATCCCGATAACGGTTCTTGCTTGCGTTCCGGCGCCGCCTGGGGTCATCTCACCATGTGCGCTATCGCACATTGACGACATTTACGGTCGGGCATGATCCAATCATGGTAAGGCGAGTTGCATCTTCTGACGAGCTTGAGGTCCGCTTCTGGGGCACACGTGGCTCCACCTGCGCATCGGGTCCTCAGTTTGTGGAATTCGGCAGCCACACCGCCTGCGTCGAGATCCGCTGCGGCGAGCGCATGTTCATCGTCGATGCCGGAACCGGCATATCCGCCCTCGGCAGCCATCTCGGCAACGACGCGCCCGAGACCATCGACATCCTCTTCAGCCACCTGCACCTCGACCATGTGAGCGGCCTGCCCTTCTTCAAGCCTGCTCTCGCCAAGGAGCGCCTGGTGCGCACCTATTGCGGCAATCTCGACGGCGACAGCGCCATGGCCGCCCTGGACCGGCTCTTCGCCCCGCCCCTGTTCCCCATCCGCCTCGGCCAGCTTCCCGCCCGCTTCGAGCATGTGGGTTTCCGCTCCGGCGAGACCCTGACCCTGGACGGCGGCATCCAGATCGAGACGCATCCCTTAAGCCATCCCGGCGGCGCTACGGGCTATCGCTTCCGCCACGGAAGCTTGAGCGTCTGCTATATCAGCGATCTCGAGCACAGCGACCCCTGGCCCAATCAGGGCCTCGCCGATTTCGTGCGCGATGCGGATCTGATGATCTATGACGGGATGTTCTCGGAGGAAGAGTATCCGTATTGCCGGGGCTGGGGCCATTCCACCTGGCAGAAGGGCGTCGAGCTCGCAAAAGCCGCCAATGTCGGCAGGCTTGCGATCTTCCACCTCTATCCCGGCCATGACGACGCCACCATGCGCGCCGCCGAGGCCGATATCCAGACCATCATGCCCAAGGCCTTCGTGGCCCGCGAGCGCCAGTCCATCATCTTACGCCCCGCAGGCGAGGCCGTTGCGGGCCGGCCCGCCATGACCCGGAACGCCGACGCGAAGGCCGAATGCGTCGTGGTGGTCGCTTCCCGCTGAGGACTGCACCTCTGATCAAGCACCGCGCCTGTTCTCTCCGCCTTGCGCGGAGGGTGAGGGAAGGCCGGTGCAGGACAAGCCCCTACCGTCGCAACCGGTCTGCCGGTATCCCCTCCACGCAAGGGGAGAGAACAGATGCTGCGCTTTCCTTATCAGGCACTCAGCCCTTCGCCCGCGCCTCCTGCGCCAGGACCATGAGCACCGGACGTAATTCATGCGGCCCCGTGAGCGGCTTCGGGAACGGCAGCCGCAGGATTTCGTCGCCGAGCGCCAGCTGCAGCCCTTCCGGATCGATGCCGATGATGTGCCAGGCGCCCGCCCGGGCACCGCAGAGCTTCTCGGCATAAAGCGCCACCGCATCGGCATGATCGGTGTTCATGTGCTCGATGGCGCCGGCCTCGAAATCGTAGAAATCGAAGAAGCCGGAGGTTTCGGTGAGAAGGTCCTTGCGTTCCATGCGGTAGGCGCGACCGAAGCCGCCATTGAGGCTGCCCCCTTTCACATCGAGACGCCAGAAGGCGAAATCAGGGAAGTCCACATAGAGCTCGGCTTTCGGATGCTGCGTCAGGTAGCGGCGGCGGATTTTCCGGGTCTCGTCGGCGGAGCCCTCCAGCCGCCGCGCCTTCGCGAGCAGGGTCAGGCGCGGATGGGCGAGCGGGTCGCCCTTGCCGATGGCCGAGAGGAGGAGCGAGCACCGCGGATCGGTCTCGAGCAGGTGCGTATGCACGGAGAGCTTCGATGTCAGGATGATGGGCGAGCCGTCGAGATCGGTGCCCACAGCCACGAGGCTAGAGAAGGGCATGCCGCTCGCCGCATCGTTGGTGGCGAGCGCGCCGGAACGCGCGGTGCGCATCAGGCGCTTCGCGAGGTGACGGGCCTCGTCATCGACCGGAAGGATCGGGTCCTGTGCGGGTGCTTTTTCCATGACGGTCCTCACCTTTCTCCGTTTTCAGCCTTGTCGGCCAAATCGCTCGCGCAGTGACTCGAACCGGACGATCCGGTCAGCCTTCGGACTTCGATCCTCGTTGCGGCCCACGAGATCGTTAACATCACACCACCCTCTTCGTTCACGGATTGCAGCGAGCAGAAGCGCTTGCCGCAGAAGGGACGGTCGATGGAAATAAATGAAGCGGCAGCTCTCGGCCTGCAAGTGCCCGCCCATGCGCACCGCCGATTCCGGCGAGGCAGTCGAGCACGTCATTCATGGCTGCCGCCCCTCGGCGTGTTGCGGATGGTCTGGAAGACGTCGAAGCCCTCGAATTCCGGATGGCCGAGGGTGAGCGGCTTGTTGGAGCCGGTGCTGGCGCGGGTATGCGAGGCACGGAACTGTTCCGAGCGCGTCCAGGCTTCGAAATGCGCCCGCGACTGCCAGACCGTGTGCGAGGAATAGAGGATGTGGTCCTCGCGCTCGGGACCGCGCAACATGTGAAACTCGACGAACCCTTCCAGCTCGTTCAGGTGGCTGTCCCGGCCAAGCCAGCGCTGCTCGAATTCCTCTGTAGCTTCCTTCAGCACCTTGAAGCGGTTCATGGCGATGAACATGGATGTTTTCTTTCCTCGAATGGTTAGGGGACTGGGATGCGAGAGGAACAAAGGCAGGCAAGGCTTAGTGCGGGTCTTTCATGTCGATCTTCAGGCGACCGATTGGTGAGCCGCATTCTCCATAGGATGAGTTTGCATCCGCTATCCAAATCAAGTAATTGCGTCAATATCGGCTCTTCAATTCGCAGTTTTACATTTTTCTAAACTGCGAATACATGCAGCCTGTAAGTCGAACCCAGTTTAGAACATGTAAAAACTGATGATGATGTGGGAATTTGCTTTCGCCGGCGGAACCGGCGAAGGGCAAGCCCATTCTCATCAGGTCGGAGCCTTCAGATGCTGTCGCGACGCTCTCTTCTCCTAACGCCGTCCCTCCTCATTCTGCCGCGCATGGCCCGCGCAGAGGCGCCGCGCCGGATCGTGAGCATCGGCGGCGCGGTCACCGAAATCCTCTACCGCCTCGGCCTCGACCAGGAGATCGTGGGCGTGGATTCCACCAGCCAGTTTCCGGCGGACGCCCTCAAGACGAAGAAGGATGTGGGCTATATGCGGGCGCTGGGTGCCGAGGGCATCCTCTCGCTCAACCCCACCCTCGTCCTCGCCACCGAGGGCTCAGGCCCACCGGACGCCCTGCGCCTCGTCGAACAGGCGGGCGTGCCGATCATCCGCATTCCCGATGAGCCGAGCGCGGCGGGAATCCTGCGCCGTGTCGAGCTCGTGGCGCAGGCCGTGGGCGCTGCCGAGCGTGGAAAAGCGCTTACTGGTGAGATCGAGCAGGGCTTCGCGCGCCTGTCCGAGCAGAAGAAGAAGGTCGACCTGAGCGTCCGCGCGCTCTTCGTGCTCTCGCTCCAGAACGGAAGGCCGCTCGTCGGCGGCCAGGGCACCACGGCGGATGCGATGCTGGGCCTTGCCGGCGCCACGAATGTCGCCTCTTCGCTCGTTGGCTGGAAACCTCTCTCGGACGAAGGCATCATCGGGGCGGCGCCCGATGCCATCGTGATGATGGATCGCGGCCCCGGCGGCGCGGCGCCCGATCCGTTCGCGCTGCCCGCCTTTGCCGGAACGCCTGCCGCCGCGAAGCGCCGCCTTGTGGTGATGGATGCGCTCTATCTCCTGGGCTTCGGGCCGCGCACGCCCGATGCGGCGCGTGACCTGATGGCAGCACTCCATCCCGACCAGATGCCATGACATCCATGGCCTTCGATGCCGCGGCGCTGCCCCGCAACCGTAAGAGCGCGCTGCTGCCTGTGCTCGTCGTTCTGGTCGTGATCGTCAGCCTCGGCGCGCTGAGCCTCGGCGCGACTGGCGTGCCCGCCTCGCGCGTTCTCGCCGTTCTCACCGATACACTCGCAGGACAGGGCACCCCGGTAGGCGGCGATGCGCTCATCATCCTGCAGGTGCGGCTGCCGCGCCTTCTGCTCGGCCTGCTCATCGGTGCGGCGCTCGCCTCCTCCGGCGCGCTGATGCAGGGCCTGTTCCGCAATCCCCTCGCCGATCCCGGCCTCGTCGGCGTGTCAGCCGGCGCGGCTCTCGCGGCGGCGGCGACGATCACGTTGGGCGATGCGCTTCTCGCGCCGCTCGTCGGCCCCCTGCCGTTCAGCATGCTTCCCATCGGCGCGTTCTTCGGCGGCTTGCTCACCACGCTCGCGCTCTATGCCATCTCGACCCGCAGCGGTCGCACCGCGATTGCGACCATGCTGCTGGCGGGCGTGGCTCTCAGTGCGCTATCGGGCGCGCTCATGGGTGTGCTCGCCTATATCAGCGACGACCGGCAATTGCGCGATCTGTCGTTCTGGTCGCTCGGCTCTCTCAGCGGCGCGACCTGGACGAAGGTGTCCGCCGCAACGCCGCTCATCCTGCCGACGCTTCTCGCAACGCCTTTCCTTGCGCGCGGCCTCAACGCCCTGTCACTCGGCGAGGCGGAAGCCTTTCACCTCGGCGTGCCGGTGCAGCGGGTGAAGGCCATCGCGATCCTGCTTGTCGCCGTATCGGTCGGCGCATCCGTTGCCTGCGCGGGCATGATCGGGTTCGTGGGCATCGTGGTGCCGCATGTGCTGCGCCTTATCGTAGGAGCGGATCATCGTATGCTCCTGCCCGCCTCCGCGCTCCTCGGCGCATCGCTGCTGGTTGCCGCCGACACCGTGGCACGCACCGTTGCCGCTCCGGCGGAACTGCCCATCGGCATCCTGACCGCTGCCATCGGAGCGCCGTTCTTCCTGTGGCTTCTGATGCGCCGCAAGGGAGGGCTGGTCCTGTGAGCCCGATCATCGAGGCAAAGGGCGTTTCCTATCGCAGCAACGGGAGGGCCCTGGTGCAGGAGATCGACCTCGCCATTGCGCAGGGCTCCTTCACCATCGTGGTCGGACCCAACGGCGCCGGAAAATCGACCCTGATGCGCTTGCTGTGCGGGGAACTCACCCCAAGCAACGGCGCGGTCCTGCTGAGGGACCAACCCCTCACCTCCATTCCCGCCTGGCGCCTGGCCCATGCGCGGGCCGTCATGCCCCAGGCTTCGGAACTGAGCTTCCCCTTCACCGCCTTCGAGGTGGCGAGCCTCGGTGTCGAAGGCCTCGGACGCGGCCTTTCCCGCAGCGAGCGGCAGCGCCTGACCCTTCATGCCCTCGACCGGGCCGATGTGGCGCATCTGGCAAGCCGCAATTACCAGACCCTGTCCGGCGGCGAGCGCCAGCGCGTGCATTTCGCCCGCGTACTCGCGCAGCTCGCGGCGGGGCGCACGGTCGAGGACCGTCAGATCCTGTTTCTCGACGAGCCGATTGCCAGCCTCGACCTGAAGCATCAGCTCGCCCTGCTGGAGACCGCACGCGATCTCACCCAAGACGGGCTAACGGTGGTCGCCGTGCTGCATGATCTCCAGCTCGCAGCCGGGATCGGCGATGGCGTGGTCCTCATGAACCAGGGCCGCCTCGTCGCGCGGGGAGCGCCCCATACGGTGCTGACGCCTTCGCGCCTCGCGGAGGTGTTCGGCGTGGCGGTGAATGCAGGCCAGCTCCCGCCCGTGCCCTGGCGCCTAGTGCAGGCGGAATTGTAACTCTTATTCCCAGGAATCACAGGGTTCCGGCTCGCCGGAGAGATTGCCGCTACGTCAACTCAAGCCTAAGCTTCCCGTCATCCCAGGCCAAAGATTGCGCCATGAACGAGCGCAACAGACCGGCCGGGCGGTGGGGGCACCGTTGCGGACATTCTCAAGATCATGGCTCTGCGGCCTCGCGGCCGGGTGGCTTGCGGCATGGCCCGCTTTCGCGGATACGCCCGCCGCCCTCGACCGCCGGCGCATGACGCCCGTCAGCGATGCGACGGCCTTCCTCTCGCCCGAGCGGGCCGCTGTTGAATGGATTGCATTGAACTTTCCGCCCGACACGCAGGTCGTGGTGTTCGCCCCCTGGCAGAGCGAGCCGCTGGCGCTCGGCCCCATCGGGCCGCTCTATCGCTGGATCGAAGAGGGCAAACTGTCCTGTCGGTTCGATGCCACGCCACGAGACAAGGGCCTCCAGATCATCGAATGCGAGGAACCGGGACAGGGGGACAGGATGTCCCTCTCCGTCGAGTATAAACCCGAGACCGGAAGTTTGCGCTTCGACGAGGGGCATCTGCCCGGCATCGGCCACGTAGACCGGCAGGACATGGGCTTCCTTCTGCGCAGCATCTATGACGGGGCGGGTAGCCTGGAGAGCGATGAAACCGCCGGTCAATGATGCGGCGGCGGCTTGAGCTGGATCGCTTCGAGGAAAGGAAATTCCAGGACGATCTCACCTTGATCGTCCTTCACCTCGATATGGGAGGCAGCCCAGTTCACGGGCTTCTCGAACGGGGTTTCCAGAAGGCCGCGAGCCATGGCCTGCGATAGCTCCCAGGCCTGATCCGCATCGCGAAGCTCCTGGCCCTCCGGGTCGGCGAGTACGTTTCCACTCAGATGCAGGTTGAAGAAATAGCGTGGCATGATCACCCCTCGTGGCCGGGTCCTTTGGGCGGATTCGGATTGGGCGGGCGTCGCTGCCGACCCCGATTGCTCAGGGCCGCGCGCACCCGATCCGCGAGTTCCTTACGGCGATATGGCTTGCCCAGCACATCCGCATCCTTGGCCGGCTGGCCTTCGACCAGAAGGTCTTCATTGTAGCCGGTGGTCAGCAGCACGCCAATGCTGGGCGCGCGCTCACGGATGACTTCGGTCAACGCGAGACCGTCCATGCTTCCCGGCATCACCAGATCCGTGAAGAGCAGGTCGATCTTGCCCTGAGAACGCTCGAATACCGCAAGCGCATCATCCGCGTTGACTGCCGTCAGAACGGTATATCCGAGCGCCGTCAGATGCTCGCGGGCGAGTTCGAGAACATCGGCGCTGTCTTCCACGACGAGAATCGTTTCCGCCTTCCCCTTCGGCTCGTCATGAGACGGCTCACGCCGCATCGGCCGCAATTCTCCGCTCTCTTCGGTCGCCGGGAACAGCATGCGCAGGGTCGTGCCCGCGCCGCGCTCACTCTTGATTTCGAGCCGCCCGAGGGATTGCTGCACGAAGCCATGAACCATGGCGAGGCCGAGCCCCGTGCCCTTGCCCTGCCCCTTGGTGGTGAAGAAGGGCTCGATGGCCCGCTCCGCCACATGCGGCACCATGCCGGCGCCGGTGTCGCTGATCGAGAGCGCCACATAATCGCCCGGCGGCAGTTGGTGGGCCGGCGCATCTCCGTTGAGAGAGACCTTCTCTGTCGAGATGGTCACGGTGCCGCCCTGGGGCATCGCATCTCGCGCGTTGATGAGCACGTTGAGAACGGCCATCTCCATATGCACCGGATCGAGAAGTGCCAGAGGAATCCGTGGCCGGAGATTGAGCTGGATATCGATGTTGGGACCGGCCGAATTCTCCAGCATCTCGCCGAACGCCACGACGAGGGTGTTGAGATTGGTGGGCTTCGGTTCGAGGCGGGTCTTACGCGCGAAAGCCAGGAGCTGCTTCGTGAGCTTCGAGCCGCGCTCGGCGGCGCGGCTCGCATTCATCAACGGACGACGTAAGGATTCCTGATCCGTGCGCGAAAGGGCCAGCTCCAGATTGCCCGCGACCACCTGGAGCAGATTATTGAAATCGTGCGCGAGCCCCGCGGTGAGCTGGCCGATGCTTTCCATCTTCTGCGCTTGGCGGAACGCCGCCTCCGAGCTTCGTCGCCGCGTCACATCGAGCTGCGAGGCGAAGAAGTAGAGAAGCTTGCCCCGATCGTCGAAGACAGGTCCCAGGAAGCAGGCGTTCCAGAACGGGGTTCCATCCCGTTTATAGTTCATGATCTCGACCGAGACGGCACGACGCTCCTTCACGGCCTCGCGCAGCTCGGTCAGCGTCTCGGGGTCTGTGTGGGCGCCTTGGAGGAATCGGCAATTGCGGCCCAGCACCTCCGATTCTTCATAGCCCGTGAGATCCTGGAAGGCCCGGTTGGCGAAGACGATCGGATTGTCCGGCAAGTTCGGATCCGTGAGGACCATGGGCATGCGGGTCATCTCAATGGCGGCGAAGAAGACGTTTCCGCGCTCGCTAAGCCCCGGTCTCGTGATCGTGGCTTCCTGCCAATGCATGACGCCCGGACCTCCGGTGGGATTGAAGCTGTCATGCTCCTGCTTCCCGGCAGCCGGAATGCCCGCGCTCTGCCCACCTCCCTGGATGTCCGGCTTACTCAGATCTTTGTCGTCGGAATTGTCATCCGGAAGCATAGACGGAACTACTCTATCTGCCTTGCGGCGCTATCGAACGGCACCTCACAGGTACCGACATGTGAAACCCGGGCTTTTTATGACCCACGCAGGACCACCTCCTTCGCGTGCAGCGAAGGAGAACAACTTCTCCAGCGGCTTGCGCCTTCGATCGAACAGGATCGCCGGCGAGAGGAGACGCTTCCTGCCGGAAGCCGTGAGAGGGGCGTGCTTATGAGGCGGGCCTGCTAAGATCAGAACACATGATCCAAATCGCGGTTCCGATGCGATCGATGCACGAGCCTACTGGCAAGCGTAGCTGCGAGCGCTACCTGCTGATGAGTCTCGTCATCATATGTCTGCGAACAGGGAGCATTCATGAAGATCAGGGTTGTGGGATGTGCGGTCGGAGTACTTCTGTCTCTGACGGCGTGCAATACAGTGACGCGCGGCACGGAAGAACCCGTGACGATCACCTCCACGCCGGCCACGGCGCGCATCTGGACGTCCCTTGGACATGAATGCCCGAAATCGCCCTGCGTCGTCACCGTCAACCGGAGGACGGAATTCACCGCCCATGCCCAGGCCAGAGGATATCGCCAGGGTTCCGTGCTCGTGAAAACGGCGCTTACCGAGAAGGCCGCTCCCGGCGTGATCGGCAACGCGGTCCTTCCCGGCGGTTCCGTGGGCCTTGTCATCGATGCCGCCAATGGCGCCATGCTCGATCATACGCCCAACCCCGCCCATATCGAACTTACGCCGATGAGCCGGTCACGCGCCCGGCGCGTCCGTGGCCCTGGCGTGTGACGGGAGCCGGTCCCTAAGAGTCACTGCCTACGGCTCATGCCATCCTGATCCGCCACAAGCTCCAGCACGTGTTGGAGCTTGTCGGGATTGCGCGTGACGTAGATGTTCGTGATGCGTCCATCCTCGATGGCGAAGGCCGTCGTTTGGAGAACACCGCTTCGCTCATGGCTGATATAGCCCGGCAGCCCATCGATCCAGACCGGCCTGACCATCCTCACCCAATCGCTCCCGAGCTTGCGATGAAGGCTCCTATAGAGCCGCAGCACGCGATCAACGCCCGTGATTGGATTAATGAAGGCAAGCACCTTGCCGCCGCCATCGGACTGCACGACGACGTTCGAGGCCAGCATGGACTTGAGCGTGCTGATATCGCCGTTGTTCACCGCCGCGAAGAAAGCCTTGGCGATGTTCTCGCCCTCGTCGCGGGATACGGGAAAGCGCGGACGGGCATCCTGCACATGCTTGCGCGCCCGGGAGGCGAGCTGACGCACCGCCGGGGCTTCCCGATCCAGGGTCGTGGCGATCTCGTTCAACGGCAGGCCGAACACGTCGTGCAGCAGAAAGGCCGCGCGCTCCAGGGGTGAAAGGCGCTCCAGCGCCATCATCAATGTCATCGTGAGATCGTCGGGATCGACAATGTCGTCCTCGATCTCGACAAGCGGTTCGGGCAGCCACTCGCCCACATAAATCTCGCGTTTCGCTTTGGCCGATTTCATCTCGTCCAGGCACATGCGCGTGACGATGCGGGATAGGAAGGCGCCGGGCTCGCGGATCTCGGCATGATCCGCCTTCCGCCAGCGCAGCCACGCCTCCTGCGCCACATCCTCGGCCGCCGCCTGCGATCCGAGCATGCGATAGGCGAGGCGCACCAGCCTTTGGCGGTGCGCCTCGAAGAGTTCGGTGGCCTGGTCAGGCAGCATGGCGTGCTTCATCCCTCGGATGCTCGACCCTGAACCCGACCTGCAGCCGGTTCCACACATTGATGGTGCCGATGGCAAGGGTCAGGTTGACCTGCTCGACCTCGGTGAACTCGGCCTTCAGGGCTTCATAATCTGCATCCGACGCGCCGGTTTCCGCAAGCCGGGTAAGAGCCTCTGTCCAGCCCAGGGCTGCGCGCTCGCGCAGGGTAAAGAACGACGATTCCCGCCATGCACTGAGAAGGTGGAGCCGCATGTCGCTTTCGCCGTGCTTGCGCAAGTCGGTCACATGCATGTGAATGCAATAGGCACAGCCGTTGATCTGAGAGGCGCGCAACCTCACAAGTTCCATGAGGTTGTGGTCCAGGCCGCTGCCGGCGAGAGTCGTTTCGAGCGCCATCATGGCCTTGATGGGCTCGGGGGCGACCTTAAAGGGGTTTGCCACGCGCTGTGTCATCGTCGTCTCCGTTCTTGATCTGGGCATGCCCTCATGACGAGATGGCGGTGCCGAATGTGACATCGGACACGGTGATGAGATGAATTGCTCACTCATCCGACCGTGCCTCACCGCAAAGACGATTGACGATTCGGCGGTGTGACATGGCGCCATGAAAAATCGGAAAATCCTTCGAGATGTGCGAAAGAGCGCGCCTTTGCATGCTATCTCAGAAGAATGCACGGTCTATCGCCAAGCCGTAGTATCTACGGGAAATCCAAGCCCTGGGAACATCCGTGATGCCGCTCTACTTTCACGTCGGGGAGGCCTCGTCGGAAGGGGCTCTCTTCGCGCGGCAACAGCGAGAGCTCAAGATGGCCGATACACCAAGGGTCGTGATCGTCGGGGCGGGCTTCGGCGGATTGACATTGGCTCAGTCCCTGGCGCGGGCGCCTGCCGATGTGACGGTGATCGACCGCAACAACTTCCACGCCTTCCAGCCCCTGCTCTATCAGGTCGCCACCGCCGCTCTGTCGCCTGCGGATATCGCCTGGCCGATCCGCAGCATTCTCAAGCGCCAGAAGAACGCATCCGTGCTCATGGCCGATGTGACGGCGGTCGATGCGGATGCGCGCGTCGTTCATGCCGGGCCTGTCACCGTTCCATATGATTATCTCGTCCTCGCGACGGGGGCGACCCATTCCTATTTCGGGCATCCCGAATGGGCCTCGGTCGCTCCGGGGCTCAAGCAGATCGAGGACGCCACCGCCATCCGCCGCAAGGTGCTGATGGCCTTCGAGCATGCGGAGCTGACGGGGGACATCGAAGAGCAGCGGCGCCTGCTCACCTTCGTGGTGATCGGAGGCGGCCCGACCGGCGTCGAGATGGCGGGCGCCATCGCGGAAGTGGCGCATCATGCCCTGCCCGCCGAGTTCCGGCGCATCGATCCCCATGCGGCGCGCGTCATCCTCATCGAGGCGGGGCCCCGTTTGCTGCCCGTATTCCCGGAGGATCTTTCATCCTATGCCGAGCAGGCCCTCGAGAAGATGGGTGTCGAGGTGATGACCTCGGCACCGGTTACGAATTGCGATGAGGGCGGGGTCGATCTCGGCGACACGCGGATCGAAGCCGACACGATCATCTGGGCCGCAGGCGTCGTCGCCTCGCCGGCCGCGGAATGGCTCGGCGTGGAGAAGGACAAGGCGGGGCGGATCAAGGTCGGGCCGGATCTGACGGTCCCGGGTCATCCTGAGATCTTCGCCATCGGCGACACGGCGGCGGTTGTCGATGCGGAGGGAAAGACGGTGCCCGGCATCGCCCCTGCCGCCAAGCAGATGGGGAAATACGTGGCGGATGTGATCGCCGCGCGGGTCGAGGGCCGCCCGGCCCCCGACCCCTTCCGCTATCGGCATCAAGGCGATCTCGCCACGATTGGCCGCAAAGCCGCCGTGGTGAAGCTCGACCGCCTTCACCTCCGAGGCTTCATCGGATGGCTGTTCTGGGGTTTCGCCCACGTCTATTTCCTCATCGGCCTGCGCAACCGGGCCATCGTCGCCTTCACCTGGTTCTGGAACTATCTGACCTACCAGCGCGGCGCCCGCCTGATCGTGGACAGCAAAGCGTCGCAGAAGGAAGCGAACAAGGATCGGGTTCAGCGGGAAGCCGCAGCCGTTGATGTGAGGCGGAAGTCGGAACCAAGCGCGAAACGCTCCGCTGGAGCGGATTGGGGCTGACAAGCCGTCAGGTCGAAGCACTCTGACTTTACGGCCCCCACCCTCACCCTCCCCGCAAGGGGGAGAGAACCCGCGCAGCGCTTTACGACCCAGACATCGAGGTGAGACCATATTGGGCCTTGCCAGGATGCGCGCTTGATCGCATCAAGGTCACATTGTCACCAAGGCCCACCCTACGCTTCATGCTGCTCGCCGCCCTCCACACCCGTGCCTGCTCCGTTCTGGCGCCCATCGCCGACGCGGCCTCGCGCTTTTCGCGCAATGACGGTTTGGCGATGGCGAGCCATGTGGCGCTCTCCCTCGTCATCGCGCTGTTCCCGTTCCTGATCTGCGTGGCGGCGCTGGCGGCTTTTCTCGGGGCGGGGCGCATCTCCACCCATATCGTCCATTTGCTGTTCGATTTCTGGCCGGAGGGCGTGGCTGGTCCGCTCGCGAAGGAGGCCGACAAGGTTCTCGTGCCCCGCCGCGACGTGCTGACGATCAGCATTCTCGTGACCGTTCTGGTGGCGACCAACGGCGTCGAGAGCATCCGCGTCGCCCTGTGCCGCGCCTATGGGGTCGAGCGGTTCCGGCCCTGGTGGCTGGCACGGCTCATCGGCGTGGGCTTCATCCTGGTGGGCGCGGGCGCGCTCGTGGCCGCCTCGGTGCTCGTGGTGCTGTGGCCTTCCTTCTGGCGTACCCTCGTGGCCTATATGCCGGACCTCGGTTCCTTGCGCCTCACCTATGACGTGGTGCGCTACGTGCTGGCCACGATCGTGCTCGTGCTGGGCCTTGCCGCCACGCATATCGGCCTGCCCGATACCCGTCCGCGCCTGCGGGACGTGATGCCCGGCATCGCCGCCACTCTCGTCCTGTGGCTTGCGGGCGCCACGCTCTATGGCGAGTTCCTGGCGAACGTCACCCATGTAAAGGCCACCTATGCGGGCCTGGCAGGCATCCTCACGGCGCTCATCTTCCTGCAGATTTCCGCCGCCATCTTCATCTTCGGGGCCGAGCTGAACGCGGCTTTGCGCAGGGTGAACGGGGCGCGCGACGAGGCGCCGCTTCCGCCCGCGATCCAGGCTGCACCGGTCTGACGGGCTGTCCGCTCAGCTTACGCCTTCGTCCCCCTCCTTAGGGCGTTTACACCCTCTCGGCCGAAAGCTTCATCCTCTGAACAACCGAACGTCACTGTTTGTCATGGGCAGTGACGTTCCCTCATCCCTACATGGAAGAATGCATGTAAAGCGCGGCCTGGACGAGCTTGTCGGGGCCGAGGTCGTCACGGGTGTCGAGATGCATCAGTTCCGCCAGGCGCCGCCGCGCACGATTGATGCGGCTCTTGATGGTGCCGATATTGGTGCCGCAGATCCGCGCCGCATCTTCGTAAGTAAGCCCTTCCGCGGTGACGAGCAGAAGCGCCTCGCGTTGATCGATGGGGAGCTTGCCGAGAGCTTTCAGCATGTCGCTGAAATCAAGGTGCGCTCCCTGCTCCGGCAGCACCGCCACTTTCTCGGCCCGAGCCCCTTCGGGATCCTCGACCTCGCGTTTTCTGCGGCGCGCCAAGGTCAGAAAATCGTTGCGCAGGATCGTGAAAAGCCAAGCCTGCATGCTAGTGCCGGGAGTGAACTTATCGAGATTGCTCAGGCCCTTCAGCAACGCGCCCTGAACCAGGTCGTCGGCTCGGTCCACGCTGCCCGAAAGCGAAATCGCGAAAGCACGCAGATGCGGGATGGCAGCAAGCATCTGCTGCTTCAAGGCTGTTTCAGCCGCCATGGTGCCTCCCTTCCGACTTCAGAACATGGAAGCAGACTTCCGTTAGAGCGCTGGTGCATTAACCTATGTGAACCCAGGCCGCGATTGAGGATCACTTTCAGGTGGTGGGAATGATAGCCCAATCGCCTTCCGGCAAATGTCTTATCGACTCGTTGCGCGCAGAGATTGACGGACGAGCGGGGTTTACTTCTTCCGGCTGTTATTCACATGAGTGAATGTGCGTCCGCAGATTTGCGAGAGAATCTATCGGTAATCGATTCGCTTATTCGTCGACTTAAGAATGCCTATCGTGAATTTGCATGGAGCGTTTCACGACAATACGAGTTGGTGGATTGCATGACAGACTCAATCATCCAGCCTTGCTGCATGATCGTGGAAGACCAGGCTCTCATCGGAATGTCGCTGGAAGCCTCTCTCGAGGAAATGGGTTTTCGGATCGAAGGTCCGTTCATGAGCAATGCGCAGGCCCTGCGCTGGCTTGAAAGCGAAACACCGGACGTCGCGCTTCTGGATTTCATGATCAAGGACGGAACATCCCTCGAGGTGGCGCGGGCCCTGAAGAGCCGCGGCATTCCTTTCGCCATCTATTCAGGTCTTTCGCCGAGGGTGGATTGTCCGCTGGAATTGCGCGGCGTGCCATGGCTGGAAAAACCCGCAAGCCGCGAAATGATCGCGGCCATGCTGGGAGAGATTGCAATGTGCAACGCCGCTTCAGCGCCCGCGAAGATCTCAAGGGGCTGACGGGCAAAGCGCCTGAAAGCCGGGCCTTGCCTGCCAGACAAGGGCGGAACATCGGGATATGACATGCCGTTGTCGTCCAGATTGTCCTGGAGGGCACAATGCGTACTTCCTTGAAGACCCTGCTGGCTGCGGCCCTGATTTTCGGTGGCGCTACCGCGCTTGAGACCACCGATGCCTCCGCTCAGCCCCGTTGGGGAGCCCGCGCTCCCGCAGGTGATACCTATGCACCTCGATTCGGGGGCCGCGCCTATGGTCCGCCGGGCGCATATTACAGATACCGTGGCGGTTACGGCTATCGTCCCGCTTATGGCTATCGGTCTGGTTATTACGGACGCCGCTACGGTGGATATCCCTATTATGGCTACAGGGGCGGCTACAGGTATTACAATGGCGGCGCGGCGGCAGCCGGTCTCGTCGGCGGGCTAGCGCTGGGCGCGATCGCGGGTGCCGCAAGCAATCCCTACTATCATGGCTCCGGTTATTACCGCCCGGCTTATTATGCTCCCGGCCATTGCGTCGTGGAGCGCCGCCGGGTCGTGAACCGCTACGGGCGCGTGGTCTTCCAGCGGGTCCGCACCTGCTATTGATGGCCTTGACGCGACAAGACTCGAACAAGCCCCGCCCCGCGCGGGGCTTTCTCGTTGGTTGATGTCATCTTGAAGACGGCTACAGCCCGTGCCATCGTTCGAGAGCTGCTTCCATGAAAGTGAAAACAGCTCTCGTCTTGGTTTGCCGCATTTTTTTGCGGCGAACCGGATTCACATCGCCTAAAAATGCTCTGGCTCAAGATGCGGCCAGTACCGGAACCCTCATGACCACGCGCTTTCATCGCGGCGACCTGCCCGCGAACTACAAGCCCGGCCCGGCGATTGCCGTCGATACCGAGACGCTCGGCCTCAATCCCCATCGCGACAGGCTCTGCGTGGTGCAGATCTCGAAGGGTGACGGCGATGCGGATGTGGTGCAGATCCTGAAGGACGGCCCCAGGCCCGAAAACCTGATCAAGGTGCTCGCGGATGAGAGCGTGCTCAAGATCTTCCACTATGCCCGGTTCGACCTGGCGGCGCTCTTTCACGCTTTCGCGAGCATGCCCCGCCCGGTCTATTGCACCAAGGTCGCCTCGCGCCTCGTGCGCACCTATACGGACCGGCACGGCCTGAAGGATCTCACGCGGGAGCTTTTGAGCGTCGAAATCTCCAAGCAGCAGCAATCCTCCGACTGGGGCGCCGATACGCTGACGCAAGCCCAGCTCGATTATGCGGCCTCCGACGTGCTCCATCTGCACGCGCTGAAGGACAAGCTCGACCGCATGCTGGAGCGGGAAAACCGCCTAGGCATTGCCCACCAATGCTTTTCGTTCCTGCCGACCCGTGCTCAGCTCGACCTTCTGGGCTGGGCCGAGACCGATATTTTCGCCCACAGTTGACGCAGGCTTAAACTTTCCAGCATAAACCTTATATCCGTCATGACATCGCCATCACATTCCTGCATGGCGCCGTACCTTAAGAGACGGAAGAGGTTGGAACAGCAGTGGCGGGACTTCAGGGCACCACATTTCAAGGTGGCCCGGCATCGAGGCCGGTTGTGCGCACGCGCGCCTTCAAGAAGGCGAAGCGCCATTCGCGCTGGGTGCGGTTTGCCAAGTTCGCCATTCCCCTGGGCTCCGTGATCGGCATCGGCGCCGTCGGGCTCGTGGCCTATCTCGACCCGTTCCGCAAGATCGAGAACCTGAGCTTCAACGCGGTCGGGGTCAGCGGCACCAACGTGACCATGGAAGCCCCCAAGCTCACCGGGTTCAAGAACGACAACCGCCCCTACGAGGTGACCGCCAGCGCCGCCACGCAGGACGTGCGCAAGCCGAACTTCGTGGAGCTGAAGGACCTGCGCGCCCGCATCGTCACGGACGACAAGGGCAGTGTGGCCAATCTCGAGGCCGCTATCGGCATTCTCAACACCCAGAAAGAGCAGATGAACCTGCGCAAGGACGTGAAGGTGCGCACCGATTCCGGCCAGCAGGTCATGCTCCGCTCCGCTTTCGTGGACTTCAAGACCGGCTCCGTCGTGTCGAACGAGCCCGTCACCGTGCTGCTCGGCACAAATGGCCAGATTCAGGCCGAGGGCCTTCGCGTCATCGACAACGGCAAGCAGATGTCCTTCAAGGGCCGGGTGCGCACCACGTTCCAGCCCGCCGATTCTCCCAATTCAGCCAGCACTGGCACCGCCGCGTCTCCCGCTGCGGCGCCTGCGGCCCAACCTCCAAGTGTCCGTCCATGATGAGCTTCACCCGCGCCGCGCTCGTGCTTGCGCTTGCCCTTCCGGCCACCGCCGCTTTCTCCCAGGCCTCGAAAGAGCGTGCCGTGGGCTTCGGCAATTTCGGTTCCAGCAAAGAGCCGATCAAGATCGATGCCAACAAGCTCGACGTCTACGACAAGGAAGGCCGCGCCGTCTTTACGGGCGACGTAGTGGCGGTGCAGGGCGAAAGCACCATGAAATGCTCGCTCATGACCGTGTTCTATGAGCAGAACCGCGACCAGCAGGGCGGCGCCCAGCCGGCCCCCGCCGCGCAGCAGGGCCCCAGCGAGAGCGCGATCAAGAAGATCGACTGCACCGGGCCCGTCACCATCGTGTCGAAGACCCAGGTCGCCACCGGCGACAACGCCACCTTCGACCGAGGCGCCAACAAGATCCTGCTCATGGGGAACGCGACCTTGAGCGACGGCCCCAACGTGACCAAGGGCGAGCGTGTGACCTACGACATCGATACGGGCGTCGCCAATATCGATACCAAGCCCGGCGGACGCGTCCGGGCCCTGTTCGTACCCGGCCAGGGCGGACCGGCCCCCACGGGCGCCGGCAACGCCAAGCCGAAGAAGCCGGCAACGAACTAAAAGGACCGACTTCGAGTCCGTCCGTCCTTTCCCTCTTTCGCGATTGTGCCAGTGAAGCCCTTTTTCAACCGCACCCAACCCGGCGCCTCGACCACGAGCCTTCTGGACCGCGTTCCGGCGAGCTCCGCGCCTGCGTCCTTCCTCAGCCATGACGGATCCGTTTTCGGCGGCCCGGGCATCCTGGCCGTGAAGGGCCTGCAGAAGAGCTATCGCGGCCGCACCGTGGTGCAGGATGCGGGCCTCAACGTGCGTGCGGGCGAGGCGGTGGGCCTGCTCGGCCCCAACGGCGCGGGCAAGACCACGATCTTCTACATGATCACCGGCCTCGTCTCGGCGGATCGCGGCGTCATCAGCCTCGATGGGCACGATGTGACGGGCCTTCCCATGTACCGCCGCGCGCGCCTCGGCATCGGCTACCTGCCGCAGGAAGCCTCGATCTTCCGTGGCCTGAGCGTGGAAGACAACATCCGCGCCGTGCTCGAAATCGTGGAGCCGAGCCGCAAGGAGCGCGAGCGCAAGCTCGACGCGCTTCTCGAAGAGTTCAACATTTCGCGCCTGCGCAAAGCTCCCTCCATTGCCCTGTCGGGCGGTGAGCGCCGCCGCTGCGAAATCGCCCGCGCGCTTGCGGGCGAGCCGACCTTCATGCTCCTCGACGAGCCCTTCGCCGGCATCGACCCCATTGCCGTGGGCGACATTCAGAACCTGGTCCGCCACCTCACCCGGCGCGGCCTCGGCGTGCTGATCACGGACCATAACGTCCGCGAGACCCTGGGCCTCATCGACCGCGCCTATATCATCCATTCCGGCCGCGTGCTCACCGAGGGCTCGCCGGATGCCATCGTGTCTAACGAGGAAGTGCGGCGTCTCTATCTCGGCGAGGATTTCCGTCTCTGAAGATATGACGCGGGCTCTTTCCCTCCTTACGGGGAGGGATCAAGGGTGGGGTCGCAAAGTCAGAGTGCTTCGACCAATCCAGCCAGCACAACAGCCCTACCATGTCATGGAAGGCCTTGTGCCGGCCATCCCGGTTGGAAAAGCGCGGCGCTTCAAACAATCGAGATCACCGGCACAAGGCCGGTGATGACGTCAGTATGGACTGGTTTGATCGCTCACCCAGCCTAGCCCTCCCCGCAAGGGGAGGGAATGAGCGTGCTGTTTCTAGGACGACGTACCTTTTGACGGACCGGCAGGCATCGGCGTAAAAAGAAGGAAGGCATGCAAGGAGCGTGCCGGAAACGTCGCTGGGTGCCGTGATGAGTTCCATGCAACGGCTTGAGCTGCGCCAGGGCCAATCCCTGGTCATGACTCCCCAGCTCGTTCAATCCATCAAGCTGCTGCAGCTCTCGCACGCCGAACTCGCGGCCTATGTGGAGGCCGAGCTCGAGCGCAATCCTCTGCTCCAGGAAGGCGATGTCAATGGCGATGCGCCTCCGCCGAGCCTCGCCGATTTCCTGCGCGCCAAGCAGAAATATACGGAGGCCGGCTCTCGCATGGTGCCCGGTCCCGCGCCGCTCAGGGGCGAAGCGGTAGCGGGCGCCTCCGGCCAGGCTCCTGCCGGCCATACGGAGCTGAAGCCGGAGCTGGAGGCCTCGATTGCGGGCTCAGTGAGCCTGACCGGACATCTCGAGGGCCAGCTGGACCTTGCATCCGCCGATTCACGGCTACGGGCCATCGGCCGGGACCTCATTCACAGTCTCGACGAGGCCGGATACCTCACCGATGACCTCGCCGAGGTCGCTGCCCGGCTCGGCGTGCCGCTGGCCGAGGCCGAGGCGGCTTTACACCTGATCCAGACCTTCGAGCCCGCGGGCGTGGGCGCGCGAAATTTAAGGGAATGTCTGGAAATCCAGCTCAAGGAGCGCGACCGGTTCGATCCGGCCATGCAGGCCCTGCTCTCCCGCCTCGATCTCCTCGCCCGGCAGGATTTCGCGGCCCTCCAAAGGCACTGCGGCGTCGACCGGGAGAATCTGGCGGACATGATCGCCGAGATCCGCCGCCTGGAGCCCAAGCCCGGCCTCGCCTTCGTCTCCGCCCCGATTCACGTTCTCGTGCCCGATGCCCTGGTGCGGTCCTCGACCGAGGGCAGCTTCATCGTGGAGCTGAACCCCGAGACCCTGCCGCGCATCCTGCTCAACCGCTCCTATTATGCCGAGGTGGCCAAAGCAGTACGGCAGGAGGAGGATAAGAGCTTCCTGTCCGATTGCTTCCAAGCCGCGAGCTGGCTTACCCGCAGCCTGGACCAGCGGGCCAAGACCATCCTGAAGGTCGCGACCGAGATCGTGAGCCAGCAGCAGAGCTTCTTCAGCGAGGGCATCGGGTCGCTGCGTCCCATGACCCTGAAGAGCGTGGCGGAAGTCATCGGCATGCACGAATCGACCATCTCCCGCGTTGCCGCCAACAAGGCTATCGGCCATGCGGGCATGACCTACCCCATGAAGTTCTTCTTCAGTGCCGCGACCGGCGAGGGCGAGCACTCCGCGAAAGCCGTGCGCCACCGGATCAAGCAGCTGATCGACGCCGAGGAGCCAAGCGATGTGCTCTCGGATGAGGCACTTGCCCAGAAAATGAAAGCGGAAGGCATCGACGTGGCCCGCCGCACGGTCGCCAAATACCGGGAGGCCTTGCGCATCCCGTCCTCCGCCGAACGCAGGAGGCGGAACAGGTACAGGGCCTCATGAGCCGCGAAACGCTTGCCGGAAAGCTCGCCGAAAAGCTTGCATTGCCGATGGGGACGGTCATCATCGGCTCAAGACCCCACTAACCGGGGCAGGGAAGAAGGAAACGCCATGACATTGAGAATATCCGGCAAGAATCTCGATATAGGCGAGGCTCTTCAAGGCCAGGTCAGGGACCGCGTGGCGGGGGCCATGTCGAAATATTTCGATGGCGGCTATTCCGGCCATGTGACAGTCGCCCGCGACGGCACCGGCTTTCGTACCGATTGCGTGCTCCACCTGACCTCTGGCATGACGCTCGAAGCCTCCGGCGCGGCCCAGGACGCCTATTCCAGCTTCGACCAGTCGGCAATGCGAATCGAAAAGCGCCTGCGCAAGTACAAGCAGCGCCTGAAAGGCCATGCCGTACCCAATGGCGGCCGCGAGAGCGGCCTGGAAGCGCCTTATGCGGTGCTGGAATCTCCCACCGACGAAGCGGTCGAGGAAGAGGCTTATCACCCGATCGTCATCGCGGAGACCACGAAGCCGCTGCATCGCCTTTCGGTCAGCGATGCGGTGATGAATCTCGATTTCACCGGCGCTCCCGCCCTTGTGTTCATCCACGCTAGCACCGGACGCGTTAACGTCGTATACCGCCGCGGCGACGGAGCGATCGGTTGGGTCGACCCGCCGCCAGCTCAGCCTTGAAGGATAGCCCGATATTGAAGGGTAACCCTCTTGGCCCGGTTTTTGCCTGGAACGGTTGGAGGCTGAATAAGCTTCACACCATAATGCAGCGTGATCGATGCCCTTGCTGGATTTTCTAGACCCCCAGGCCGTTCTCCCCGCCTTGCGCGTGAGCGGCAAGAAGCAGGCCCTTCAGGAGCTGGCTGCGCATGCGGCCCGCCTGACGGCCCTGCCCGAGAACGCCATCTACGAAGCGCTGCTTCAGCGCGAACGCCTCGGTTCGACCGGGATCGGCGAGGGAATCGCCATTCCCCATGGGAAGATTGCGGGCCTCACCCGCATCTTCGGCCTCGTCGCCCGGCTGGAGAAGCCCATCGATTTCGAGGCCCTGGACGGCCAGCAGACGGATGTTCTCTTCCTGCTGCTCGCGCCCGAAGGGGCCGGCGCCGACCATCTCAAGGCCCTGGCGCGGGTCGCGCGGGTGCTGCGCGAGCCCGGCCTCATCGAGCGGGTGCGCGCCACCAAGGACGCGACGGCCCTCTACGCCATCATGACCGAGATGCCCAAGGCAGCCTGAGCGCCCACTGGTGCATCGAAGATACGCTCTTTATAGAGTGGAGCATCGGATCTGACCCCAAAAGCGGGTCCACTTTTGGGTCCGATGCTCTACGGGCGCTCGGCGATTTCCCACACCATCTGGACATTGGCCGTGTAGCGCAGGGTCGCGGGCGGCACGATGGGCGCTTCCATAGGGGCGGCTTTCGCCATGGACCGCATCTGCACGCCATCATTGAACTCCGCCGCATAGGGCTGAGCCGAGCCGTCACTGATGGTCAGAAGCTTGCCCAGGCCCACGCCCGCGGCGTCCGCATAGAGCTCCGCCTGACGGCGGGCATCCTTCACGGCTGCGCGGCGGGCGGCATCGCCACCCTCTTCCTGCCGGTTGAGGCCGAAGGAGACGGACTGGAACAGCATGTTGCTGCCGGACAGGATCTCGCCCGCGATGCGCCCGACGCCGTCGAGATCGGTGATCTTGATTCGCAGGCGGTGCTGGGCGGTGAATTTCGGCACCTTGATCTCCTTGCCATCCTTGTCCGTGCGGATCGGCGTCTCGAAGACCTGGAAGTTCTGGGTACGCACATCGTCCTTTTTCACGCCGAGGGCCCCGATGCGGGCGATGGCGTCGTCGGACGATTTCTTGTTGTCGGCGACCACCTTCGGCACCGTATCGCCTTCCGTCTCCACCATGACGACGATGGTGGCGAAGTCCGGCTTCAGCTCGGCTTCGCCCGTTCCCATGACGCTGATGGTGGGCTGGCGGGGAGCCGGTGTCGGCTGGGCGAGTGCCGGGGCGGCAAGGCCGAGAGCGGCGGCGAAGGCGAGAGTGTGGACAAGGCGCATGGTCGTAACGTCCTTCAAAAGACAACAGCTCCGCCCGAAGGCGGAGCTGCAAGGGCGTTACATCTTGTCAGGAGAAACCTGAGCGGGTGATTAACGGCCCGTCTTCACGCGGGTCCAGAGGCGCGTGACGGCGCGCTGGGAGCGCTCGTCATAGGCCGTGTTGGTGAAGAGGCGCTTCATGGTGGCCTCGTCCGGGTAGATGCCCGGATTGTCGAGGATCGCCTTGTCGATATGCTGCTTGGCGGCGAGATTGCCCGACGCATAGGACACGAAGTTCGTGTTCATGGCGGCGATCTCAGGTTTCATCATGAAGTTGATGAACTCATGCGCCTCGGTCACGTTCTTGGCATCCGCCGGAATCGCGAAGCTGTCGAACCACATGAGCGCGCCCTCGCGCGGGATCACGTAGCCCACCTCGACGCCGTTCTTGGCTTCCTCTGCGCGGTTCTTCGCTTGAACCATGTCGCCCGAATAGCCCACCGCGACGCAGATATCGCCGTTGGCGAGCGCATTGATGTACTCAGAGGAGTGGAACTTCTGAATGTTGCCGCGGATGCGGTAGAGCGCGTCACCCGCCTTGTTCAGATCTTCCTGGCGCTTGGAATCCGGGTTGAGGCCGAGATAGGCCAGCACGCCGGGGAAGAGATCCTCAGGTGAGTCGAGCATGTAGATGCCGCAGGCCTTGAGCTTGGAGGCGATTTCCGGCTTCAGCACCAGGTCCCAGGTGTTGAGCGGCATGTCGCCCAAGGCTTCCTTCACCTTCTTGGTGTTGATGCCGATGCCGGTGGTGCCCCACATGTAGTTGACGGCATATTGGTTGCCCGGATCGAACACGGCGAGGCGCTGCGAGACCTCGGGCCATTGGTTCGAGAGGTTCGGAAGCTTCGACTTGTCGAGCTTCTGGAAGATTTTTGCGCCGATCAGGCGCTGCACGAAGGGGCCTGAGGGCACCACGATGTCATAGCCGGACTTGCCGGCCAGAAGCTTCGTCTCGACGATCTCGTTGTTGTCGTAGGTATCGTAGACGACCTTGATGCCGGTCTGTTTCGTAAACTCGTCGAGCGCCTTGGGGTCCACGTAATCGGACCAGTTATAGACGTTGACCACACGCTCTTGAGCGGCGGCGGCGGTAACAAGGCCGAGGCCCAAAGCAACCGAAGCGAGAAGACGGATCATCAGGGGTGGGAACTCCTCAAGAAAGCAAGAAAAAGCCGTGACCGGCTAGGCGCTTAGTTGAAATCCTCTTAGCCGCCCCGTCAAGGCTGCTTTAAGCCTATCCCCTTCGCATCACGCCGCCCGCTTCACCACATCCGCCAGCCGCTCCAGGCCGGCATCGAGGGTTGCGTCCTTCTTGGCGAAGCAGAAGCGCACCACGTTCTTCACCGCGCCTTCCGCGTAGAAGGCCGAGACCGGGATCCCGGCGACGCCGTGTTCCATGACGAGGCGGCGGCAGAACGCGACGTCGTCGGGCTCGCCCAGCGGCGTGATGTCGATGTTGAGGAAGTAGGTGCCCTGGCTCGGAATCACATCGAAGCCGAGCGTTCGCAAACCGTCCGTTAAGCGGTCGCGGCTGCGGGCGAAGTTTTTGCGCATGTCCAGGAAGTAGCTGTCATCCTTGGCCAATCCGTAAGCCACGGCGGTTTGCAGGTTCGGGGGCGTGGTGAAGGTGAGGAACTGGTGGGATTTCGCCAGCACCTTCACGATGTGCGGCGCGGCGCAGACGAAGCCGACCTTCCAGCCCGTGAGGCTGAAGATCTTGCCCGCCGAGCCGATCTTCACCGAGCGGTCGCGCATGCCGTCCAAGCCCAGCACCGGCTGATGTGTGACGCCATCGAACACGACGTGCTCCCAGACCTCGTCGGAGATGGCGATGGCGTCGAACTTGCGGCAGAACTCGGCGAGCAGAGCGAGGTCCTCATTCGAGAACACGGTTGCCGTCGGGTTGAGCGGGTTGTTGAACACCACGGCCTTGGTCTTCGGCGAGAAGGCCTTCGCCAAAGCCTCTTCGGTGAGCCGGAAATGCGGCGGCTGAAGGGTTACGAATTTCGGAATGCCGCCGGCGAGCCGCACCAGCGGCAGATAGGCGTCGTACATGGGCTCGAACAAAACCACCTCGTCGCCCGGCTCCACGATGCCGAGGATCGCGCCGGCGAGCGCTTCCGTCGCACCGGACGTCACCATCACTTCCGTGTTCGCATCGAGATCGACGCCCTGCCAATGCTTGTAATGGGCGGCGATTCCTGAGCGCAGTTCGGGCAGGCCCATCATCGACGGATATTGGTTATAGCCGTTCAGCACCGCGTCCGCTGCGGCGCGCCGCACATCCTCCGGCCCCGGATCGTCGGGAAAGCCCTGGCCGAGATTGATCGCGCCGGTTTCGCGGGCAAGACTCGACATGACCTCGAAGACGGTGGTGGGCAGGCTGGAGAACAAACGGTTCATGCCGATTCCTCGATCTTGCTTGTGCGGTGGCGCGAAACCGCTTCGTAGCATGGAGTTGAGCGAGATCGAACATGCATTCATGCGCGCCGCGTATGTTCCCTCCTCCTTGCGGGGAGGGTTAGGGTGAGGGTGGTCCGGCTGGGTGAGTGCTTTCAGAATAAAGCGCGGGACTAACCTCTCCCGTGTGGGAGGGGTCGACGCGCGTCAGCGCGGCGGGTGAGGGAATACCTTATCCGGAAAGGGCGGGCCCTCACCCCTGCCCCTCTCCCACCCGGGAGAGGGGATGCCGGTAGAGCTTGCTCGGCATGCTGGATGAAGCGAAGCTCTCTGACTTTCCGACCTCCACCCTTGATCCCTCCCCGCAGGGGAGGGAACAGCGCCATATCGACGACCCCGGATCGGCTGCGCCGTCGGGGATGACGCGTGAGCAACTGGAATAGTGACACCCGGTACTGCTGTTGCTATCGCGGATGGGACAACATCGAACCCGTTCATGCTCCGCTCCCGTCTATCCCTCATTTCCGGCCTGATCCTCCTCATCGGCGGTTTAAGCCTCGCCTCGCTCGCCATCGGTCCCGCACCCATCGGGCCGTGGCGGGCGCTGGTGGCGCTCGTGTCGGATCAGGGCAGCGCCAGCATCGTGGTGCGGGAGATCCGCCTGCCGCGCACGCTCCTGGCGCTCCTCGTCGGCTGGATCTTCGGGCTGACTGGGGCAGCGTTGCAGGGTCTCCTGCGCAATCCTCTGGCCGATACGGCGGTGTTCGGGGCGCCTCAGGCGGCGGCGTTCGGGGCCGTGCTCGTGCTTTATTCGGGGCTCGTCGGCGCTCTCTCCTGGGCTTTGCCCATGGCGGCGATTGCGGGCGCGCTTCTGTCCATCGCCCTCGTGGTGGCGGTGGCGGGGCGGCGGGCGACCGTGGTGGTGCTCGTTCTTGCGGGCCTCGCCATCGGCAGCCTCGCGGGGGCGGGCACATCGCTCGCCATCAGCCTCTCGCCCAATCCCTTTGCCGTCACCGAGATCGTGTTCTGGCTCCTCGGCTCCTTCGAGGACCGATCGGGCCTGCATGTGTGGCTGGCCCTGCCCTTCATCCTCGCGGCATCGGCCCTGGTGCTTTCCACCTCCACGGGCCTGCGGGCCCTGGCCCTGGGCGAGGAGACCGCGCGCAGCCTCGGCACGAATGTGACGCGCCTGCGCCTTCTCATCGTCGCAGGCGCCGCCATCGGTACGGGCGCATCGGTGGCCGTGGCGGGCTCCATCGGCTTCGTGGGCCTCGTCGCGCCCCATCTCGTGCGCTCCTTCGCGGGCTACGATCCGGCTCGTACCCTCGTGCCCTCGGGACTTGCGGGCGCGGCCCTGCTGCTCGCCGCCGATTGCGCGGTGCGCCTCATCCCCTCGCAGACCGAGGTGAAGATCGGCGTGCTTACCGCCATTCTCGGGGTGCCGTTCTTTCTCTGGGTCATCGCCCGCCGCAAGGCCGAGCTCGCGGAGATTCCGGTATGATGCAGGCTCACGCCCTCTCGGTCGATCTCGGCGCCCGCCGCGCGCTGTTTGGCATCGATCTCGATCTGGAGCCCGGCCGGCTCACCGTGATCGTCGGCCCGAACGGCGCGGGCAAGACCACGCTCCTCAAGACCCTGGCCGGATTGATCGAGCCGTCCCAGGGCCAGGTGACGCTCGACGGCAATCCCGTCAGCCATCTGCGCGCAGCCGAGCGCGCGCGCGCCGTCGCCTATCTGCCCCAGAGCGGCGGCATTGCCTGGCCGATCCCCGTGGCCGACGTCGTGGCGCTCGGCCGCCTGCCCCATGGCGAGAAGCCCGACGCGCTGCCTCCGCTTGGCCGTGAGGCCGTGGCGGCGGCGATCCGCTCCGTCGGGCTCCAGGACTATGAAGCCCGCTCGGCCCTGGAACTTTCGGGCGGCGAGCGGGCTCGGGTGCTGCTGGCGCGGGCCCTGGCGACGCAGGCGCCGATCCTCCTGGCCGACGAGCCCGTCGCCGCCCTTGACCCGCGCCATCAGCTCACCGTGCTCGACGTGCTGAAAACCCAGGCCCGCATGGGCCGCACGGTCGCGGTCATCATGCACGACCTGACGCTCGCCGCCCGCTTCGCCGACCGGATCGTCCTGCTCGACCGGGGGCAAGTGGCGGCGTCCGGAAACCCTGAGGCCGTCTTGACGCAAGCCCAGCTTGCCGCGAGCTTCGGCATCGCGGCACATGTTTCCCACGAAGAGGGCCGGCTCATCGTGGTGGCGGAACGGCCCTTGCCTTAGGCCGAGCAGCGGCACTGCAAGCGGGCAAAGCGGTCATATTATTGCATTGACAAAGGGGGAGGCGCGGTCGATACCGCGAGCCAAGGCGTAGAAAGCAAAGGTTAAGGGAATTAGCCCTTTTCTTTACATTCCATGCCCCTTTTATGAAGCGGCGCATCGTGGGTTTGGGCAACCCGGGACCACTCTTCACGGGCGTGGCCCTTCGAGTCGCCGACGCGGACCGGGTTCCGCGCGATGCTTTCTCCTTGGATGGGAGCATCGTTCGTGTGGAACTAGCGGTCCGCGCTCGCGAAAACCAGGTCCACTTTTCCGCCCGATGCTCTAGAGTTGGCACGCACATGAATCGTCAGAGTCTCAAGAAAGCGCTCATCGTCGTCCACGATCTCGGGATGACGGCTGCCGCCGTCGTCGCGACGTTCTACGTGCGCTTCGAAGGCGGCCTCCTGAATGAGCGCCTGAGTCATCTGCCGCTGTTCCTGCCGCCCTTCGTGCTTTATGCGGGCGTCGTCTACTGGATCTTCCACCTCTACCGGTCCAAGTGGCGCTTCGCCTCCCTGCCCGATCTCTTCAATATCTTCCGGGCCTCCACGGTGCTGGCGCTGACTCTGCTCGTGGTCGATTACGTGCTGCTCTCGCCGCAATTCTTCGGCTTCTTCTTTTTCGGCAAGATCACCATCGCCCTCTACTGGCTGATCCAGATGTTCCTGCTGGGCGGCCCGCGCCTTGCTTTCCGCTATGTGAAATACGCCCGCTCGCGCCAGACCATCCAGCGCGATTCCAACACGCCGACCCTGCTGCTCGGGCGCGGCAGCGATGTGGAGGTGGTGCTGCGGGCCATCGAGACGGGCACCGTCAAGAAGATGCGGCCCAAGGGCATCCTGTCCTACCGCTCGGACGATCTCGGCCAGTCGATCCGCGGCGTGCCGGTGCTGGGCACCTTCACCGACATCGAGCAGGTCATCCAGGATTTCCAGGAGCGCGGCGAGGCGATCCGCCGTCTCGTGGCAACCCCCGGCGCGCTCGCGCCTGAGGCCAATCCGGACATGCTGCTTGCCCGCGCCCGCCGCCTCGGTCTGCCGCTCGTGCGCGTCACGAGCCTGGGCGAAGGCATGCGCGATGCGGAATTGGCGCCCCTCGAAATCGAGGACCTGCTGCTGCGCCCCACGGTGCAGATCGACCGGCAGCGGCTGGAGAACTTCATTCGCGGCAAGCGCGTGCTGGTGACCGGCGGCGGCGGCTCCATCGGCTCGGAAATCTGCGGCCGCGTCGTCGCCTTCGGGGCGAGCGATCTGATGATCGTGGAAAGCTCCGAGCCGTCGCTGCATCACATTCTCGAAAACCCGACGCTTCTCTCCAGCGATACGAATGTGGACGGCGTCATTGCCGACGTGCGTGACCGGGAGCGTGTTCGCGAGGTCATGAACGCGTTCCGCCCCGACGTGGTGTTCCACGCCGCCGCCCTCAAGCATGTTCCCTATCTCGAGAAAAACTGGACCGAAGGCATCAAGACCAATGTGTTCGGCTCGGTGAACGTGGCCGATGCGGCGGTGGAGGCCGGCGCCAATCAGGTGGTGGTGATCTCCACCGACAAAGCCATCGATCCCGTCTCGATGCTCGGTGCAACCAAGCGGTTCGCCGAGATGTACGGGCAGGCTCTCGATGCCGAATTCATGGGCCGCAACGGCGCCACGCGCATCATCGCCGTGCGCTTCGGCAACGTGCTCGGCTCGGTTGGTTCGGTGGTTCCCAAGTTCAAGGCGCAGATCGCGCGGGGCGGGCCGATCACGGTCACGCATCCCGACATGGTGCGCTACTTCATGACGACACGCGAAGCCGCCGATCTCGTGCTCACCTCCGCCTCTCATGCGGACCAGGGCAGCATCCGCATGCAGACCACGAACAGCGATGAGCGCGCTTCGGTCTACGTGCTGAAGATGGGCCAGCCCGTGCGCATCTACGAACTCGCCGAGCGCATGATTCGTCTGGCCGGCTATGAGCCCGGCGAGGATATCGAGATCTCTGTCACCGGCACGCGGCCGGGTGAGCGTCTCCATGAGATCCTCTTTGCCCGCGAGGAACCGCGCACCGAAATCGGCATCGACGGCGTCATGGCGGCGAAGCCCATCTTCGCCGACCGCACCAAGGTCGATCAATGGCTGGATGCGCTCGACCGTGCCCTCAAGGCCGGTGACCGCGCGGCGGCGGAGAAGGTGTTCGAGGACGCGATCCCCGAATTCAAGCGCCGCTCTGCTCCGCCGCAGCCTGCCGCGCCAGTTCAGCAAGCCCGTCTCGCGTCGAATTGACGGGCTGCCAGCCGAGCCGCCTCAACGCCTCCGGGCTCGCCACGAGTGAGCCCGACAGGCGCTCATAGGCCTCGGCCTTCCCCGTGAGCGAAGCGGCGGCGCCGAGCATGAAGGACGGCACGGGGATCAGCCCCGGCCCGCGTCCGAAGCCTTTGCGAAACGCCGCCACGATCTCAGGCACTGTCACTGGCTCCGGATCTGCCGCGATGAAGGCGCGCCTCAAGGGACCGGGCGCTTTGAGCAGAATGTCCAGAGCCGCCGTGAGGTTGTCGAGGGAGAGAAGCGAGCGCTTGCCCTTCAAGCCGCCGAGCGGCAGCGGCCAGGGCGATTGCGAAAGCGCCAGAAGCGCCGCCATGTTGCCCTTCACGCCCGGTCCATAGACCAGCACCGGGCGAAGCGCCGCCCAGTCCAGGCCGAGTTGGCTTAAGCCCCTTTCGGCTTCCAACTTCGAGCGGCCATAGGCGTCGGTCGGCTGCGGCTCCATCTCTTCGGTCAGAACGCCCTTCGCCACCGGCCCGCTCTGCGCGCGGATGGAGGAGAGGAAGATGAAGCGTTTCACGCCTGCGCGCTCGGCGGCCTGAGCGAGTTTGATCGTGGCTTCCGTGTTGATGGTGCGATAGTCGTTTTCGGGCTGGCCCGACATGGCGTGCGCCAGGCCCGCCGAATGGATCACCATATCCACATCGCGCAAAGCCGCCGCCATGTTCTGGGGCGAGGCGATATCGCCGATCACCGCGCTCGATGCGCCCTCGGGCACCTGATCGGGCCGGCGCAGCAGCACCCGCACGCGGTAGCCGCGCCTGGGCAACTCGTTCAGAAGGTGACGGCCGATGAAACCCGTGGCGCCGGTCAGGGCAATCAGGGGTGTACTCATCGGGAAACCTCCAGGGACGAAACAGGGCGCGGCTGGGAAAAGCGCCGGAGAACCAGGCTTACGAGAACGATTCCCACAACGAGAGCGCCAGCCTGCACGATGCCGGACGGCCATGCGAGTGTCATAGCGGCGAGAGCGGCCAGGACAAGGTTGAGCCCGAACACATGCGTGACGACGGACATGACGGAGAAGCCGTTGGTCGTCGCCTGCTGGTAGAAATGACTGCGATGCGCCTCCCACACCTTCTCGCGCCGCGCGAGACGGCGCAGCAGGGTGATGGTGGCGTCCATCAGGTAGTAGAGCGGCAGCAGGAGCGCTGCGGCGAGCGCGCCTGTGCCCGCCAACTCCAGCAGCATCCAGCCGACGAGCAGGCCGATGGGGAGCGAGCCCACATCGCCGAGGAAGAGGCGCGCGACGGGCTTGTTGAACGGGGCGAAGCCAAGGAGGGCGCCAGAGAGCGCGATGGCCACCACGCCAACAGGTGACGATATATGAGCCATACTGGCAAGGATCGCGATAGCTGCCGTCACTGGCACCATCTCGGCGACGGTCATCCAGTCGAGGCCATCCATGAAATTGACGAGGTTAACGAACCAGACGCCAGCGAAAACCAGAAGAAGCTGTTCGAGCCATAACGGAAACTCTTCTGGAAGAATCCTGAGATCGCTCGGCAGGATAACCGCCGCGACGGCTCCTGTTTGCAGAAGAATGCGAAAGCTTGCAGGCAATGGACGAATATCATCGATAGCACCAATTGCCGCCAGAGCGATGGATACGCCTGCGAGAACGAACAGGATGGACCATTTGTCCGGCCAACCCAAAACAAGCAATGGCAGCGCTACCGCCATCACTACCGCGCCGATAATCGCAATGCCTCCACCTTGCGGTGTCGGATCCTTGTGGCTTGAGCGGGCGTTGGGACGAGCCAAGGCATAGCGCACAAGAAATGGCCGCAGGAGAGCGATGAGGATGATCGAAAATAAACTCGCAGGGATCAAAAATGCCAGCGCGAATACGATCCCCAAACCTGCATATGGATCAGGGCCGGCCGAGAGCAGAAAGGCTGGTATATAAATGGCAAGCCATAGGCCCAGCAGCGTAAAATAAACCGGGATCATATCTCTCAAGCCCCGTGATATTCTTTGTACCATTCGACGAAGCGCTTCACGCCGTCTTCGAGTGATGTCGAAGGCGCGAAGCCCACGTCGCGGCGCAGGTCCGTCACGTTCGCACGGGTTTCGAGAACATCGCCCGGCGGCAGGGGTACGTCCACGCGGTTGGCTTTTTTGCCGAGCGCATTCTCGATGATCGCGACGAGGTGGTTCACTTCTTCCGGGTTGTCGTTGCCGATGTTGTAGACCCGGTGCGGCGCGGCGCTCGTTGCGGGATCGGGATATTCGGCGTTCCAATCGGGATTGGCCTTGGGCGCATGTTCCACCAGCCGCAGGATGCCTTCCACGATGTCGTCCACATAGGTGAAATCGCGCCAGACCTTACCCGCATTGGCCACCTGGATCTCGCGGCCCTCGGCGATGGCGTGCGTGAACTTGTATACCGCCATGTCTGGGCGTCCCCAGGGGCCGTAGACCGTGAAGAAACGCAGGCCCGTGCATGGGAGGCCGAATAGAGAGGCGTAGGAATGCGCCATCATCTCGTTGGCCTTCTTGGTGGCCGCATAGAGGCTGATCGGGTGCTCGGTGCCGTCATGCTCGGAGAAGGGCAGCTTGCGGTTCGCACCATAGACGGAGCTGGAGGAGGCATAGACCAGGTGCTCGATCCCACCGTGGCGGCAGGCCTCGAGCATGTTCATGAACCCGATGAGGTTCGAGGCGGCATAGGGCCGGGGATCGACGAAGCGCACGCCGGGCTGGGCTGCAAGGTGGATCACGCGAGTGAAGCGGTGGCGCTGAAAGAGATCGCGCGTCGCCTCCGCGTCGGCGAGATCGATGCGCTCGGGCGTGAAGATATTGTGCGGGGTAAGCCGCGCGAAGCGGGCCTCTTTCAGGGCGACGTCGTAATACGGGGTGAAGCTGTCCACGCCCACCACATGCTGCCCCTGCGCCAGCAGGCGCTGAGTCACATGATAGCCGATGAACCCGGCGGCGCCGGTCACGAGGATGGGAGACGACATAAAGATGGCCCGTAGGATCAGACGGCGGGCACCATAACGCATTGCAAAAAAATGTGGACCCGGTTTTCCGCTTCCCGGACTCGGACGGCCCGGAAGAGGGCGCGGGTTCCCTCCCCGCCAGGGGGAAAGGCAGGGTTGGGGGCTATGGCCGGGTGAGCGTTTTGAAGTGAAGCACCGCCCAACCTTTCCCTCAAGGAGTGGTGAGGCAACGCCCGATTCATCAGCCGCTCACCATCTCACACCAGCTTGGCCGTAACCGCCAAGCATAACCCGCTTTAGTATATTACAATCCTGAAATGCAAAATTAGATTTGCATTTAAATAATTCATTATGCAATCTCTGGCCATGTCCAATGCTCCAGACATGCAAGCCGCTCTCGCGACGATGACCATCAACCGTCGGCGGCACCGCATCGTCGACCTGCCGGCTTCCGCTGGAGAGGCCCTTCATCGCCTGCCGCATATTCTGCGCATCATGTTGGAGAACGTGCTCCGCAATGCGGGGGACGATGCGCCCCGTGCCAAGGCGGCGATCCTGAATTGGCTGGAGACGGGACGGAGCGAAGAGGAGATCCCGTTTCTGCCGGGCCGGGTGCTGATGCACGACACCACATGCGGCCCTGCCCTGGTGGATATCGCCGGCATGCGCGCTTCGCTGGCTGAAGCGGGGCATGACCCGAGCCTCCTCAATCCCGTCCTCCCGGTCGATGTGTCGACGGATCATTCCCTGGGCGTCGATGTCTTCGGCACGCCCGATGCTCTGCGGCGCAACATGGAACGCGAGTATGGGCTCAACGCCGAGCGCTACCGCTTCATGAAATGGGGCCACGCATGCGCTGACCGGAATGCGCATCCATCCGCCCGGCACCGGCATCATGCACACGCTCAATCTCGAGCGGCTGGCGAGCGTCGTCACGACCGCGGAGCGCGACGGCGTGTCGTGGGCCATGCCCGATACGCTCATCGGCACCGACAGCCACACGCCGATGATCAACGGAATCGGCGTGCTCGGCTGGGGCGTCGGCGGGCTTGAAGCGGAAAGCGTGTTCTTCGGCATGCCGGTGATGATCCGCGTGCCGGATGTGATCGGCGTTCGTCTCACCGGCCACCTGAAGCAAGGCGTGCTCGCCACCGATCTCGCACTCACCGTCACGGAGCGCTTGAGGCGCATCGATCTGGCGGATCGCTTCGTCGAATTCTATGGCGAGGGCGTGTCGACGCTCTCGGCAGGCGACCGCGCCGTCATCGCCAACATGACACCGGAATTCGGCGCCAATTCCGGTTTTTTCCCCATCGACGATCACACGCTGCGCTACCTGAGCGAGACGGGCCGCACAAAAGAGCATGTCCGCCTCGTGGAGGAATACGCCAAGCGGCAGGGCCTGTGGTTCGATCCGAAAGCAGCCCCCCGCTACACGGACATTGTCGAGATCGATCTCGGCGAGGTCGAGGTCAGCCTTGCAGGACCGCGCCGTCCGCAGGATCGCATTTCGGCGGGTCAAACCGTCGAAGCGTTTGCGCCGATGCTGGCGGGCCGCACGACTCAAGAGGGCCAGCCTGGCGACGGCTCCGTGGCGATTGCGGCTATCACCAGCTGCACCAACACATCCGATCCGAGACTTCTCGTCGCCGCGGGTCTCGTGGCCCGCAAGGCGCGTCAGTTCGGCCTCACGCCTCCCCCCTGGGTGAAGACGTCGCTCGCACCGGGGTCGCCCACGGCGGAACGCTATCTTCGCCGCGCCGGATTGCTGGAAGATCTCGAAGCGGTCGGCTTCGGCATCGTCGGCTATGGCTGCACGACCTGCATCGGCAATTCTGGCCCCATGCCCGCGATCATCGAACAGGCCATGACGGAGCGCGGCATCGTTCCCGTCGCCGTTCTGTCCGGTAACCGCAATTTCCCGGGCCGCGTTCATCCGCAGCTGGAAGCGGGCTTCCTCGCGTCACCACCGCTCGTCGTCGCCTTTGCGCTGGCAGGCGACGTGAACCGTGACATCCTGAAAGACCCGATCACCCGCTCACCTACAGGCGAGGAGGTCAGGCTCGCGGATCTCTGGCCGACCGGCGACGAGATCGATGCGGCTCTCGCAACCGCCATGAATGCTGGCGATTACGAGATCGCCTACGAGCAGGCCGAGGCCAGTGAAACCTGGCGCGTTCTCGATGCACCCGCGACCGATCTGTTTCCGTGGAATCCCGGTTCAACCTATATCCGCCGCCCGCCTTTCGCAGGCTTCGGCAAGGGCACGCTGCTCGGTTCCTACGCTGCGCATCCGCTGCTCGTGCTCGGCGACGACATCACGACCGATCACATCTCTCCAGCCGGACAAATTCCGTCAGTCGGTGAGGCCGCCGAATACCTCGTCGAGCGCGGTGAGAATCGCCGCGACCTGAATGTGTTCGCGTCACGGCGCGGTAATTGGGAAGCGATGGTGCGCGGGCTGTTCACCAACAAATCCGTGCGCAATCTCCTCGATCCGCAGATCGCACCGGGCTTCACGATTCATGTGGGATCGGGCGAGCATCTGCCGCTCTGGAAGGCCGCCGACCGCTATGCCCAGGAGGGCACTTCCGTCGTCGTTGTGGCGGGTGAGCGCTATGGCATGGGTTCGTCGCGGGATTGGGCCGCGAAAGGCGTGTCGCTTCTCGGCGCCCGAGCCGTGCTGGCAACGAGCTTCGAGCGCATTCACCGCTCGAACCTGATCGGCATGGGCATCCTGCCCCTGCGCCTGCCGGCTGACCGGCATCCCAGCAGCCTTCATCTTCATCCCGGCGATCGGATTCTCATCGATGCCGATCCCAGCCGCATCGCGCCACGCTGCACCGTTCCTGTCGCGATCCAGCGCGTATCGGGCGAGGGCGAAACGTTCCACGCCACCGCCGCCATCGAGACCGGGCTCGAAGTCGAGATCCTGCGCGGCGGCGGCGGCATCATTCCTCACATTCTGCAGCGCGCCGTCAACGCGGAGGCCACAAGCCGCGAGACGCCTGCATCGGACTTCACCGGCAACGGTGAAAGCACACGGCGAAAAGCCTCGCCGCATATCCGGCGCTGAGCGGCAACGCCCGCTTCAGCGCTCACCATCTTACGCAACCTTAAAGGGAGGAAATCGTGAGCCATTTCACCAAGACCATCCGCGGCGTCGCCGTTGCGGCTCTCACCCTCGTCGCCTCCTCTGCCTTCGCGCAGCAGGAATTGAAGATCATGGCGCCGGCAGGCCCCGGCGGCGGCTGGGATTCGGCGGCCCGGTCCATTCAGCAGGTGCTCACGCAAACGGGCCTCGCGAAAAGCGTGCAGGTGACCAATGTCACCGGCGCGGGCGGCACCGTGGGCTTGGCCCAGTTCGTCAACACGACGAAGGGCGACCCGAACCAACTCATGGTCAACGGCATCACCATGCTCGGCGCGATCCTCACCAACAAGGCACCCGTCGGTCTTGATCAGGTCACGCCGATTGCCCGCCTGACCGGCGATCCGCTCGTGATCGTCGTGCCCGCCAATTCGCCGATCAAGTCGGTGAAGGAGCTGGCCGATGCGGCGAAGGCCGATCCTGCGAAGGTCACCTGGGCCGGCGGCTCCGCCGGTGGCTCGGATCACATTCTCGCGGCTCTCTTCACCAAGGCTGCGGGCTCCGACCCATCGAAGGTCAACTATATTGCCTTCTCCGGCGGCGGCGAGGCCCTGGCGGCCATGCTCGGCGGACGCGTGACGGCAGGCGTGTCCGGCTATGGCGAGTTCGAAAGCCAGATCAAGGCGAGCAAGCTGCGCGCTCTTGCGGTCTCCTCCGGCAAGCGCCTTGCGGGTGCCGATGTGCCCACCCTCAAGGAGCAGGGCATGGATGTGGAGGTCGTGAACTGGCGCGCGATCATGGCCGCTCCCGGCATTAACCCTGAGCAGAAGAAGGCGCTTACCGACACGGCCGAGAAGCTGGTGAAGTCCAAGGAATGGGCGGAAACCTTGAAGCAGCGCGGCTGGGAGGATTTCTATCTCGCAGGCGATGCCTTCACCGCCTTCCTCAAGGAAGAACAGGCCCGCGTCGGCGACATCCTGAAATCCATTGGCCTCGTGAAGGCCTGATGCCTAGAGCTGTTTCCGCTTCCGTGGAATCAGCTCTCGTCTTTGCTTAGTCGCATTTTTCACGGTGAAGCGGACCCGATTTTGCGGACGACCGATGCTCTCACTCAGAGAGAAAGCATCGGATCAATCCAAAAAGTGCAGATCCGCTTTTTGGTCCAATGCTATAGCGGCTGGGAGGTCAGCGATCTTCCAGCCGACCCCTGCGCAACGCGTCATGCGATGCTATACCTGACTTCAGAATCGCAAGAACGCTCATGCAAGGGCGAGGTCAGGTTTTTCAATGAGTGCTTCCGTCAGTGAACGCGCCCCCGGCAGCAAGCGGGAAATGACCGAGGGGCTTGCCGCGCGGATTCTCGACCATATCCGTGGATCGGGCCTCGCTGAGGGCACCCATGTCACAGCGCAGGAACTGGCCGAGCGTTTCAGCGTCTCGCGCTTTCCCGTCAATCAGGCCCTGCAATTGCTTGCTTCGAAAGGCGTTCTCACGCACGAGCGCAATCGCGGCTACTTCGTCTCGTCGGCCAAGGATGCCTCACCCGAAATCCTTGGTCTCGTAGTCAGGGACGATGCATCCGCAATCTATTTCAGGATCGCCGAGGACCATCTCCATGGCCGCCTGCCGGACCCGGCCTCCGAAGCCTATCTCAAGGATGCTTATGGGGCGACGAAAGCACAGCTGAACGCGGTGTTGAGCCGGATTGCGCAGGAAGGCTGGGCCGAACGCCGGCCCGGCTACGGCTGGTCGTTTTCCCCCATGCTCACGACGCCCGAGAGCCTGGAGCAGACCTACCGGGTCCGCTTGGTGCTCGAACCGGCGGCGCTGCTGGAGCCGACCTATCACCTCGATTCGGATATTGCTGCGCGCTGCCGCGAGGCGGAGCTCCGATTGCTTGGCGGCGCCATCGAGACCGACAGCGCCGATGCGCTCCACGAGCGCGGTGTGCGCTTTCACGAGGCTATCATCGGGGCGTCGGGCAATCCGTTCTTTCTGGAAGCCGTGCGGCGCATCAACCGCGTCCGCCGCCTCCTCTCCTACCGCTCGATGGTCGACCGCAAGCGCTATCGCCAGCAATGCGAGGAGCACCTCGAGATTTTGGACCTCTTGGAGCAAGGCAGGAACGGAGAGGCCTCTCAGGCTCTACGCCGCCATCTGGAACACATGATCGAGAACCTGCAACAGATTAGGCCGATCCTCGAGCGCTGATGCGCATTCAATCAGCCAAGGATCTCGAGAACGATCTGGCGGAGCTCTTCGCGGGAGAGGCCGGTCGGTTGGGACTTGGGTGCGGTCTTGGCCTGAGGCATGAGTTTAGAAGGCACAGCCTTCTTATGGATATGAGCGGAGCTGATAGAGGTAGACATAGGTAATTCCTTTAGTTGCACCGATTCTCGGTCAAGCAACATGAATGAGGTTGAAAACGTCGAAGCCACGCAACGACGTGAATACGCCCGCTATGCGGACGCCATATGACAATCGATGTGACGGAAAGCAGGCTCGGCGCTCGATCTGGAGCTAAGGAGAGCAGGCCGAACATGTCGGATTGGATAGATCCTATATGGATCATGGCACCATGAATTGCAAGAACATTCCAGAATTGCCGAAGAAATCACCTCCGACCCGCAGCTCAATAGAGCCGAAATAGATCATTCATTTCAAAGGATTTGCCTGACCCCGGTCGGATCTTGGATTGAACCTCCGAACGGCCTTGAAACTATTTTATCAAAGTGCCTTGTATTCGCCCCAATAGGGCACTAGATGTTTTTCCATCGACATTTGGCCGGACAATCGGGCCGTTACGCCTTGGCATGCCAGGCGCACGTTCAGACTTCTCCCAAACATCGACGAACCCGAGACTGAGGTCGTGCTTACGCACGCCTTCGGGCTCACGTGCACTGACAGACTACAAGGATATTCCCATGATTACGGGCACCGTGAAATTCTACAACGACCAAAAGGGCTTCGGCTTCATCCAGCCCGATAACGGCGACAAGGACGTGTTCGTCCACGCGACCGCTCTCGAGCGCGCTGGCATCCGCGGCCTCCGCGAAGGCCAGAAGGTCACCTTCGACACGGCGGAAGACCGCCGCTCCGGCAAGGTTGCCGTGAACAACATCCAGACGGCCTAATTCACCGTCTCTCATCAAGCGGCGCAGGAACCTGCGCCGCTTGTCAAAGCCGCCCTTCGGGAGCGGCTTTTTTGTTTTCCGCGAAAGGAATCTCTCAATGGCCAAAGAAGAACTGATCACATTCGAAGGCGAAGTCGTCGAGATCCTGCCTGACGCCCGCTACCGCGTGAAGCTGGAAAGCGGCCATGAGATCGTCGCCTATACGGCCGGCAAGATGAAGAAGAACCGCATCAAGACGCTCGCCGGCGACCGCGTGACCGTCGAGATGTCGCCCTACGATCTCGACAAGGGCCGGCTCATCTTCCGTCACAAGGACAGCGGTTCGGGTGCTCCCCGTCCGGCAGGCGCGCGCCGCCCGCAGTTCCGGCGCCGCTAACAGGCGTTACGGCTGAGTGATCTCAGCCGAGAGAAGGTTCGAAATGCCTGAAAAAACCTGGACGTTCGAGGCCGGCGATCTGGTGCCGGACTGGCTCATGCGCCAGACCAACTGCGTCTTGCGGTTTGGCCGGGACGCCATCGTCGTCGAGAGCAACAACGAGTTCCAGATCTACCCGGCCAGTGCCATGGATGCGGACGATACGATGGTCCTGGCCGAGATCATCGATCAGGACATCGATGCCGAGATCGAGCACACCATGCCGATCAAGGCTCACACCGCTCCCCGGTCGATGTCTCTCAATTGACCCATTCCCATCGAGGATTAGAGCTGCTTTCGCTTGCGTGAAATCACCTCTAATCCTGGTCGCCCGCTGGGTCCGCACGATGCCCTACAGCATCGGACCAAAAAGTGGATTTGCACTTTTTGGGTTGAGCCGATGCTTTCGCTCTCTGAATGAGAGCATCGTTCGCCCGCAAAACTGGGTCCACTTTTGCGCACGATGCTCTAGGCGGATAGACGAGCCTCATATCTGATCCGCCACTCCTCGATAGGCGTCTGCTGTGAAGACGCCACGATGCAGATCCTGTCGAACCTTACGCTCCTGCCTTGCCATCCATTCCGCAAAACAGCGATGGCATCCGTTTTCTCCGGGCTTTTCGCGACTCCGTAGGCCAGGGAGATATGGGGCATGAAAGCCTCGACGCTTCCCACCTTGAAAAGATCGACGGCCCTTTCCTTCAGCATCCTGAGCTGCACTGTCACGGGAAAACGCGCATAGAACGAGCGATAATAAAGCTCGCTTTCCTCAACGGTCTCAACCGGCGCCTCGAACGGCGCTATTCCGCTCGCCACCTGCTCAGCAAGCGGCTTCAACTCCTCGCAACTTCTCGGCATATCCTCCACGAGCGTGAGATGCGGTTGGAAAACCGGGCTGCCGAAGCGCTTGGCGAGATCGCGGGCGATTGTTGAGAAAGCCTCCTCCTGATCGGCGGGAGGCATCAGCCAGATGGAATGATAAACGCCGCTCATGTCCTGCCTCGTTAAAATTCAATCATCGCTCTAGAGAGAGCGGACGCTGCCCCGGTACACGAGGGGCGCCTCTATGACGGAGACGATGGGTGGGGCCTTGGGATCGGCCTGACGCTGGTCCAGCACCTTGACGATCTCGTTCGCCAGGATCGCTTCATCCTGATGAAAGGTCGTAAGTCTGTAGGCGCCCCAGCGCGTGGCTGGAATGCCGTCGAAGCCGATGACCGAGAGATCCTCGGGAATCGACAGGTTCAGCACGTCCCGGGCATAGTCCATCAAGCCGAAGGCCATAAGATCGTTGACGCAGAACACCGCCTCGACATCATCCCCGGTTCCCAGCAGCAGCGAGGCCGCGGCCTGGCCGCCATCGTAGTCGGTATAGCCCGCCCGCTGCACCTTGACCGCGATGCCGTGCTTCGCGGCAGCGGCGACGAAGGCTTCCTCGCGTTCGACCAGGTTGGGACTGCCCACCGCCGACGTGACGAGGCCGAGATGGCGCATGCCCCGTGCGACGAAAACCTCGACGGCAATCTGCGCCGCGCGGGCATTGTCGATGCGGATGTGATCCGGACCGTGCTCAGTTCGTCCGACCACGATGAGCGGCTGGCCGTTGCGCTGCGCCAGCTCGACGAGGGACGAGGACGGCATGCCCGACAGCACGATGGTCGCCTCGGCCCGATAGCGCAGAAGAGTCGAATGCGCAGCCCTGACCTCATCCTCTTCGGAGCCGGTCGGAATGAGAACGGGCACGCTGCCGCGCTCCACGAGGCGCCGCGACAAGGCCGCGATTTGCTGCGTGCGGAACGGGCTTGCGGGATCGGATGCGACGAGCCCCACAAGCCGGCTGCGATTGGCGAGAAGACCGCGCGCCAGATCGTTGACTTCGTACCCGAGCTCCGCTGCCGCCTGCATCACCTTTTTACGGGTTTCGGGGGCGATGCTCGCCCCCGGCGTGAAGGCGCGCGATACGGCGGAACGGGATACGCCTGCGCGCTCCGCCACCTTGTGGGCGCTGATGAAACCCGGCTGGGCTTCCACGAGCTCGGTATCGATCTCCCGCATGGCGCGACTAATGCCCGACCTTGGAGAGCACATCCGACCTGAGGAATCTTTCGACCACGAACATGAAGGCAATGGACGGAACGAGCAGGATCAGAGCGGTGATCGAAGCGATCTGGTAATTGCCGCCGGAACTCGCCGTATAGAGCAGCAGCGGCAGGGTCGTCACGTCGGGCGCTCCGACGAAATAGGTGCCGGTGAACTCGTCGAGGGATTCCAGGAAGACGAAGATCGCGCTTGCTAGCAATCCCGGTGCTGCGATGGGCAGGGTCACATCCCAGAACCCGCGCAGGGCGCTGGCGCCCATGGAGCGCGCCGCTTCCTCAAGCTCCCTGTCGATGGCGGAAAACGCCGCCGTCGCGATCCAGACCGCGTAGACCAGGCCATGGGTGACGTGGACGAGAACGACGCCGAGAATCGTGCCGTTGAGACCGTATTGATAGAAGATGCGGGCGATGTTCACGTAAACCGGCAGATTCGGAAAAGCCTGCGGAATCAGCAGCGCCAGCAGGATCAGGCCACGGAACGGCAGGCGCAGACGCGCCAGTGCATAGCCTGCCGGAATGGCGAGGCCGAGCGACATGATGACCGTCAGAACCGCGATCAGAACGCTTGTGGCGAGCGAGCCCATGGCGTTGCCGCGAGGCGAGAAGACGCTGGCCCAGAACGAGAAGCCGTATTTCAGCGGCAGCACATGGGGGAAGTACCAGCGCTCCGCGACGGCCCAGAGAAGCAGGTTCACCAGAGGCCCGAAGATGATGAAGGCCAAAAGCCCAAGCCCGATGCCGCGCGGGATCCACTTCCAATCGAGTTGGATGCTCATCGGGCGTGCTCCCTCATGGTCTGGCGCAGATAGATGATGGCGGCCACGCTCGTCATGAGGAGCGAGATCAGACCCAGCGCATTGGCGACGCCGTAATCGCCGTGCGCATTGATGCGGAACGCCATGTTGGCGGTGATCATGGTGGGCGACTGGGCGTTGATCATGAGCGGGACGGAGAGCACCGACATCATGGTGACGAAACTGAGGATGAGGCCGACGAGAAGCGTCTGACGGACCTGCGGCAGAACGATCTCGATGAGGATGCGGACGCGCTTCGCGCCCAGGTTTCGCGCCGCCTCGATAGTGCTGCGGTCGATGGAGGCCATGGCGCCGGCGAGCAGCAGCGTCACGAACGGCGTCTGCTTCCACACGAAGGCGGTGACGATGCCGCGCCAATCGAGAAAGCTCACGGCGGCCAACGGCGTCATGATGCCGGCTTCGATGAAGATGTTGTTCATCAACCCGTTCTTGGCGAGGAACGTGCGCAGAACCTGGCCGACGACGATGAACGGAATGAAAAGCGGCCAGCGATAGATCCAGCGCAGGATCGCGACGGCCTTCGGGTTCGATCCGAGCGTGAGATAGCCGCCGATCATGATCGAGAACAGGCCGATGAGCGCAGACGACAGCAGCACGATGACGAGCGTGAACACCATGTCGCTGCTGTAGAGCTCGAACGACTTGATGAAATTGCCGAAGCCGAATGTGCCGCCGACATCGAAAGCGCCGGTGATGGAGCTGATGAGCGGAACGATGAAGAGAAGAAGGACGATCGCCAGCGCCGGAGCGACGAGCAAGAATCCAATCAACGGAATCGGCATGGCGGAAGAACTTCCATGAAACCGGCGGCTTTAGGCCGGTGACGCTTGATCCTGACAGGCAAGGTTGGCCGGGAGAGCATTCCCTCCAGGCCATGGTGCAATTGCTTAGTTGCTGACTTGGCGCTCGTAAGCCTCGAGAATCGCCTTGTTGTAGGGAGCGATCGGAAAAGGCTTGCCGTACTTGGCGAGTTCTTCAGGCGAAATGTCGGTGAAGAGCTGCTGCCAGGTATCCTTGTCGAGATTGGCCTGGACGTGCTGCGCATCGATGCCGGGATACCAGTTGAAGCGCTTGACGATGCCTTCGGCCTGCACCTTCGGGCTTGTGGCGAGCGCCACGAACTTCTGGGCTAGATCCGTGTTCGCGCTCTTGGCCGGGATCACGTAATGCATCGGCTGGCCGGGCATGCCGGGCGAGGGAAGAACGAGCTTCATCTCGGGCGGCAGCTGGCCCTTGGCCTTCCAGGAATAGAACATGTCCACCCAGACCGGCCCGATGGCGATCTCGCCGCGGCTGAGCATGTCGAGCGTACCGGCATTGCCCGGGGTCATCGTGGCGTTGCGGCTGAATTCCTTCAGCGAAGCGAAAGCCTTGTCCCAGTTCTTTTCCTGGCCCTCTTCGAAGGGGCCGTTCATGAGCTTCTGCGCATCGCCGCCGCCATAGGCATAAATCCAGCCCATGACGAAGCTGACGCCGGAAGCGCCGCCCTTGATGCCGTTATAGCCGAATTGCTTCGGGTTCTTCTTCGCGAACGCGACGAGCTCGTCATAGCTCTTGGGCGGATTGGGAACGAGAGCCGGGTTGTAGGCCAAAGCCGTCTGGCTGTTGAACATGGGCATGACGAAACCGTCCACGTTCGTGCCGAGAGCCATCTTGGCGTTCTCGCGCGTGACCATGGAGCCGCTCGGGATCTTGCTGCGATAGGATTCGAGGAATTTCTGCTCGACCATGGGTCCGGCGAACTTCTCGTGCACCACGGCAACGTCCGCGTCCCACTTGGCGACACCGGCTTTGCTCTGTGCCTCGAAGCGCTCGAGGATTTTCTGCGAGCCCGCATCGCCAGGGCCCGTGCCGACTACGCGCACCTTCGTGCCCGGATTTTCCTTCTCGAAGAGAGGTCCGAGATATTCATTCACGTAGTCGACCATGTTCTGGTCGCCCGCCGTAAGGACGGTGAGTTCCGCCGCAGTGAGCGGCGTGCAGAGCAGGCCCGTTGCGAGCGTGGCTGCGATGAATTTAGCCTTCATGTTTTCCTCCTTGGGGCGCGCCTTGCTGGCTGCGCCCAGACAATGATCGCCGGTGGTTTTGCCCACCGGTCTATTGTTTTGGGAACAGGAACAAAGCCGCCTCGGGAATGCGGATCGTAACGCGCTTGCCAATCTCGAAATTGCGCGGCGCGTCGACGATGATATGCGACGTGCCCACGACGATTACATGACGCCAGAGACCGCCCGGATAACTCGTCTGCTCGACGGTGCCGACCAGGGTCAGCCCGCCTTCGTCGCGCAGGAAGGGAGCGTTGTCCTTCGCCTCACTCAGCTCAACCGATTCTCCCCGGAAGCGGGCATTGATAGTGCCGGAGAGCTTGTGCCCTTGCGCGGACACGATCGCTGCGGAATTGAACAGACTTGCCGCGATCTCGATGCGCTCGCCACTCGTCGATCCGGAAAGTTCGAGCAGATTTTCGGCACCCATGAAGGCGGCCACGAAATCGGAGCCGGGCCGGTTATAGGCCTCCTCGGGCGTACCGACCTGCTCGATGGAGCCGTTGTTGAGAATGACGATCCGGTCGGCCATCACCATGGCCTCTTCACGGTCGTGCGTGACATGAACCGCCGTGATGCCGAGACGCCGCTGCAGTGCGCTGATTTCGTGCCGCACTGTCAGACGGATGCGCGCATCGAGATTGGATAGAGGCTCGTCGAGAAGAAGGATGTCGGGCTGGATCGCCAGAGCTCTTCCCAGCGCCACGCGCTGACGCTGTCCACCGGAGAGATTGGCGGGCTTGCGCGCGCCGAACGCATCGAGGCCCAGAAGCTTCTTGATCTCCGTGACGCGCGTTTCGATCTCCGCCTTGGGGAACTTCCTCAGCTTGAGGCCATAGCCGATATTCTGGTCGACATTCATATGCGGCCAGAGCGCGTAGGACTGGAACACCAGGGCCATGCCGCGCTTGTCCGGCGGCAGCCGGGTCACGTCCCGCCCATCGACGCGAATCGCACCGGAGGTCGGAATGTTGAACCCTGCAATGCTGCGCAAAAGAGTCGTCTTCCCGCAGCCCGAAGAGCCGAGAAGAGCGACGAACTCACCTTTCTTGACGGCGAGGTTCACCCCTTTAAGGACTTCTTGCTGTCCATAGCGAACACGGGCATCTGCCACTTCGAGAAAGGCGCTCAATGTTTCCTGCTCCTCAGCCTGGACCCTCTTCGGGGCGTGGTTGCACAGGCGTGCAAAGATTATGATCAGCTTCCAATGCGCCACGCAAGCGGGGCTAGACTAAGGTCTGATGACGTAGGTTTTGTGAAAGTGCCGATGCGGAGAGCACCGCAAGGCCTCAAGTCTGAGAAACAGATTTGAGGGCGAGTTCCGTCCCCAACGACAGACAGCCTTGTGTGCCGACAGGGGTCATCCCATCTAGGGACGGCGGGTTATTGCCCCGCTTGCCACCCGATTCCTTCCCTTACGAAGCTTCCAGATCATCAATGGACCACAATCCTGAAAAGCCCTCGGCGGCCCGGTCGGCCGTCCTCAGGCCGCTACCGGCCCTCATCTTCAGCTCCCGCTGGCTGCAGCTGCCGCTCTATCTCGGACTGATCGTTGCCCAGTGCGTCTATGTCTTCCTGTTCCTGAAGGAGCTGGTGCATCTCGTCATGCATGCCGGTGAGTTCAGCGAGATGCAGATCATGCTGGTGGTCCTCGGCCTCATCGACGTGGTGATGATCTCAAACCTGCTCGTCATGGTCATCGTCGGCGGCTACGAGACCTTCGTGTCGCGCCTCAACCTGCAAGGCCACCCGGACCAGCCGGAATGGCTGAGCCACGTCAATGCCGGCATTCTCAAGGTGAAGCTGGCAATGGCGATCATCGGCATCTCGTCGATCCATCTGCTGCGGACATTCATCGAAGCCGGTTACGTTGGCACCGCGAGAAGCACCTACACGGAGACGGGAATCATTCTCCAGACGGTGATCCACTCGGTCTTTATCCTATCGGCGATTGGCATCGCCTATGTGGATCGCATGTCTTCACAGGCCGAACATCACCATTGATCATCAATAAGCAGGATGAGATCGGCTCTCATCCTGCCAGCCTCTATTCGGCAGCCGAGGACCGAGCCTCAACCGGGCCGTGCTGCTTCATGGTCCGCTTCCGCGAGAACCGCAGGACGATGGCTCTCAGCGTCACGTAGAAGACAGGCGTCAGGAACAATCCGAAAAAGGTCACGCCGATCATGCCGGCGAAGACCGCCTTGCCCAGGGCCTGCCTCATCTCCGCGCCGGGGCCGGTCGCGATCACCAGACGTAAGCGACACGCCTCCACCACGGCCTCGATGGGCGTCTTGCCCTCCATCTCCGCCTGCTTGGCGAACTCGACAATGAGAATGGCGTTCTTCGCCGCCAAGCCGACAAGGACCACAAGGCCGATCTGGGTCAGGATGTTGTTGTCCTGCCCGCGCAGCATCACGCCGATCAGGGCGGACAGTACACCCATGGGCACGATGAGAATGATGGCGATGGGCAGGGACCAGCTCTCATATTGTGCCGCGAGCACGAGAAACACGAAGAGCACGGACAGCGCGAAGATGAACACCGCCGTGTTGCCGGTCTGCCGCTCCTGAAAAGCGATTTCCGTTCATTCGAATCCGACGCCGGGAGACTGGGCCTCCCGGATCAGCTGCTCCATCGTGTCGAGAGCTGTGCCCAACGACACGCCGGGAGCTGCACTCCCCTGCAATGGCCCGATTCGCACGGGCTTGAAATGAACTATGTTCTTCTCATCGACCACGTAGACCACACGCCGGTCCTGATCGCTGCCGATTGCCTCGTTAGGGAGAAGAATGCCCTTGTAGGAATCGGATGCGCCGACCGTGACGCGGCCGAACAGGCCGGGCGTGAGAAAAAGGTCCTTGTTGTCGAACACGGCGCGCAGGCGGATGGTGCCGCTTGCCGCATCGAGCCTGTTGTCCACGAAATCGAGCTGTCCCTTCCGCTGCCCGAGGCGCTCTTCCGTCAAGGTAAGCGTGACCTCGTTGGATTCGCCTTCGACCGTGGTTCTCGTTCCGCCCTGCGACTGGCGCGAGAAGGCCAGGAAGGAGCGCTCATCCACGTCGAAATAGAACTGGATCGGATCGAGGGAGAGCACATTCGTGAGGATGGTCTGGTTCGCGTTGACCAGATTGCCCTCCGAGACGAGCTTGCGGGAAATCTTGCCCGCCAGGGGTGACCTGATCTCGGTAAATTCCACATCGAGCTGCGCCTGCCGCAGCGCGGCCTGGGCCCGGTCCAGCTCGGCCTTCGCCGTCAGGAACGATTGGCGCCGCTGGTCGAAGAGCTGATCGGTGATGTTGCCCGTGCGGCGCAATTGCTCGGCGCGGCCCAGATCGCTCTGCGCGAATTCCAGCGCCACCTGTGAGGATGTGACGGCGGCCTGCGCCTGTTCGAGTGCATTCTTGTAGGGACGCGGGTCGATGGTAAAGAGCAGATCGCCTGCCTTGACGAAGGCGCCATCCTGGAAATGGACCTTGTCGAGATAGCCAGAGACGCGGGATCGGATATCGACCTGGTTGATCGCCTCGAAGCGCCCGATGAAGTCGGTGCGCTCGATGATGTCCTTGACCACGGGCTTCGCGACGGTCACCGGCGGAGGCCCCTGCGGAGGACCGCCCTGCGCAAGGCTCGCAGGAATAGCGGCCGGCCACAGAATGGCGCTGAGGGCGAACGCGAACAGGAGAAGGCGCATGCGAAACTCCCAATCGGCAGGATCGGTCGGGAACGACCGGTTTCTACTCATGCCCCTCTGCGAGTTTTGTCCGCATTGTTGTGATGTTCTGGACGGCTGTCGAAAAGGTCAGGAAACGACACAGGTCCGTACGCTTCGACGAAGCCAGATGCCTTGGCCGAATCTTTCGATGAAACACTAACCGCGCGCCGGTTCTTCATTCCGTTCGGGTCATCATAGTGAGCAATGCACGGCCCGTCACTAGCCCTGTCGGTCAGGCAAGCGAGGAAGATATTCTACTCGCATGCCCTAGCCGATAGGACGCCGCTGTGTTCTAATCCGCGCGTGGCCCATTCTGCCGAGCCGAGCTGACAGGAGGCCGTCATTCGGTCGAACCTGCGCGCGGATAACCCGTTCCGAGAGACGGAGCCCCTCATCAACATCCCCAGCCGCCTTCTGGAAGGCGACCTTGTCGCCGCATTGATGCGCCGTCACGAAGTTGCTGCGGAGCGGCTGATCGGATGGCTGCGCGTGGCCATCGGCCTCTGTGTCTTTGTGACGGTCATCGCGGCCGACCGCATTCTGCTTTACCTGACCGATGTGTCGCTCGGCCTGTTCGAGCATAATGCCTGGATCGCCTCGCTCGGCTTCCTGATTGTCGGCGCGGCCAGCATCGTGCTCGCCGATCCTCAACGCTGGCGCCATGGTTTCGCTTATCTCTTCATGGTCCTGGATGTCGGGCTCGTGCTCGTCATCGCATATCTCGCCACCAGCGAGCGCGGATTGCCGGGCAATGCCCTGCCCTCCGCTCCGATTGCCTGGGCCATTCCGCTGATCCTGGCCGTCGGTGCACTGCGCTATGACGTCAAGGTGCAGCTCTGCGCCATCGGCCTCCTGGCATTCGGTTTGATCGGGATCGCCGTCGATCTCGGCCACCGCCTTGTCATGGATGACACCGGGGAATTTCCCGAGTGGCACAGGCTCTTCTCGATGCCGATCAACGTGATGCGGTTCGAACTGCTGATCCTGGCCGGTGCCGCCACGGCCTTCGGCATCGTCCGCTCGCGGCGGCTCCTGTCGTCCGCGGTCAAGGATGCGGTCGGCCGCGCCAGCCTTGCACGCTTCCTCCCCGCCGAGATCGCGCCTCGCGTGGCGGCGGGCGACGCGGATCTGCGCCGGGGACGCCGCCAGAGAGCCGTCATCGTCTTCGTCGATATCCGCGACTCGACCGGCATGGCCGAGGGTATGGACCCCGAACGCCTGTCGCAATTCTTCACCGCTTTCCGAACCCGCATCCTGGCTTGCGTGCGGGCGCATCACGGCTTCGTCGACAAGTTCATCGGCGACGGTGCGCTGATTCTGTTCGGGGTGCCGGACGAGGGAAGCGATGATTCAGGACGCGCCCTCGCATTCGCCCATGACCTCGTGCGGATCGTCGAGGCCTGGAATGCCACACGGGAGCTGCCTCATACCGTGCGGATCGGAATCGGCATCCATGTCGGCGATGTCTTCTGCGGCATCGTTGGCGACGAGGAGCGCATGGAATTCACGGTGCTTGGCGACGCGGTCAATGTCGCCTCGCGGCTCGAACAGGCCACGAAGCGCTATGGCGAGGTGATCCTGGCCTCCGGCCCCGTGGTCGAGGGCTCACTGGAGCGCGCAGCATGGCGGGAGATCGGGCGCGAGCCTCTGGCCGGACGCAAGGAACCGATCGCGATCTTCGCCCCTACGGCTTCCCTCGCGGTTGAGAGGATCGAGCCCTGACCGGCGCTATGGTGGAGCAATGTCCACCGTGATAAACTTCAGGCTTGTTTTCGCCACGAGTTCGACACCGCCCAGCTTTGCAGGAGATCGGCTCAATGAAGACTGTCACTTCCCTCTTCCGTAGCGAGCTCCATGCCATAACCGCCGCGCAGCGCCTGGAACAGGCCGGCATCCCGAGAGCTCAAATCGACATCTGGTCAACGCCGCACAATCTGGCTCCTCTCCTGGAGGACGATGGTCTGTCGCGGGCCGATGCCTACGCCTACACCGAGGGCGTGATCCGTGGCGGCACCGTTGTCATCGTAAAGTGCGGCGCACCGCATATCGATGAGGTCGTAAGCATCCTGGACCAGGAGGGCGTGCTCGATCTCAACGAGCAGCAGGGCTTGTGGCGCGCGGAAGGATGGGAGGGGGCCAAGATGGCCGGCGTCGACCGAGCCGATGAGATTCCTCACGGCCGGGTTCGTATTCATGGTCAGCCGATGGATCCCGGCGCCGAATAAGGCGGCGACCTCGCCCTGTCATGGCGCCGTCAGTTGCCGCTTGATCGCCTGCGTAATCCATTCATCGCGGGAAACGCCGCCCCGCTTTGCGGCCTGATCGATCTGGGTCAGCAGTTCCGGCGCCAGGGTGGTCTGCACGAGAACGTCCACCTCATCCGTTTCCGACGGCATATAGGCCAAGCCTGTCACCTGCTGCGCGAATCGTCGGACCCGGTTCGTCTTCTGCGCATCCGAGAGTGAAGTATCGGCTGCGACAAGCGGGCAATAAGCGCCGACCAGATGATCGACGATCATGGAAGGCTTCAGGCCGCTCTTGCGCAGGTCCGTCATGAGCTCTCCAAGCCGCTTGCCCGCATCGGCATCCGTAGCGCCGGCATAAAGGCCGTCGATCGCCTGAGTCTTGCCAGTCGTGGTCACCGTAGATGTATCTGGACAGGTGAAGGCTGCGGCATGAGCGGGCGGCATGAACGCGCCTCCGGTTCCGCAGATCAAGGCGAAGAGCAAGGCCTGTCTGATGGTCATCATACCCTCCGACAGCGTACGGCAGAACGTTCACAGGAAAGCCGAGATGGGTCAAACCCTAAGAGCTTTTGCTCTTCAAAAGCGCCTGCTCAGGAACCGGAGAGGTACGCCGGGTGAGCGGTGTCTCCTCCATCGTCAAGACAGGCTGGCTTGAACAGGGCCGGCCTTGGACGATAGCGGCTCCTTTCAACTGCCAAGCCCGATTTTGGGCCGGGTCGCAGCTTTGCCGGACCGATCAGATTCCATGCATCGGCAAACGCCATCCGGAGCAAACCATCGTCCTTCCGAGTTCTGTAGGGAGGAGGACGGAGAGTATGGATCATCCCTTCGTGCGCAAACTCCGCCATGGCGCGCGGCTGACCCGTGAGGACGAGGTGATCCTGACGCGTCTGGCCCAGCCGGTTCGCACCGTCAGTGCACGGGGAGACATCATTCCGGAGGGCAGCTCGTCGCGCTTCCTGCCATTGATCGTCGAAGGCTGGGCCTGCCGCTACAGGCTTCTGCCGAACGGCAAACGGCAGATCATCTCGCTCTTCATTCCAGGCGATCTTTGCGAGCCCTTCGGCGTGCTGCCGCGCTTCATGGACCAACCGCTTGCGGCACTCACACCCGTCACTGCTGCCCTTGTGCCCCTGAGCGCTATCGGCAGCCTCGTGCGGCACAACCCGCGCATCAACGAGGCCTTCTGGTGGGACTTGCTGGTTGCATCGACAATCGAGCGCGAACATGTGGTCAGCCTGGGACGGCGGACGGCGACCGAGCGATTGGGATACCTGTTCTGCGAGCTGCATCTTCGCCTGGAAATGGTTGGCCTCGTCAACGGGCTCAGCTTCGATATGCCCGTCACGCAGGCCGATCTCGGCGATGTGCTCGGGCTGTCGACGGTGCATGTCAACCGCTCCCTTCAGGAGCTGAGATTGACGGGCTTGATCTCGCTGCGAGGCCGCAGCTTAACTCTTCAGAACCTAGAGGGATTGCGGGAACTCTCGTTCTTCGACGCGGACTACCTTCACACGAGTATTCTGTTTCATTCTGAACCGATGGCAGGGCGGATCGTTGATCCGCGCGAGTGACGAGGCAACTTATGGCAGAAGACATCACTGCGGTGGCCCGCATCGCCGAGCTTGAAGCAGACAACCGGCGTCTGCGTCATCTCCTTGACCAGCGGGACGCACCGGGGGAACTCCGGCATCGGCTGCGCAACACGGTGGCGATGCTGCGCACGATCATCCGCAGGTCCGCCGCGACCAACCGCGATCTCGATGCCTATGTGGGCCATCTGGAGGACCGCCTCGATACCCTCGTGCGCATCCAGGCCACCGCAGACGCGCGCGGGTTTGTCGAGCTTCACACGCTTCTCTCCGACGAACTCTTCCACTATGGGGCATCGGAAGGGGACCGCGTGCTGCTCTCCGGACCCGACGTGAATCTGCAGCCCAAGGCGGGGCAGATTCTTGCGCTGGCGGTGCATGAGCTTGCCGTGAATGCGATCGAGCACGGGGCTCTCGGCAGCAGCACCGGACGGATCGAAATCAGCTGGAGCATTTCAGGCGAAGCCCCCAATGCTTCACTGTCGCTTGTCTGGAAGGAATGGGACGTGGCGGCCATTGCCGAGCCATCCCGCCATGGGTTCGGGACGGAAGTGCTCACGCGGACGCTTCTTTACGAACTCAAGGCCGACACGTCGCTGACATTCGAGACCGATGGGCTGCGCTGCACGATCCGCTTCCCCCTTTCGGAGCGGATCGGGACAGCTGCAGAATCCTAGGCTTTTTTCATCCTAGGCCTTCCTGCAATGGTCTTTCGCCTCAGGCGAAAAGTGTCCGTGCAACCTTGCACGGATCGACCGGCTTTTCGCAGCGCGTGATGTGCCTGTATCGCTCCGGAACCGAAGCTCTGTCGTAGCCTGTCGCGAAGACGAAAGGGACGCCTCGGGCCAGCAGCGCATCCGCCACGGGATAGGCCATCTCGCCCTGCAGATTCACGTCGAGAATCGCCCCATCGAGATCTTCGGTCTCACCGATCAGGCCGAGGGCATCGTCGATGCTCGCCGCCGGCCCTACGACCTGCGCATCCTGTGCCTCGAAAGCCCGAACCAGATCGTCCGCAATGAAATACTCGTCCTCGACAATAAGAACCTTTCGTCTCGCCAGGATCTCGGATCCGGTCATCACTGTCTCCTGTGTTGCCGTTCACGCTTATCCAAAGGCATATCAATCGAGCAACGCACCCCATCCGCATTCAGTTCATACGAGGTCCTGGCGCCGAGCGTGTGGGGCAGCGCCCGCTCTATCAGCTCACGGCCATATCCACGCCGGGCAGAATCGGCTTCGCTCGTCAATGCGGTGCCGCTTTCCACCCATTCCAGCCGGAGGCGGCAACCTTCACCGTTTCCATCCTCGACCAGCCAGGCAACCCGAAGCCGCCCGCGCTTGGTCGCCAGTGCGCCGTGCTTGCGTGCATTCGTGGCAAGCTCGTGCAGCGCCAGGGCCAGGGTTTGAACGACCGAAGGGCGGATGGGTACCGGCGGTCCGACAATCTCGATCCGGTCCCCGGCCTCTTGCAAGACACCGAGGGCGTCGAGTTCCATGCGCACCAGCGTCTCGATCGTGATCGGCCCCTCGTCGGAGTGTGAGAACAATCCCTGCACGCGGGCGAGGGCCGCTAGGCGATCATAGAACTGCTCCCGGAATTCCTCGCTCGGACCGGTCATCGCCATCGTCTGCTGTGCGATGGAGCGGACCACCGCGATCAGGTTGCGGGTGCGGTGCTGGAGCTCCGCCACCATAACCTTCAGCCGCTCCTCGCTCTCCCGCAAGGCCTCCTCGGAACGCTTGCGCTCCGTGATGTCCTGACCGATCTTCAGATATCCGACCGGCAGGCCCTTGGCGTCGCGCAGAAGCCGCGTCGAACCGGATATAAAGACGCGCGCACCGTCGATCCGGCGATGCCAGCGCACATTCGGGGCGTGACCTTTCTCGCGCGCCTCCCTCCGCTCATGTTCCGGATCGCCTTTCGAGATGTATTCAGGCAGAAAGGTCATGTCCATGCTGCGGCCCACCATCTCGTCGGGCGTACCGCCGAGCACCGCCTGGGCGCCGGGCGGCCATTCCGTGATGATGCCGTTCAGGTCCGTGGTGAAGATCGCGTAGTCGCGCGCGCTTTCGACGATCAGACGGAACCGCTCCTCGCTCTCACGCAGCTTGGCCTGGGCGATCTCCTCCTGCAATCGCAGGACCTCGTCCTGTGCCTGCTTCCATTCGGTGATGTCCTTCGTGGTGGTGGCCACTCCATCGCCAAGCTTCACGACGGATTGATAGAACCATCCGTCGAACTGCTCGTGAATGTAGTACCGCTCGGCCTGCCCCGGCTCGCCAGTCTCAGTCACTCGCTTGAACGTATCGAATATTTCTTCCTGAACGACACCAGGGTTGCGTGTGAGCAGGCTTTCCCCCTCGACTTTGCCGTACCTGCTTTCGGATGTGTGGTTATTCAGAACCCAGCGAAAATCGACGATCTCGCCTGAACCGTTACGGATCGCCTCGAACACCTGGATCATGTCGGTCGAGGCGTCCATGGTCGCCTGAAGCAGGTCGCGGTTCGCCTTCAGCTCCGCCGTGCGTTCCCTAACCTGCCGCTCGAGTTCGCCACGATGCCGTTCCTCCGCCTCGCGCAATTTGGCCTCGACCTCTCGCTTCGCCGTGACATCGCTGCCGGCGCCGAACCATTCGGCGATCTCTCCGTCCGGTCCGAGGATCGGCACCGCGCGAGATAGAACCCAACCGACCCCGCCATCGGCGAGCCGGACGCGATGCTCCAGTTCGAACAGCGATTTGGTTCGGATGGCCCGATCGATGGCGGCAAAGATCTCGGGCTGGTCTTCCGGCAGGAGATAGGTGTCTGCCCAGTTCTCGACCGGACTGGTCGTATCGGCCAGAAAATCACGGCCTTCGAGCTGGTGCATGTGCCTCCAGTCTGCGCTCATGCGATACATCATGTAGGCACCGGCCGTGGCGAGGGCACGAAACCGGCTCTCGCTCTCGCGCCGCGCCATCTCGGCCCGGGCGCGCTCGACAGCGGCCCAGGTGCGCTGAGCCGTCTCCTCGATGGAGGCTATGTCCCGGGTCCAATCCCGCGGCTCTGTGTCGGCCACGGCCAGCGCGGAAATCAACGTCCCGTCTTTCATGATCGGGACGGCGATGACCGAGCGCATGCCGCGAGAACCCCACTGCGCGCGCGATGCCTCGCTGAAGATCGGGGAATTCAGGGTGTCGTGAATGACCGTCGTGCGCCCTGCGCTTAACTCCTGGAGAATGCCGAACGATGCAACCGGACAGGAGCCCACCAGACTTGGTTCGTCCCCACGCCGGTAATCCGCGCGCACGATCATGTGCGCAACGTCGGCGTCGAATTCGCCGTAATACACCCAGCCGGCTTCGAGGTTTTCGCCGAGAAGCCGCAGGGCTTCTTCCTGGATCTGCACCGGGTCGGCGATTGCGCGCAGCGCATCCGAGAGCTTGAGCAGGAAGGCCTGCCGCTCCTCGTTCTCGCGGAGCCGGAGAGCGGTTCGGACACGCTCGGTAGTCTCGAATACGCTGACCAGCACGCCGGCGACCCGGTCCCCATCATCCCGAAGAGCACCGTAGGTCAGCGTGAACCAGGCATCCTCCAGCCGGCCGGAACGGATGATGGGAAAGAGTGCATCCTCGAAGGTCAGCGTCTCGCCGGCCCAGACCCGCTCATAGATCGGCTTGTTGATGTGCCAGACTTCCGGCCAACATTCCCGCGTCGGTTGACCCAGGCCCGCCGGATGCTTGAAGCCCATCAGGTCGCGGTAGCGGTCATTGTAGATCTGGACGAGATCCTCCCCCCAGAGCGCGATGGTGGGAAAGCCCGACGAGAGGAGAATGTCGATCGCCGTCCGCAGCGATTGCGGCCACGCCTCAACTGGCCCGAGAGGCGTCGCGGTCCAGTCATGCGCACGGATGCGCCGGGCCATCTCGCCATCGCCCTCAGGCCATACTCTCCCTTGTGGTACCGCTTCATCCCTCATGAGACCGCGCTCAAGCGTTCGACCTTGGAGATAACGCCCGATCGCTCTTAAGGTGCTTGCAATCGGGTGTCCTGTCTTGCGGGGCCGCGGCAATGTCGTGCCGCAGGCGATTTCGCTCCCGTGGTCACGAAAGCATCAACCGCGCCGCGCTGCCTCGATCACGGCGACATCGATCTTCCTCATGTCCATCATCGCCTCGAAGGCCCGCTTGGCTTGATCGCCGCCGGCTGCCAATGCCTCCGTCAGGACTCGTGGCGTGATTTGCCAAGATATACCCCACTTGTCCTTGCACCAGCCGCACGCGCTTTCCTGGCCTCCATTGCCGACGATGGCATTCCAGTAGCGATCGGTCTCCTCCTGATCGTCGGTGGCGATCTGGAACGAGAAGGCTTCGTCATGCTTGAACGCGGGACCTCCGTTGAGGCCGAGACAGGGAATTCCGGCAACCGTGAATTCGACCGTCAGGACGTCACCTTGCTTGCCGGACGGATAATCACCGGGGGCACGATGCACGGCAAGAACCGCGCTGTCGGGAAAGGTCTCGGAATAGAACCGTGCGGCAGCCTCGGCATCCTTGTCGTACCAGAGGCAGATCGTATTCTTTGCCATTGTGCATCCCTTTTGCTTTGATACCTGCAGGCGGACTCCTTTCCCACCATACAGCCTCTGACCTCGATTGATATCATCGATAGTCAAGATCAGGATGCTGCTCATCCGGTGAGGTCGGGAACCTTTCGGCGCCTCCCTGCATCCAAAAATGGACATGGCAGGTGCCCGATGCCGAGCACAACAGCAACGCTTTCCGATCTCTCAGCTCTGGATGACGAAGGTCTCGTCTCGCAGGCCAGGGGAGGCAATCCCGATGCCTTCAGGATCATCATGCAGCGCCATAACCGCCGCCTCTATCGCGTGGCCCGCGGGGTCACGGGCAATGACATCGAAGCCGAAGATGTGGTCCAGGAGAGCTATCTGCAGGCATTCGCGCATCTCGATGCCTTTCGAGGCGAGGCCCGCCTGTCGACATGGTTGACGCGCATCGCTCTCAATGAAGCCTTGGGGCGGTTGCGGCGCCGCAAGGATATCGTCGAGCTGAGCCAGTGGGAGCGGATGGAAGGCACTCAAGCGCAGATCCTGCCGTTCGCGCAGACTCACGCCTCGCAGGACCCGGAAGCCGAGGCAGGCCGGGCACAATTGCGCCGGATCGTGGAGCAGGCGGTCGACGAATTGCCGGAAACTTTCAGGTCGGTGTTCATCATGCGCGAGCTCGAGGACATGAGCGTCGAGGAAACCGCCTCGCATCTCGGCATCCGCCCTGAGACGGTGAAGACACGGCTCCACCGCGCCCGGCGGCTGTTGCAGAAGGCGCTTCAGGCCCGCTTCGTGGCAACGGTGAAGGATGCCTTCCCCTTCGATGGACTTCGCTGCAACCGGGTTACGCAGCACGTCATGCAAAGGCTGGAGCTTTAAAAAATTCACGCGCCGGATCTTTGTTGCTGCGCAGCGGGAACCTTCTGAGGGTTGCTGCATCCAATGCACCGGCATGTCCGTCACCAACCAAGGGAGATCACGATGACTAAGCTTCGCATGACACTGTTGGGTGCCTGCCTTTGCCTCGTCCCTTACGGCGCGATGGCTCAAGGAGCCGCCAAGCTCACGGACCCTCAGATCGCCCATATCGCCTACACGGCCGGACAGATCGACATCCAAGCGGCCGAACTCGCTCTCAAGCAATCCAAGAACAAGGAAGTTCGGGCCTTCGCCAACGACATGGTCCGCGACCACAAGGCGGTGAATGAAAAAGCGCTCGCCCTGGTGAAGAAGCTGAACGTCAAGCCGGAGGACAACGACACCAGCCGCTCGCTCATGCAGCAGGCCGAGGCGAAGCGCAAAGAGCTCAACGCACTGAAGGGAGCGGCCTTCGACAAAGCCTATGCCCAGAACGAGGTTGCCTACCATCAGCAGGTCAACGGCGCCCTTCAGAACACCCTGATTCCAGGCGCAAGCAATGGCGATTTGAAGGACCTGCTTTCGACCGGGCTCAAGATCTTCCAGGGCCACGAGCAGCACGCCGAACACCTCGTCAAGAGCCTGCCCGCCCGGACCGGTGCTTTGACTGAATAAAAAAGAGAACGACCGATGCGCAAACTTGCCATTCTGGTTGCGGTTGCGTTGGGAATGCCAGGCAGCCCGGCATTTCCGGTCGGCACCACGCAGCCGATCCTCATGAAGGGAATCGCCTATGAGCCGAAGCAAGTCACGGTGCATGTCGGCGATACCGTGGAATGGGACAACCAGGATATCGTGGCGCATACTGCAACCGCCAAGGACAGGAGTTGGGAGGTCGACATCCGGCCGGGGAAAAACGGGCGAATGGCCATGAACGCGATCGGGCGCATCGACTACATCTGCCGCTATCACCCTAACATGACAGGCACCATCATTGTGGAACCCTGATAGGTATCGACGGATCCCCGGACCAAGATCGAACGATAATGCCTCAAGAGTAACCAAGGACCGACATCGAAAAGTCGATCCGGACCCCGTGCGCACCGCTCGGGCAACCTGAAGTCGCTGTTTTTTGTTGGAATTCTTCGTGCATCAATCCCTTAGAGAAGGGATGGTACCAGGAGCGGATTGATACAATCCCCTCCTTTAACAAGTAAAATCAAAAAGCTTACGAGCTCCCGACTGGAAGTGTTTGCGACACTCCCTTGGACCGCCGCTGTGTCATGGGAAGCGGCAATGGTCGGTAAGGTCTCCCCCCTCCATGGATCAGCAAAGAACCTTTCCATATTCATCGACACTATAAGCTGGCCAGCGTCGAGGCGTTTGGGCTGGCGGCATGGCCGCAGGCGGATCGATCCGAGGGCCCGCCGGTCTATCATATTGAAGACGTTCGCGCGGAGCCGAACAAGCTGTCAGGAACAGCAATGTGCCTAGCGCAAGTGTTTTTGCCAGAATCATCAGCGGATCCTCCTGAATATCTAAGCCGAAGCGGAGCCGCCCGCACGAAGACGCTCCTGGATGGACAGGAGTTGGCTTCGCAGAACCTCCGTCGGCGCAGTACCCAGGACGACGCCCGCCTCCTCGACCACCACGGACGGAATGGAGCGAATGCCGAGGCTGCGTGCCTTGGCTCTGTCTTCCTCGACCTTCTGGCGGGTATAGGCGCTGTGGAGATCGCATTCGAAGCGCGGCATGTCGAGGCCGATCTCCCGGGCCACGTCGGTGATCACGCCTGCATCGCCGATATTGCGGTTCTCGGTCAGGTGAGCCCGCTGCACAGCATCGAACATGTCCCAATGCGCGGCCTGCCCGCCTTGGATCTCGGCAGCCTTGCAACCGAGCGTTCCGATCATGCCGGACGGATACTCGAAGGTCTGCTTCCACATGCCTTCGACATTGATGCGGCTCTTGTCGTCATCCGCCTCTCGGCAACGCTCCCAGTGACCAAGGATCTCCCGCTTCGCGCGCTCCAGCGAACCCCAGGCGCGCACCATTTCCTCGCGGGAATCCTGCAGCACGAAGCTGCGGTGGCGGATTTCGAGCGGCAGTTCCTGGCTGAGCTTGCGCAGGCGCGGTGCGATGACGAAGCACCAGCCGCAGACGACATCGTGATAGAAATCGATTCTGATGACGGGATTGGACATGGTCGAACTCCGAATTGTCGAGAGAATGATTAGGCGCGTTTCTGCGCTGAATTGACGATGATGACGCCTGCCGCGATGGTGGCGCTCGCGACCCAGATCCAGATCGAATAGGTTTCGCGAAAAACGAGTGCGCCGGAGGCAAGGCCGACCGCCGTCGCCACATAGCCGATCTGGCTGACATAGACCGGCCCCGCAGCTTTCTGCAGGCGCATGAACATGAGGAACTGAAGCGCATTCAGCGCCGCCTGGACAAGAGCCAACACCGGGGTTGCAGCAAGACTCAGGATTTCTTCCGCGCGGCCCTTAAAGATGACAATGAGCAGAACCCACCCGCTGCCCGCCAGCATCGTTCCCGCCGACAGAGCAAGCGGCGACGAGCCCACGGGCCAGAAGCGCGTGCGAAAGATATTGCCTGCCGCAACCGATGCCGGAATGGTGAGAGCCAACAGCATCCAGCCGTAAAGATCGGGCGACGGCAGGCTGCTGCGCTGGCTGACGATCATGACAGCACCGGCAAAGCCAAGCGCGATGCCGATGCTGCGACGGAATCCCGGTTTTTCTATTCCCAGAACAGCCGCGAAGGTCAATGTGAGGATCGGCGGCAGGGTATAGACCACCGATGACAAACCGACGCCGAGATGCGGCATGACACTGAAGAGAACAAAGTTGGGAAGGCCCATCGAGAGCAGGCCCGCACCGGCATAGTAGCTGAGGTGCGACCGCGACAGGGGGACGATCTGTCTACGCAGCAGAGTCGTCACAAACAGAATCAGCCCTCCGCCCAGCATCATGGAAAGCGTCCACGCCAACGGGGCGACACCTGCCTGCCCAGCCATCCGGCCGAGTGGGAACATCGCGCCGAACACACAGCCCGTGGCGATCAGCAGGGCAATGGCGCCGGAATTGCGAGAAGCGGAAGGCGACAAGGGAGCGGCGACGGCAGTCATTGCGCGTTCCTTCACTGCTGGGCCTGTTGAGGGACACGGGCGTCATGAACGACCTTTCCCCCAACCACCGTCATCACTGGCTTGATGTGACGAATGCGGTCTTCGGGCACGCTCATGTAATCCTCGGACAGCACCACGAAATCGGCGAGCTTGCCTTTCTCAAGCGTTCCGAGATCGTTCTCGGAGAAGAGCAGGTAAGCATTCGAACGGGTATGGGCGATCAATGCGTCTTTGCGCGACAGGGGTGGCCGGGTGACGAGAGCACCATCGAGAGCTTTTCCGGTGACAGCCCACCAGAGCGTCACAAACGGATTGTAGACATTCGCCATGACGGAATCGGAACCAATTCCCCATGGGATCCCACTTTTGTTAACGAGGCCGAGAGGCGGCATGCCGAGCGATTCCTCGCCGAGGGCGCGAAGGCGGCGGAGCCCGAAAACGACAGGGCGGCTGTGCAGCGCCACCATCATGCCCAACGGCTTCATGCGCTTGAGCGATGCTTCCGAAATCGTATCGCCGTGCTCGATGGTCCAGCGCAGATGCGCAACGGGGGTGTCCTTTGCGATCTTCTCGATGAGGTCGAGGTGCTGGGAGATCGTGACGTCGCTTTCCGCATGGATGCGCATCGGCCATCCGGCTTTGGCCAGGGCGCGCAGAATTTTCTCGAATTCGTCGAGATGGACCGGAAGAGGAGAGCCCGGCTGACCGATGGAATCGAAGACCGGCATGTAAATCAATTCGCCCGCGCCGATCAGGCGAAAATGGGCAGAACCTGACAAGGGCTTCATCTCGCGCAATTCGCGCGCGAACGCCTCTTTGCCGCGCGAACCGTTGTCATTGCGGAACCAGCGGGTGTGAAACACGCGAATGGGGAGCTTGCCCGCTGTCGCGAGCGTGGCGAACGGCGTGTAATCCTCATCCCGGATTCCAAAGCCACCCATGTCGAAGATGGATGTAAGACCAACTGCGGCGTGGTCGCGCATGACGGCCTCGGCGCCGGCTAAGGACTTCTCCGCCGTCTTGGGCGGGAGCTTGCGCATGACGAAATCCATGGCACGGCCGGCAATGGCACCGAGCGGAAGTCCATCCTCGCCCGCAGGCATCTCACCTGTTTCAGCGAAGATGTGGCTTGCAGGCCCCATCAACCCGGCGGCCTTCGCAGCAGTGAGGTTGATATAGCCATGGCTATACATGTGCTGGAGATAGACCGGATGATGGGGAGCCGCCTCGTCCAATTCCGCTCGGGTAAACACGCGCCCATCGCCGAATTGCGCATCCGTGAACCCGCCCTGGCTGTAGATCCAATGCCCTTTCGGCGTGATCGCCGCCTTGCGGCGAATACGCTCGAGCGCTTCTTCGCGCGTTGCCGCCCCATCGAGGCGAACCTCTTCAGCCCAGCTGGCCGCTGCACGAATGACATGGACGTGGTTGTCGATCAGCCCCGGGATGACAGTCCGGCCTTCGAGATCGACGGTCTGGGCATCGGGCCCTGCCGCCGCCGTCACCTCCGCTTCGGAGCCGACGGCGAGAAGACGGTCGCCGCGCACCGCCAGCGCCTGCGCGGTGCCGAACGCCGCATCGACGGTCAGCACTTTGGCATTGCGGTAGAGAACGGTCTTCTCCTTGCCAGAATCAGCCGAGGCTGAAGCAGCCGCGAGGACGGCAAGGCATCCGATCAATGCGCGGCGCATGGCGTTTAAGCCCGGAGCTTCTTGGCGATCTGGGCCACGTGCTTGCCTTGGAAACGGGCACCGGCGAGATCGATCTGGCTGGGCTGACGCGCGCCATCATTGCCGGTCAGCGTGGTTGCGCCGTAGGGCGAGCCGCCCTTCACCTCCTCGATGCCCATCTGATCCGCGAAGCTGTAGGGCAGGCCGACCACCACCATGCCGTGGTGGAACAGGGTCGTGTGGAAGGAGGTGATGGTGGTTTCCTGGCCTCCGTGCTGATTGGCGGAGGACGTGAAGACAGAACCGACCTTGCCGATTAACTTTCCCTGCGCCCACAGACCGCCGGTCTGGTCGAGGAAGTTGCGCATCTGCGCGGCCATGTTTCCGAAACGGGTCGGCGTGCCGAAGATGATGGCGTCGTAATCGGCGAGCTCGTTGGGCGATGCAATCGGTGCAGCCTGATCGAGCTTTGCGCCCGCCGCGCGAGCGACGTCATCGGACATAAGCTCGGGAACGCGTTTCAGAACGACTTCGGCGCCATCGACGGAGCGCACGCCCTCGGCTACGGCGGATGCCATGGCTTCGATATGGCCATAGGTGGAATAGTAAAGAACGAGAACTTTGGCCATCGCTGGATCCTCAACTGCAAAGATGCACGATAAGAACCACGGAGCTCATTCGCGATAAACGATGCTCCAGACACAAAACTTTTAGCTGGCGGTAAAAAGTCCTTTAGAGACACGCCTCAAACGTATCGGCCAGGAAATCCAGGAAGACGCGAACCTTGCGCTGGAGATGCCTGCTGGTGGGATAGACCGCATAGACATGGCGCTGCGGAAATTCATGATCCGTCAGCACAGTCACGAGGGCCCCGCTGTCGATCTGCGGCTTGGCGATGAAGGAGGGCAGCGCCCCAATGCCCATTCCGGCCAGAAGCATGTCGCACAACATGATGCTGTTGTTGGCGGAGAGCCGTGCGGGAACGGCGATGCTGGTCTCGCCCCTAGGGCCTTTGAGATGCCAAGCGCCTGGATTGTCGGCCAGGGTGTAGGCGAGACAGTCGTGGCGGTGAAGATCGTCGAGAGAGAGAGGCGTTCCCCGCCTTTCCAGGTAAGCCGGAGCGGCGCAGATGACCTGGTCGACATCGGCGAGCTTGCGCGCGATCAGCGACGAGTCGGCAAGCTCCGAGCGCACGCGGATCGACACATCGAAACCGGCACCCACCACGTCGAGAAGATGATCGGCAAGAGTAAGATCGATCTTGAGGTCGGGGTAAGACGCCATGAAATCCGGCAGGATCGGCGAGAGCACCGTCAGCCCGAAGGAAAGGGGCGCATTGACCCGCAGGCGACCCGAGACATGGGCCGCATCGGCCGAGATGGAACGCTCCACCTCGTCAAGCTCATCGAGAATACGGCAACATTCCTCGTAATAGGCGCGCCCCATCTCCGTCAGGCCCATGCGCCGAGTCGTGCGCTGGATCAGCACGGTCCCCAGCCGCTCCTCCAACCACCGGATCTGCTTGCCAAGGCCCGCCGATGACAGCCCCAACTCTTCAGCCGCCCGGCTGAAGCTGCCCCGCTCGATCACGCGCCTGAATGAGCGCATCGCTCCTAAATGGTCCATGTTTTCCGCTGAAGGCTGGATAGTGTTCCTGCTTCTTAGCAGGTTTTTCCAGGGTTGTTACGCGCCGGTCTTCAGACACAACGGCACCCAGCGGAAGATTGTCTTTTATGGGCTGAAATCCAGGGAGAGATGAGGCTTGCGAGCTGCCTGCTTGATGCATTTGCACCACCCGTGTGAACCACTCGGGCAGTCTCAAGCCTTTGATTTATCTGAAGTCTCTAGCGGATCAACACCTTAGGGTGTTGTTGGTGCCCAGGAGAGGACTCGAACCTCCACGGTGTTACCCGCTGCTACCTGAAAGCAGTGCGTCTACCAATTCCGCCACCTGGGCATGCCTTTCGGCGAGGGTTCGTTTAAGATGCTTCTCAGGCGCCGTCAATCGCTGAAAACGCTTCCGATGCGCTTTCTTGGTCGCAAGGCCCCTTCACAGGGGAACGGGCTTTGACTAGAGACATTTCAAAATCACGGCCAAGTCCTTGAGGAGACGGTCCCTTGCAGGGCCCTCCCCTTTGACCGGCCCCTCTCTCACGAGGTCAGGAGGCTTTCATGATCGGCGCCCTTCGCACGCCTGAGCAGCAAACCGTCGCGGTGTTCGGCGGGTCGGGTTTTCTCGGCCGTTATGTGGTGAGCCTGTTGGCCAAGCGCGGCTATCGGGTACTGGTCGCCACCCGCAACCCGAACCCCACCATGTTTCTTCCCATGGGCAAGGTCGGGCAGGTCTACGCGATCCAGACCAACCTGCGTTATCCGGAATCCATCGCCCATGTGGCGGCAAAGGCCGATCACGTGGTCAACCTCGTCGGCATCCTCAAGGAGACCGGCCGTCAGACCTTCGATGCAGTGCAGGCGAATGCCCCCCGCCTGATCGCGGAGGCGGCTACGAAGGCCGTGTCCTTCGTCCAGGTTTCGGCCATCGGCGCCGATGACCAGTCCGAATCGGAATATGCCCGCTCCAAGGCCGCCGGTGAGGCCGGCCTGCTTCAGGTGCGGCCGGATGCGGTGATCATCCGCCCGTCCCTCATGTTCGGCCCCGGCGACAGCCTGTTCAACCGCTTCGCGTCATTGGTGCGCATGCTGCCGGTGCTGCCTCTCGCCGGCGCCGACACGCGCTTCCAGCCGGTCTATGCGGGCAATGTGGCCGAGGCCATCGTGAAGGCCGTCGACGGCGCTGTGCCGGGCGGCCAGACCTATGAACTCGGCGGCCCCGAGATCAAGACCCTGCGCGAGATCGTGGAATTCACCTGCGAGGTCACGGAACGCAAGCGGCTGATCTTGTCCCTGCCGAATGCGGCGGGCCGCGCCCAGGGCACCATCATGGGCGCCCTCGACAAGCTCACCCTTGGCCTCATGCCGGATGAGCTCGTCATGACCCGCGATCAGGCTCTCCTGCTCGAGAAGGACAACGTGGTCTCCGAGCGCGCAATCGCCGAGGGCCGAACGCTTGAGGGCTTGGGCATCACGCCCACCACCATCGAGGCCATCGTGCCGTCCTACCTGATCCGCTTCCGCAAGACCGGCCAGTTCGATCTGAAGCGCAACGCGACGCAGACGACACCGGATCTGCTCGCACCGAAATCGGGTGGAGCCGCATCGGATTTCCATCCGGAGCGCGCATCGGGCCCCGCCGTCGGATCGTCCTCCAGCCACTAAAGACAAGCCCCGAAAGTCGACCGACTTCCGGGGCTTTCTCTTGTGATGAGACGCGTCGTCAGATGCGCTCGGATTGTTGCGCGATGGAGGCTTGATCGTTCCGGCGAAGAGCCGCGCGCGTTGCCGGGTCCTGCGTGAGCCGCTTGTGCAGATGCACCATCAGCGCCGCGCCGAAGATCGGCGTGATGAGGTTGAGCACCGGAATGAGCACGAGTCCCGCCAGAACCGCGCCTGCCGCGAGAATCGTTCCGCGATGCTGCATGCGCAGGCGCACCACATCCTCCTTTGGCCAGAAGCGACCGGCGGCGAGCTCGAAATATTCCCGGCTCAGCAGATAGGCGTTGGCGATGAAGAACACGCCGATATTGATGCCGGGGATGAAGAACAGCAGCAGCGCGAACATGTTCACGACAAGCACGAGCCCGGCGAAGCGCAAGGCATAAAGTAACGCCTTGCCGAAGGGCAGCGCCCGGCCTGGCGGATCGGCGGGATAGCTTCCGCGTTCCACCACCTCGGCCACGTCGTCGAGAAAGTAGCCCGCAACGATGGCCGAGACCGCCGGCAACAGATAGGCGAAGGCAATGAAGAGGCCGAAGCCCGCGAGGAAGAACGCGATGCTGTCGAGAATCGGATAGCTCGCGCTGAGATCGTGGCTGGAGAGAAACGAATCGAGCAGGCGCGTCAGGACGAGCCACACCAGGAAGAGCAGCGCCAGGGTCAGGCCGATGGACTTCCACAGGATGCGCCGCAATCCCGGCGACAGGACATCGCGGGCGGCTGCAAAAACCGACTGGATCAACATGGTCGTTCGTTTTACCTCCAGCGCCGCCCTCGCAGAGGCGAAGCGCAGGCTTTACTTATGAACGACCCTTGGCCATGACGAGAGGGTGGAGACAACCTTGCCGTTCGAATCCCCAACAGCTTTCCAGGAACCGGATGTCGTGATCGTCGGCGCAGGCAGCGCCGGGATTTCTGCTGCGCGCAGGCTGATCGCTGCCGGGTTGTCCGTTACAATGCTCGAGGCGCGGGGCCGCATGGGCGGGCGCACGGTGACGCGAGCTTTTCGCGGTCATCCCGTTGATCTCGGTGCCCATTGGCTGCATGCGGGCCCGATCAACCCGCTCGTGAAACTGGGACGGGAGCGCGGCGAGCCCTTAAAGCGGGCGCCCGTGAACGGCCATTTCTTCGTGGCGGGCAAAAAGGGAACCCGGGCGCAGCGCGCATCCCTCGACCGGGCGTTCGACATGGCCGACCGGGCGATGACCCGTGCAGCCCATGCCCGCGAGGACCAGGCCGCCGCCACGGCCCTGCCGGGCATGATGGGGCCGATGGGGCACCGGGTCGCCGCCATTCATGGCCTCGTCTCGGGAAGGCCTCTCAATGAGGTGAGCCTGCACGATTTTCCAAGCATGGAATATTCGGACAATCTCTTCATCGCAGGCGGCCTCGGCGCCTATGTGAAGCGCCTTGGTCTTCAGGTACCGGTGAGCCTCGGCACAACTGTCCACGCCATCGACTGGTCGGGACGGGGCGTGCGCATTGAGACCTCCGCCGGTACCCTGCAGGCCCGCGCCGCGATCGTCACGACGCCCATGGCGGTTCTGCAGGCGGATGCAATCCGCTTCGCGCCCACTTTGCCGAACGAGATTGCCCAAGCGATTCACGGCTTCACGCAGGGCGTCTACGAGCATGTGATTCTGCATTGGCCCGACTCGCCGTTCGATGGCGCCGACAGACTTGCGAGCCTTACGGGCACACGCCACGAGCCGCCGGGCCTGCTTACGCGCATCGACGGCACGCCGTTTCATTTCTTCGAGCTCGATCAGCCGCGCGCCGCGTCCTTCGACAAGCGCGATGCCCATGCGCCGGCGCGTTTCGCGCGCGAGGTCCTGGCGGAGCATTTCGGCCATCGCGCGATCCGCAGATTAAGCGTGATGCACGCCACTGCGTGGCGCAACGATCCCTGGTCACGCGCTTCCTGGGCCGTGGTGCCGCCGGGGCTTGCCTCCATTCGCGACAGCCTGAAGGCGCCGGTGGCGGAGCGGATCTGGTTTGCGGGAGAGGCTTTGTCGCGCGCGCAATGGGGCACGGCGGGCGGCGCATGGGAGGAAGGCGAGCGCGCGGCGGACGAAATCGCCCGGCAGCTCAAGGCGCCGGTATAGAACCCGATCTCAGGAAAGTCCCTGTCTCAGGAAAGCCTTGCCTCCAGCCGTTCCTGAACCCAGGCGATCGCCTCTTCAAGAGTTCGGAAGACCGACGGGTTCGTCGTCATGAGAATGCTGCACGGACCGAAGCCGGCTTCCAGGAACCAGCCTCCGGTTCCCGTTGCTCCGGCTGAGTTTTCCTCTGCCGTGACCCGGCTGAAGACCGCGACGAGATCTTGGTTGGCCAGGATAAGCCGGCCTTCATGGCTGCCGCCGTCGCTCCGCACGGACATGGTTTGCACGGTGATGTCGGGGGCGGTCGATTTGTCCTTCATTCAACGATGCTCGTGCTGGAGGCTGAGATAGGTCGGTGTGAACTCCCCCACCTCTTCCAGACGCTTCCAGTCGAGGATCGTGAGAGCATCGCCCTGCCACCGGATCAGGCCTTCCTTGCGCAGTTCCTGCAGCACGCGATTCACATGAACGGTGGAAAGTCCTAAAGTGTCTCCGAGTTCCGCCTGGGTCAGGGGAAGTTGGATCGTATCGCCTTCGGTGCGCCCCACCGACCGCAGCCTCAAGAAAAGTTCGCAAATGAAATGCGCCATCTGCGCGGTCGCGGACAGCCGGCCCATGGTGGTGAGCCACTCGCGATGGATCGCACCGTCGATGAGCGTGCTCAGCCAGAGCAGGCGCGTGAGATGCGGATGCTCGTCCGTGATTTTTTCCAGCGTGGCATGGGGCACGGCGGCGATCCGGCAAGGCGTGAGCGCCAGGACGCCATGATCCATGGTCTTCAGCAGAAAGCTGTGCAGATCGACGAAGTCGCCGGCGACATGGATGGCCGTGATCTGGCGCCGTCCATTGGAGAAAATCTTGTACCGCGCCGCGAATCCGTCGAGCAGCAGAATGCTCTCGTTGGGCTGGTCGCCCTCGCGCACGACATCCTCGTCGGCCTCGACGACCCGCACGCGCGAGATCGCGTTTTCGAGCACACGCTTCTCACCGTCGGAAAGCTGGTCGCGTTGTTCGAGCTTGAGGAGGAGAGGGTTGGACATAAAGGCTTTTCATGGAGGGATGTCAGCCCTTCTGGCCGGTCCATGACCAGTCCCGCACTCACATATGTTATATGATCGAAGGTTCTTTAGCTGGGCTATTAGTCCTGAAGCCTGCGACGTGCGGACGCGATGCCGCTTTGCTTCCCAACTCGGAGGGAAGGACCGCAAAGTTGGGGCGCTTTGCTCTATCCGGCTTGCAGTAGCGGTGTGACGAGCCTTACCTCAATAGCTCTCACTGTCCCCTCACCATCACAGCATGCTCGGTAGCACCCGGTCGGGCGGTTTGTGGCCGTCGATGAAGGCCTTGATGTTGACGATCACCTTCTCGCCCATGGCGACGCGGCCCTCACGGGTGGCAGAGCCCATATGGGGCAGGAGCACCACCTTGCCCTGTTTCGCAAGGCGCACGAGACGCGGATTGACCGCCGGCTCCTCCTCGAACACGTCGAGGCCCGCGCCTGCGATGGCGCCGGATTCGATGAGCTTGGTGAGCGCGCCCTCGTCGATGATCTCGCCGCGTGCCGTGTTCACCAGGATCGCATCCGGCTTCATGAGCTTCAGGCGGCGCGCGGAGAGCAGGTGATAGGTGGCGGGCGTGTGCGGGCAATTCACCGACACGATATCCATGCGCGCCAGCATCTGGTCGAGGGATTCCCAGTAGGTGGCTTCGAGTTCGGCCTCGATCTTCGGCGCCACGTGGCGGCGGTTGTGGTAGTGGATCGACAGGCCGAAGGCCCGCGCGCGGCGGGCGAGCGCCTGGCCGATGCGGCCCATGCCGACGATGCCGAGCCGCTTGCCGGTGATGCGCCGGCCGAGCATCCAGGTCGGCGACCAGCCGGACCACTCGCCGTCCGGAATCACGCGCGCGCCTTCCGTGATACGGCGCGCCACCGCCATGATCAGCGCCATGGTCATGTCCGCCGTATCCTCGGTGAGCACGCCGGGCGTGTTGGTGACCGTGATGCCCCGTGCGACGGCGGCCTGCACGTCGATATTGTCGACGCCGTTGCCGAAATTCGCGATGAGCTTGAGCCCGGGACCCGCCTGCTCCAGCAGGGCGGCGTCGATCTCGTCGGTGATGGTGGGCACGAGCACGTCCGCCACGCGCACCGCCTCCGTCAGCTCCTCGCGGGAGAGCGGTTTGTCCTCGAGGTTGAGGCGGGTGTCGAACAGCTCGCGCAGACGGGTCTCGACCACATCGGGCAGGCGGCGGGTGACGACGACGACAGGTCTCTTCTTCATCGGTTTCAGCGTTCCCCCGCACTGGACTTGTAAGGATTTTAGAGAGCTTTCACTCTCCTTTAACCCTCTTTCGGCGACTAAAGGCGATGAGCTGCCGCCTGGCGGCGCCAGCCAAGCTTATCTACCAGAGGCTTCAACAAGCACAAAGTCGCCGAGAGGAATACCATGCGCAAGATCGCCGTTGCCATTGCCGTTCTGATGTTGAGCGGAATGTCGGCCACCGCGCAGCAGCCGCCTGGCGGGCGTCTGGGCACGGGCTTGCCTGTGCCCCGCTATGTAAGCCTCAAGACCGACCGCGTGAACCTGCGCGAAGGCCCCTCCAAGGATCACCGCACCGCCTGGGTGTTCCAGCGTGCTGGCCTGCCCGTAGAGATCATCGCCGAATACGAGACCTGGCGGCGCATCCGCGATTCGGAGGGCACGGAAGGCTGGGTGCTCCACTCGCTCCTGTCGGGCCGCCGCACGGCCCTCGTGATGCCTTGGGTGAAGACCGGCGAGACGATCACTCTTCTCGACCGCGCCGATGAAAAGGGCGGTACCGTGGCGCATCTGCAGCCGGGCGTCATCGCCAATGTGAAGGGCTGCGACGGCAAATGGTGCCGCGTCACGATCAGCATGGATCGCGCGCGGGATATCGACGGCTATGTCCAGCAGGTGAAACTGTGGGGCGTCTATCCCAACGAGACTGTCGAGTAAGGGACAGCATCGGACCAAAAAGTGGATCTGCACTTTTTGGATCAATCCGATGCTTTCTCTTTGAACCAGAGAATCGTTCGCCCGCAAAACCGGGAGCCACTTTTGCGCACGATGCTCGAAATCGCCCTCCGGATTTTTCCGATTTGGCAAGAATTGCGGATTAGTAACAAGGTATCGTTATCCGTATCGAGACCCGATTCATGTCCATCAATCTGAGCTTCAAACTCCTGCCGATTCTTGCCCTGATCCTCGGCATCGCCTCCCTGGTCGCGCCGCGCTTCCTCAATGTCTTCGTCGCGATCTTCCTGATCGTCTACGCGCTCGTGGGCTTCGGGTTTATCCGCGGATAACTTTTACGCGAGGCGGCGGCTGAAGAGGCGCTTGCCGAACACGTTCAGCGCCAGTCCCGCCACGATGACCGCCCCGCCGATAGCCTCGACGGGGTGCAGTTCCTCGCCCAGGACGATAACCGAGCCGAGCGTGCCCGCGACAGGCACGAGCAGGGCATAGGGGGTGACGGTCGCGGCCGGATGGCGCGACAGCAGATAGGCCCAGACGCCGAAGGCGAAAATCGTCGTCGGGTAGGCGAGATAGGCCACCGCCGCGATGGTGGCGCCATCGATATGCATGAGCGCCGAGGTCACTACCGCCGGTCCGTCGAACCAGAGGGACAGGGCGATGAGCGGCAGGGGCGCGACGAGGCTCGCCCACACGATATAGCCCAGCATGTCCACGCGGCCTGCCCGCTTCGAGACGATGTTCGCCACGCCCCAGGATGCGGCGGCCACCACCGTCATGAGGAAGGGAATCGCTCCGCTCCCAGCGAGACGCGGTACGGCGATGATCACGAGGCCGAAGAATCCGATTGCGCCGCCCAGGACCTGATAAAGGCCGGGCCGCTCGTTCATGAAGAGGGCCGCGAACAGAATCGTGAAGAAGATCTGAGCCTGCATGACGAGGGAGGCGAGGCCTGCCGGCATGCCGATGGCAAGGGCCGCGAACAGAAGCCCGAATTGCGCCACTCCGAGGAAGAAGCCGTAGGCCACCACATTCGTCCACGGCGCTTTCGGGCGGGGTATGAAGAGGATGGCGGGAAGCGCCGCGAACAGGAACCGCAGGGCACAGAGCAGCAAGGGCGGCATGGTGCCGACCCCGAGCTTGATCACGACGAAGCTCAAGCCCCAGATGAAGGCGACCAGGATAGCAGCGAGGCTGTGGCTGAGCGGCATGCTTCAAGGCGGTAGCGCCGCCCGTTGAGAGGATTGTTCGGCTTTAGGCCGCCTTGCGGCGCAGGCGCACGATCACTTCGACACCGGCCACTTCCATGCCGTCCGGTGCCTCGGGCAGGTCCGTGACGTTGACGCCGGAGAGCGGCATATCAACGAGCTCACCCTCGTCCTCGAGGAAGAAGTGGTGGTGCTCGGTGGGGTTCGTGTCGAAATAGGCCTTGGATCCGTCCACCGCGAGCTGGCGCAGAAGGCCGGCCTCCGTGAACTGGTGCAGGGTGTTGTAGACAGTCGCCAGCGACACCGGAACGCGGGCGCGGGACGCCTCGTCGAACAGCATTTCGGCGGTGATATGCCGGTCGCCCTTGCCGAACAGCAGCCAGCCCAGGGAGACGCGCTGCCTCGTCGGACGCAGGCCCACGCGGCGCAACTTGTCCCGCAACTCCGACAGGGGACATCCCCGCCGGGAAGGAGCGGTTGCGGTGGACTCGATATAGGCGGACAGAGGATCGGTCATCATCGGAACTGTTTGCAAGAATGAGCGCTTCTATCACTACCATCATAGGAAAGCGAGGGTTTTGCTGCAAGGCTCGTGCCAACCCCTTAAAGGGGAAGCTCCAAAGGGCAGCCGCACGAGCATGCCCGGACCGGGGCTCAGGAAAGGGCCCCGGCAAAAAGAATTCCGGCTGAGAACGCCGTCTCCTGGGCGAGGTCCCTTTGATGGATGGCCAAGCCTGTGCTACCAGAGCCTCCATCCCGGGCCTCGGACGCGTGTTCGAGGCTGCTTTGACAAGTCCAATGAAAGGATCGGCACCCGGCATGGCCCGCCAGTCCAGCTTTAACTATGAAGAGCTCCTCGCCTGCGGGCGCGGAGAATTGTTCGGCCCCGGCAACGCGCAGCTGCCCCTGCCGCCCATGCTGATGTTCGATCGCATCACCTCCATCGCCGAGGACGGCGGCGCCTATGGCAAGGGCCATGTGCTGGCCGAGCTCGACGTGCGGCCGGACCTCTGGTTCTTCCCCTGCCATTTCCACGGTGATCCGGTGATGCCAGGCTGCCTCGGCCTCGACGCCCTCTGGCAGCTCACCGGCTTCTTCCTCGGCTGGGGCGGCTCCCCCGGACGCGGCCGCGCGCTCGGCGTCGGCGAGGTGAAGTTCGCCGATCAGGTGCTGCCCACCACGAAGAAGGTGGTCTACGGCGTGGATTTCAAGCGTGTGTTCCGCTCCAAGCTGGTGCTCGGCATCGCCGACGGCTGGCTCGAAGCCGATGGACGCCGCATCTACGAGACCAAGGACATGCGGGTTGGCCTGTTTCAGGCCGAGACTCCTGTCGGCGGTTAAGTTCATTTGGCGCTGACCCAGCGTCAGCGCCAAACCATGCATCCTATTGACAAACCGTGATCTTTTCGAAAAACCGACCCTGCCGCGCGGCGGCACAGCCGGGAATTGAAAGATCGTCCTTCGATTCATTCTCCAGGCTTAAGGTTGAGAATGGACAGGGCAGACCTTACGTTTCGAAGACGATAAGGCTGACACAAAAGTCCGATGAAGAGGTAGGTTATGAGGCGCGTCGTCGTCACCGGAATGGGCATCGTTTCGTCCATCGGCAACAACACGCAGGAGGTGCTGGCCTCTTTGCGCGAAGCGAAGTCCGGCATCGTGAAGGCCGATGACTACGAGAAGTACGGCTTCCGCTGCCAGGTGCACGGGTCGCCGCAGATCGACGTGGATTCCCTCGTCGACCGCCGCGCCATGCGCTTCCACGGCAAGGGCACGGCCTGGAACCACGTGGCCATGGACCAGGCGATCCGCGATGCGGGTCTGGAAGAGGGCGACGTTTCCAACGAGCGCACCGGCATCATCATGGGCTCGGGCGGTCCTTCCACCCGCACCCTCATCGATGCCGCCGACATCACCCGCGACAAGGGCCCCAAGCGCATCGGCCCCTTCGCCGTGCCGAAGGCCATGTCCTCCACGGCTTCCGCGACCTTGGCCACCTGGTTCAAGATCAAGGGCGTGAACTATTCGATCTCCTCGGCCTGCGCGACCTCCAACCACTGCGTCGGCAACGCCTACGAGATGATCCAGTACGGCAAGCAGGACGTGATGTTCGCCGGCGGCTGCGAGGACCTGGACTGGTCCCTGTCGAACCTCTTCGACGCCATGGGCGCCATGTCCACCAAGTACAACGACACCCCGTCCCGGGCCTCCCGCGCCTATGACGTGAACCGCGACGGCTTCGTCATCGCCGGCGGTGCTGGCGTGCTGGTTCTGGAAGAGCTGGAGCACGCCAAGGCCCGCGGCGCCAAGATCTATGGCGAGATCGTCGGCTACGGCATGACCTCCGACGGCTACGACATGGTGGCGCCTTCGGGCGAAGGCGCGATCCGCTGCATGCGCATGGCGCTCAAGGATGTGCACAACCCGATCGATTACATCAACCCGCACGCCACCTCGACCCCCGTGGGCGACCAGAAAGAGATCGAGGCGATCCGCGAGGTGTTCGGTTCGGGCGAGAAGTGCCCGCCGATTTCTGCAACGAAATCGCTCACGGGCCACTCGCTCGGCGCCACCGGCGTGCAGGAGGCGATCTATTCGCTGCTGATGATGCAGAATGGCTTCATCTGCGAAAGCGCCCATATCGACGAGATCGATCCCGCTTTCGCCGACATGAACATCGTTCAGAAGCGCATCGACAATGCCAAGCTCGACACGGTTCTCTCGAACTCGTTCGGCTTCGGCGGCACCAATGCCACACTCGTCTTCAGCCGTTACAACGGGTAAAGCATTTTTCGGCGAAGTGGATACGTTTCGCCGTCAAAAAAGTGCGGCAACTGAAAATGAGAGCCGATTCTACGTCAGTGGAAGCAGCTCTCACGTCGTCATAAACCTGAGACAGCGCCATGCGATGTCCCGCTAAACCGGGGATGTCGCATGGACACGCTCATTGAAATCAAGACCAAGGCTCCGGATGCACGGTTTGCTAACGATCGGCATCCCACATTAGAGCCTGTGCATAGGGGGGCCCACATGAGCGGTCTGATGCAAGGAAAGCGCGGCCTCATCATGGGCGTCGCGAACGATCACTCCATTGCCTGGGGCATCGCCAAGGCCTTGTCGGAGCAGGGCGCGGAACTCGCCTTCACCTATCAGGGCGAGGCCCTCGGCAAGCGCGTGGCCCCGCTGGCGCAATCCCTCGGCTCGGATCTCGTGATCCCCTGCGACGTGGAAGACCTCGCTTCCGTGGACGCCGCTTTCGACGCTCTCGACAAGCGCTGGGAATCCATCGACTTCGTGGTCCATGCCATCGGCTTTTCCGACAAATCGCAGTTGAAGGGCTCCTACACGGACGTCACCACCCGCGAGAACTTCTCGCGCACCATGGTGATCTCCTGCTTCTCGTTCACGGAAATCGCGCAGCGCGCCGCCAAGCGCATGAAGAACGGCGGCTCGCTCCTCACGCTGACCTATGGCGGCTCCACCCGCGTGATGCCGAACTACAACGTGATGGGCGTGGCCAAAGCCGCCCTCGAAGCGTCCGTGCGCTACATCGCGAACGATCTCGGCCCGCAGGGCATCCGCTGCAATGCCATCTCGGCCGGCCCCGTGCGTACGCTGGCGGGTGCAGGCATCGCCGATGCGCGCTTGATGTTCACCTACCAGAAGGCTCATTCGCCGCTGCGCCAGAACATCACCATCGAGGATGTGGGCGGCGCTGCCCTCTACATGCTCTCCGACCTGTCGAGAGGCGTGACCGGCGAGATTCACTACGTGGATTCCGGCTACAACATCATCTCGATGCCGCGCCCCGACGTGCTCAAAGCCCAGGACGCCGCTGGCGTGACGGGCGAAGAGGCTTGAGCCGCATTCAAATTCAAAGCCTATTTTTCCAATGCCGCCTGTTCCCCAGGCGGCATTTTCATTTTAAGACCATGCAGTGACCTTTTGCCTCCGAGGACGTTTCCCGACGAACATCCTCTCATGATCGAAGGCTGACGAATGAGTCTCGAACCACGGCTCTCATCCGTTCCCGACGTTCGAAAGCCCAAACCGGTTCGTTCCGTCTCGTTGCCCTTGCCGCGGCTGTCGGGTGCCTCACCGGCATCGGGGTTGCCGCGATTCAGTATTTCGTGGTGTTTGCGCAACGTGCGACGCTGGGCTTTGCCGCGGAACGGCGGATCGTACTGCCCGATCACGCCTCCTACCTCCGCATTGCCGTTGCGTTGACCTGCAGCGCAATCCTCGTCACCCTCCTGACGACTCTCCTCTCCCGCTGGAAAACCAAGGAACCCATCGACGCCGTCGAGGCCAATGCCCTGAGCGGTGGAACCATGAGCTGGTTCGATGCGATAGGGGTGGTCATTCCGATCCTGGCTTCGGTCTCGTTCGGTGCTTCAGTCGGCATCGAGGCAGCCGTGACCCAGCTTGGCGCGGTGCTCGCCAGCCGGCTCGGGCGGCGGCTGGGACGCCCGCGCTCGGATCTGCGCATTCTTGTAGGAGCCGGTTCGGCAGCCGCCATCGCCGCCGCCTACCGGGCTCCCATTGCCGGCATGCTCTATGCCTATGAGCTTGTGCTCGGCACCTATTCCAAACGAACCCTGGCTCCTATCGGCCTTGCCGCCATCTGCGCCTTGATCACCATGTGGCTGCTGACCGACCAGGCGAAACCGTTCGACCTGCCGCTCGGAACCAGTGCGTCCTGGGCGGATTTTCCGCTCGCCCTCGTGATCGGTCTGCTGGCTGCTCCTCTCGGGATCGGGGTCATGCTTCTCGTCACGGTCTTCGAACGCCTGCTCAAGCGCCTGTTTGGGGACGTGACCCTGCGCCGTATCGCCGTGGGCATTCTTCTGACCATCCTCTCGATCCGCTTCCCCGCCGTGCTGGGCAGCGGCCATGCGGCTATCGAGCATGCCGTCAATGGCGACATCGCCGGGCGGCATGCCCTGGGGCTTCTCGGGGCCAAGACCGTTGCCTCGGCAGCAAGTCTCGGTAGCGGCTTTCGAGGCGGTCTCTTCAGTGCATCTCTCTTGATCGGTGCGCTTCTTGGGCAACTCGTGGCCTGGATTGTGACGCTCATTCCGGGTGTTCCCTGGGTCAGCCCGGCATTGTGCGCCGTGATCGGCATGGCTTCAGTGGGGGCGAGCATCATCGGCAGCCCTCTGACCATGATCTTCCTGGTACTCGAAACCACGGGCGATTTCGATGCGTCCGTGGTCGTTGCCATCGGCGCGGTAGCGGCCTCGTTCCTGACGGACAGATTATTCGGCTATTCCTTCGCGACGTGGCGCTTCCAGCAGCGCGGGCTTGCCATCGAAGGCGGTCACGACGTATCGCGGCTTGCCGCCTCCCCGATCACCAGCATCATCAAACCGCCCCAGCGCTCGATCGCCGCCAATGCGGATCTCGACGACGTCCTTCGCGCGGTCTCCTCGGCGGGCGCCAGAGGCACTGCCGTCTATCGCCATGACGGATCCTTCGCCGGTTTGATCGATCCCCGCCTGGTGGAGGTCGTCGAGAGCGAGGAGACACAGCTTCCCATCGTGGCTGCCGAGCTGATCTATGAGACCAACCCGGCCGTTACGCCCAAGACCAATCTGGCAGAACTCGTCGAGATTTTCCGCAACGACGACCGCGCAACCATCGCCGTCATGGACCCTGCCAAGAACAACATCCTGATCGGTGTCGTGCGCGCCCGCGATGCCTTTGCGCTGGCATCGAGCACCCTGGACCTTCAGCGCCGCGAAGATCTCGGCATCAGCAAGTAGGCTCGAACGAAAGCAAGCCGGAGAAGAGGGGTTCATGAAAACTTGTCCCGCCCCTCTCCCGGAATTTCCCCAATGGCCGGCAAATCACGCTTAACGCTTGCGAAACTCTGTTTTCATAAGGACCGGGATAGGCGAAGCGTGGCCTTGCTCTCGACACGATCAGGCCTCACGACAAGCTCTCGTTCAAGAGAGTTTCTACCCGATGACCTTGTCCCGCCGCACGTTCCTCACCGGTCTTGCTTTGTCCGGCGCGAGCGTTTCCGCCTTGGCGCAATCGGCGCCCGAGCCTCAGATGGTGCCGGTGGAACTGGTCGAGGACACGTTGAACCTGCCTTCCGCTGTGCGGCTTGGTCATGCTCACGGCGATGCGATCATGATCGAATATTTCGACTACAATTGCCCCTGGTGCAAACGCTCCGCGCAGGACCTTCCAGCCTTGCTGAAGGCCGAGCCCGAACTGACCTATGTGCTCATCAATTTCGCCGTGCTCAGCCCGCAATCCGTCGCGGCGACGAAGGCGGCCCTGGCCTATTTCCAGCTCTACGGGCCGGAGCGCTATCTGCCCCTGCATCTCGCCCTGTTCAATCTTCACGGCACGGTCGACGGCGAGCGAGCGCTCAACGAGGCCGAGCGCCTCGGCGGCGACCGCAAGCAGCTGATGGAAATCGCCGACGCCAAGAAGACAACTCAGTGGATGACGGATGCCTTTAGGATCGGCAGCGCGCTCGGCCTCGTCGCCACACCGTCATTCCTCATCGGCACGGACGCCTATATCGGCGGCATGCGTCTCGCCCAGAAGCGCGACGCGATTGCGCGGGCGCGCGGCTAAAGCAGCGTATTATCCCCTTCACGTCATCACCGGCCTTGTGCCGGTGATCCCGATGGTTTGAAGCGCGACCCTCTTCCAGTCGTCATGGCCGGGACAAGCCCGGCCATGACGAGGGTAGGACCAGAAGTAAACGATCATCCCTTAGACATTCTCCCCGGAAGGGTTTAAGCGCGGCGCAACCATGTCGCTCGTTCGCTCATCCCTTCTGGTCGGCCTCGGCTCCATCGCCTCGCGCGTTCTCGGCTTCGCCCGGGACATTCTGTTCGCACAGGCGCTGGGGGCCGGTCCCGTGGCGGATGCGTTTCTCGCCGCCTTCCGCCTGCCGAACCTCGTGCGCCGGATCGTCGGCGAAGGCGGGCTCAATCCGGTTCTCATTCCCCGATTGAGCCCGTTGGAGCCCCGCGACGCGGCGCGCCTCGCGGGCGACGTAATGAGCGGCTTCGCGCTGGCATTGCTCGGCGTCACCGCCATCGTCGAAATCGGCGCCGGCGCGCTGGCGCTGCTGCTCGCGCCGGGACTGCGCGACGATGGGCAGACGCTCGGCCTCGTCGCGCTCTACACGCGTCTGTCCTTCCCCATCGTGCTCTGCGTGACGCTCGCCTCCATCGCCGCGGCGATCCTCAACATGCGCGGACGATTCACGGCAACCGCTCTTGCGCCGCTTGCCGTGAATGGTGGATTGATCGTGGCGCTTGTCGTGCTGGAAACCGGCTTCTCCCTTCCGCTCGCAACGAAAGCCGCATGGCTTGCGGGCGCATCGAGCCTCGCAGGTTTCATCCAGCTCATTCTCGTGCTCCTCGCATTGCGAGGAAGCCGTGCGATCCGTTTTCATATCCCGCGCTGGTCCTCCACGCTGAAGAACCTGCTACTTGCGGGCTTTCCTGCGCTTGTCGCCAGCGGCGCCGTGCAGTTGTTCGTGCTCGCGGGCACGCAGGTCGCCTCGTTCTGGCCCTCGGGTATTTCCTGGCTCTATTACGCGGAACGCGTGATGCAATTGCCCCTCGGCCTGATCGCCGCGCTCGGCGCGAGCGTGCTGCTGCCGGAACTGGCGCGCCGTCACCGGCAGGGAGAAACCGCCGCCATCGTTGACGCGCAGCACCGCGCGCTGGAGGTGGCGCTGCTGCTCGCTTTGCCCGCGAGTGCTGCTCTCGCGATCCTCGCCTATCCAATCACCGTCGTTCTCTTCGAACGCGGGGCGTTCACGGCATCGGATGCGGAAGGCACCGCATGGGTGCTGGGCGCATTGAGCATCGGCCTTCCCTTCGCGACCCTCGGCAAGGTGCTGAGCCAGACGCTGTTCGCACGCGGCGCCCTGCGCCAGACGCTGATCGCAACGCTCGTCGGCATCGCCGCCACCCTCATCGGTTCCTTTGCAATGGCTCTGACATGGAATGCGACCGGCATAGCGCTCGGCATCACCCTGGGCTGCGTGGTCCATGCCGCCGCGATGATCTGGTGTCTCGCCCGATTCGGCCTGTGGCGCCCGGATCGCCGCTTTGCGGGTCGCCTCCTTCGCATCCTGGCCTCGGTGGCTGTCATGGGCCTCGGCCTCGTCGGCGCGCAGCGGGTCTTCGACCCCGCAGGCACGTTGGCTCTGGTGGCGTTCTGCGTTGGCGGCCTTGCGCTCTATGCCCTCACCGCCTGGCTGACCGGGGCCATTACCCGTGAGGACTGGAAGAGCCTCGCTTAAACCCCCTTGCATCGTGGCGCGGCCCTGTCATAACCCCGCCTCGACCATTATTCGCGAAGCGGCGTCCAACCCGCTGTCGCAGGGAGTTCAAAAAAGATGGCGCAGTTCAAGGAGCTGGTGTTCTCGGGCGTCCAACCCACCGGCAATCTCCATCTCGGCAATTATCTCGGCGCCATCAAGCGCTTCGTCACCATGCAGGAGACGCACGACTGCATCTATTGCGTCGTCGACATGCACGCGATCACCGTGTGGCAGGATCCCAAGGAGCTGAAGCGTCAGATCCGTGAAGTGACCGCAGCGTTCATCGCCGCCGGCATCGACCCGAAGAAGCACATCGTGTTCAACCAGAGCCAGGTCTCGGAGCACGCCGAACTCGCCTGGGTGTTCAACTGCGTCGCCCGTATCGGCTGGATGAACCGCATGACGCAGTTCAAGGAAAAGGCCGGCAAGGACCGCGAGAACGCATCGCTCGGCCTCTACGCTTATCCCAGCCTCATGGCGGCCGATATTCTGGTCTACCGCGCCACCCATGTGCCGGTGGGCGAGGACCAGAAGCAGCATCTGGAACTCACCCGCGACGTGGCGCAGAAGTTCAACAACGACTTCTCTGAATCCATCGCCGAGCACGGCTTCGGCGATGCCTTCTTCCCGCTCACCGAGCCGCTGATCCACGGCCCGGCGACCCGCGTCATGTCGCTGCGCGACGGCTCGAAGAAGATGTCGAAGTCGGACCCGTCCGATTATTCGCGCATCAACCTCACCGACGATGCCGACACCATCGCCACGAAGGTGCGCAAGGCGAAGACGGATCCCGAGCCGCTCCCCTCAGAGGTGGAAGGCTTGAAGACCCGTCCCGAGGCGGAAAACCTCGTCGCGATTTATGCGGCGCTCACCGACACCACGGCGGAGGAGGTTCTTCGCCAGCATGGCGGCGCGCAGTTCTCCGGCTTCAAGGGCTCCCTCGTGGACGTGGCGGTGACGAAGCTAGCCCCCATCGCCGACGAGATGCGCCGCCTCATGAACGATCCCGGCCATATCGATGCCGTGCTCGCGGACGGCTCCGCCCGGGCCCGCGCCATTGCGTCACAGACGATGAATTCGGTGAAGGACATTGTGGGCTTCGTGCGTGCGCGCTGAAAATTTGGGCGCGGTGCCGGGCTTGCTCTTGTTTAGAGGGCAGGGCAGCATCGTCTCGATGCAGGACAGCGTGCAATGAGCGGCAAGCGGCGATCCTACGAATCGGGCCACCGCCCGAAATTCATGGTGGTGGTCGACAAGACACCGGAATGTGCCCGGGCGATCCATTTCGCCTCCCGGCGCGCGGCGAGAACCGGCGCGAGCATGCTGATGCTCGCGGTCGTGGACCCGCCGGACAATTTCGAATGGATCGGTGTCGGCGAGGCCATGATCGAGGAGGCGAGCGAGGAGGCCCGCAAGCAGTTGGAGGCCGCCGCCCGCGAGGCCCGCAGCGCGGCTGGCGTAGAGCCCGAGCAGGTGATCCGCGTCGGTGTTCGGGCCGACGAGATCATCAAGCTGATCCGCGAGGACGAGGACGTGTCCTTCCTCGTGCTCGCCGCCGGCAGCAGCAAGGAAGGCCCCGGCCCCCTCGTGAGCACGCTCGCCGGCAAGGCCGCCTCAACCTTCCCGGTTCCCATCGTCGTAGTGCCGGGCAGCTTGACGGATGAAGAGATCGACGCGCTGGCGGGGTAGAGCACCCCCTGTGTCATTCCGGGGCGCCGCCAGGCGAGCCCGACCCGAAGGGCCGCGAAGGCGTGGAAACCCATAACCACCGAATGAGCAGAATGAAGTGGCGAGCGTCGCGTTATTTTTGGCTGCCTTGGCGGTTATGGGTTTCGGGCTCCGCTGCGCGGCCCCGGAATGACATAGGGCGAGCTCGATCCGGCCGACGATACCGGATCTCCGCTGTGCTTCGTCCGGCATGACCCCCTCAATTCCCCTCTTGGAATCCCCCTCTTCCCGATCCACATTGAAAGAGGAACCTGTTAGAACGATTCTAAGACCACCCGCTCGGCCGGCCTTGAACCGGCGTCAGAGGACCAAAAGACCATGTTTATCCAGACTGAAGCGACCCCCAATCCCGCGACCCTGAAGTTCCTGCCCGGCCGCGTCGTCATGACGGAGGGCACCTTCGAGGCGAAGACGCCCGAGCAGGGCCAGTTCTCGCCGCTCGCCCAGCGCCTCTTTGCCGTGCCGGGCGTGACAGCTGTGTTCTTCGGCTACGATTTCATCACCGTCACCAAGGCGGATGGGGAATGGCAGCATCTGAAGCCGGCGATCCTCGGTGGGATCATGGAGCATTTCATGACCGGCGCGCCCCTCTTCACCGAAGGCGGCGGCGCCACCGTGGACGATGGCGAGGAGTTCTTCGACGATGCGGATGCCGCCACCGTCGAGACCATCAAGGAACTGCTCGAGACCCGTATCCGCCCGGCTGTCGCGGGCGATGGCGGCGACATCACGTTCCGCGGATTCAAGGACGGCATCGTCTATCTGGTCATGAAGGGCGCCTGCTCAGGCTGCCCCTCCTCCACCGCCACCCTGCGCCACGGCATCCAGAACCTGCTCCGCCACTTCCTGCCGGACGTGCGCGAAGTGCAGGCAGTTTGATCGGGCAATCAGAACCCTAATATTTCAAAGCGCGGCCCTCTCACGCCGCGCTTTTTCTTTGGAGTTTCGCCGTGCCTGCTTTGACCGACGCCGCCATCGACCAGATCTTCCGCAATGCCCGCACCCATCGCTGGTGGGACGACCGGAAGATTTCGGAGGAGACCCTGCGTGCCATTGCGGATCTCGCCAAGCTCGGCCCGACCAGCGCCAACACGACACCCGCCCGCTTCGTCTTCGTGGTGTCGGACGCCGCCAAGGAAAAGCTCAAACCCCATCTCGACGAGGGCAATGTGCGCCAGACCATGAGCGCGCCCGCCACCGTGATCGTGGCGCATGACATGGAGTTCTACGAAAAGCTCGGCTTCCTTGCCCCGCACAGCAAGGATGCGCGCAGCTGGTTCGCCGGCAAGCCCGATGTCATCGAGCGCACGGCCTTCCAGGGCTCCAGCCTGCAGGGCGCCTATCTCATCATGGCGGCCCGCTCGCTGGGGCTCGATTGCGGCCCCATGGGCGGGTTCGATAACGATGGCGTGGACAAGACGTTCTTTCCCGACGGCAAGACCAAGTCGAACTTTCTCATCAATCTCGGCTACGGCCTGCCGGAAAAGCTCCACCCCCGCCAGCCGCGCCTCGCCTTCGAGGAATTCTGCCGGATCGAGTGATTTTCAAGGATTCCATTTGCCGAGGGCGCCGAGGGCAATCGCAAGCGAAGCGATCTGCGGGGCATTGACGATGATGCCCTCAGCAGCAAGCCGGGCGGCGTCTTGAACCGGCACCCGCACCACCTCGATCTGCTCGGTGGGATCGTTGAGGAACTTACCGGACAGGCTCAAACCCTGGGCGAGCACCGTGTGGCAAAAATTCGTATGGGTCGCGGGATTGGGTGAGTGTTTGCCGAAGTAGCGCCAATGCTCGGCGACATATCCTGTCTCCTCCTCCAACTCGCGGGCCGCCGTCGCGAGCGGAGACGGATCCTCCGGATCGACCGTGCCAGCGGGTACTTCGAGGGAGATGTTCCCGAATCCATGGCGGTATTGCCTGACCAGGATCAGATGATCCTCGTCGTCGATGGCGACGATCTGCACCCAGTCGGGATATGTGAGAACGTAATAGGGCGCGACCTCCACACCCTCGGCGGTCAGGCAGTCGTCGGCGCGGAGGTTTACCCATCGGTCGCGAATCACGTTCCGCGAAGTCTCGATGGTCCAGGGCTTGAGATTGGAATCGGGTAAGGTTGTCATGATACGATCATCGCACCCGGTTTCCCGAATGCTCAAGCTGAAAGTCCGGATCGTGGTCAGCATGCGTGAAACCGGGTTTCCACCCGTCCGCATCTTGCTCTAAACAGAGCGAACACCCAACGGAGGCGAATGGTGCGAGTCCTTGCCATCGATACGGCCCTTGGCGCCTGCTCGGCCTGCATCTGGCAGGCGGGCGACACTGCGCCCCTGGCCAGCGAATCGCTCGAAATGGAACGCGGCCACGCGGAGACCCTGCTCCCGCTCATCGACCGGGTCACGGCCCAGGTCGAGGGAGGCTTCGAGGGGCTGGACCGCATCGCGGTCACCGTGGGTCCGGGTAGCTATACAGGTCTCAGGGTCGGCATATCCGCCGCCCGGGGCATCGGGCTTGCCGCCGGCATTCCGGTGGTCGGCGTCGCGACGCTCTCCGCCTTTCTTGCTCCACTCATGGCAAACGAACGGCGCGGGCTGTTCACCGCCGCCATCGATGCCAAGCACGGCCACATCTACATCCAGGCCATCGCGCCGGGCGGACGCACCATCATCGCGCCGAGCCTCATGAGCTATCGCGATGCCATCCGCATGCTGGGCTCAGGACCCATCCTGGTGAGCGGTTCGGCTGCCGCCATGCTGGCGGCGGAAGCCCGCGCGCAAGGCGTCGAGGCCAGGATCAGCGACGTCGCCATGGCGCCCGACATTTCCTGGGTCGCCCGGCTCGGCGCGCTCGCCGATCCGAATCAGGCTCTCCCGAAGCCCCTTTATTTGCGCGATCCCGACGCCAAGCCGCAGGACGGGGCGCGCATCGCCCGGCAATGAGGATTTCCGATCTCTTCAAGCCCGCCCTGCCGCGCATCGAGCCGGTGGGAATGGAGGCTGCCGCGCGCCTTGCCGCGATCCATGGCGCTTCCTTCTCGCGGGCCTGGAGTACGCTCGAATTCGAGCGCCTGCTGGCTGAGCGCGGCGTGGTGGCGGATGGCCTGTTTCTCGGAAACACCACTAAGTCCTCCGGCTTCGTGATGTCGCGGATCGTGCTCGACGAGGCCGAGATCCTCACCGTCGCCCTTGCACCGGAGGCCCGGGGCAAGAGGCATTCGCCCCCCCTGCTGACCTGCCACCTCGAAGAGCTCTCCCGTCGCGGCGTCAAAACCGTCCATCTGGAGGTCGAGGAGGGCAACCATCCTGCTCTCGCCCTCTACCGTCGCTTCGGATTCAAGGAAACCGGACGCCGCCAGGGCTATTACCAGAAGCCCGATGGAACACGGGTCGCGGCGCTCACGATGACGCTCGAGCTCTAGAGGATCAAAAGAGAAAGCATCGGACCCAAAAGCGCAAATCCACTTTCGGGTCCGATGCTGTAGCCCCGCTCGGGCAAGTCTCCTATAAGCATGACCAGGGAGAGATGAAGCCTTGGCCGCACGGACCAGTCATACAGTCAGAACACGCCGCTCGGACGCCATCGAGCGCGCCTGCCGGGACAAGGGCCTGCGCATGACGGGTCAGCGCAAGATCATCGCGCAAGTGCTCGACGCCGCAGACGATCATCCGGACGTGGTGGAACTGCACCGGCGCGCGGCCGCCGTGGATGACCGGATCTCGCTGTCCACCGTCTATCGCACGGTGCGGCTGTTCGAATCGGAAGGCATTCTCGAACGGCTCGATTTCCGCGACGGGCGCTCCCGCTATGAGCAGGCGGCGCGCGAACATCACGACCATCTCATCAATTTAGAGACCGGCGACGTGATCGAATTCCGCTCGGAGGAGATCGAGGCGCTGCAGACCGAGATCGCCAGGCGCCTCGGCTACAAGGTGGTCTATCATCGGCTCGAACTCTATGCGGTGCCCATCGACAAGGACGAGGCGTGAGCAAACTCGTCGTCGCCGCGAAACTCGCGCTGCTCGCGCTGTTCGCTCTCGTGCTCGCGCCGGTGCAATTGGCGAGCATTCGCTTCGGCTTTTCGCCGATGCACCACATTCCTGTATGGTTTCACCGGTTTCTGCTGCGGCTTTTCAACGTGCGCGTGATCGAGAAGGGAACGCCGCCGACCGACGTGCCGACGCTCGTGGTATCGAACCACGTCTCCTGGCTCGACATTCCCGTCATCGGCTCCCTGCATCCGCTTTCCTTCATCGCGAAATCGGAGGTCGAGAACTGGCCGGTGGTCGGGCTTTTGGCGAAACTCCAGCGCTCCGTCTTCATCGACCGGCAGCGCCGCAAGGCAACGGCGGAGGTGAACGATGCGCTGGCTCATCGGCTCGTGAAAGGCGAGGCGATCGTGCTCTTCGCCGAAGGCACCACGGGCGACGGCAATCGCCTCCTGCCTTTCCGCTCCTCGCTCGTCGGCGCGGCTCAAGGAGCGCTCGCCCACGATGCCGTCGAGACCGTCTATCTCCAGCCGCTGGCCATCGCCTATACGCGCCGCGACGGCCTCCCCGTCACCCGCCGCGACCGGCCTTTCATCGCCTGGTACGGCGACATGGACCTCGCGCCTCATCTGGCGCTTTTCGTCAAAGGCCACGCCATCGACGTGGTGGCGACCTGGGGCGATCCGATCCCCTTCAACGGCAGCCGCAAGGAAGCCACCGCCGCCGCGGAAGCCTCCGTCCGCAGGGCGCTGAAGGCGGCTTAGCTCTCCGAAGCCTCCGCCTGTGCGCGAGCCTCGTCCAGCAGCCAGGCCCGGAAGGCCGCGATGGCGGGGCGCTCGGCCACATCCTCCGGACAGACGATGTAGTACTGGTAGCTGCCCCTCGCCTGATGCGGGAAAGGCCTCACGAGGCGGCCCGCCGACAGGTGATCGCCGATCAGCGCAGTGGTGGCGAGCGCCACGCCTTGCCCGGCTGCCGCCGCCTGAAGGCAGAGATAGGTATGTGTGAAGCGCGGGCCGCGTGACGTGTCGATTCCCGTCACGCCGATGGCGGCGAGCCATGTGTCCCAGTTCGTGTAGTCTAGAATGCCCTCCGCGATCTCGTGGATAAGCGTGTGGCGGCGCAGATCGTCGGGTTCCCGCAAGGGCTTTTCGGGATCGTTCAGCAGGGCGGTGCTGCACACGGCGAAGAAATACTCCTCCATCAGGAGGTCCGTCCGCAAACCCGGATAATTGCCGCGTCCGAAGCGGATCGCGACATCCACGTCGTCCCGGGCGAAATCGGTGAGCCGCATCGATACCGCCACGCGCACGTCGATCTCGGGCTCGCGCTCCCGGAACGCGCCGAGCCTCGGGATGAGCCAGTTCGTGGCGAGGCTCGGCATGACGCTGACGGTGACCACGTGGGAATTCTCAGGTCTCAGCGCCTGCGCGGTCGCCTCATCGAGCCGGTTGAGCGTGTCGGTGACGGCATTGGCATAGCGCTGGCCAAGCGAAGTCAGCGCCACGCCCTTAGCTGGAAGGCGCACGAATAACGGCCGCCCGATCCAGTCCTCCAAGGACTTGATCTGCTGGCCGACCGCGCTCGCAGTGACGGCGATTTCGTCGCCGGCCTTTTCGAAACTGAGATGACGGGCGGCCGCCTCGAAAGCGCGAAGAGCATTGAGCGGTGGCAGTCGGCGGCGGGCCATGAGCTTCCCTAAAGATCGATTTGCCCAAGTTGAGCTTGGGCAACAGGCAAGGACTTCTCGTTTGCTCGGCAGCCCCTTCAGGAGCATCCTTCTCTCATAGAAACACACCTCTGATGGAGGCCTGCCATGGCAACCGGATACGCCACAGTAAATCTTGGGTTCGCAAGGGCCAAGCCCGAAAGGAAGACGACGATGCTCGACTATCTTCTCCGCTTCGAATACTGGCTCGACAACCGCTCATCCAGCCGCGAGCTTTACCGCATGAACGACCGCGATCTGGCAGATATGGGCTTGTCCAAGGCCGATGTGGACGGCTTGAATGGCGCCTTCTGGGAAAACTCCTGATCCTGCCAGAAAGATCGACGATGAAGCTTTATTCCGGCGCTGTCAGCCTCTTCTCACGCAAGGTCGAAATCGCCCTGCATGAGAAGGGGCTTTCCTTCGAGCGCATCCAGGTCCCCTTCAGCCAGACCGAGGGCTACAGCCCGAAGGACCCGGCGGTGCTCACCGCCAATCCGAAAGGGCAGGTGCCCGTCTTCGTGGGTGATGGCCTCGTGCTCTACGATTCCACCGTGATCGTGGAATATCTGGAGGATGCCTATCCCACGCCGCCTCTCTTCCCGAAGGAGCCGAAGGAGCGGGCACGCTGCCGCCTGCTCGATGTCTTCGCCGACGAGGTGATGCTGGCCTCCTTCCGCCCCCTGATGCACCGGACGGAGCCGCACGAGGTAAACGATCCGCGCTTTCTCGCGAACGAGGCGAAGGCCAGGGAGGCCGAGCCTGCTATCGCAGGCCATTTCGCTACCCTTGAACGCGCGCTGTCGGACAAGCCTTATCTCTGCGGCACGTTTTCCGCCGCCGATATCGCCGCTTTCATGGCCGTGTTCTGGGTTCGCCGCCTCGGTGGTCCTTCGTTGAAACCCTACCCGGCTCTCGCGGCTTGGTACACCCGCCTCGCCGAGCGCCCGGCTTTCGCCGAAGTCAGCGCCGCGATCCTCCAGGCCGACCGGGAGATTTCAGCGCCGGTCGAAGGCGCGTTCCGGGATTAGCAGGAGAGAATCGTCATCCCGGGCGGTGTAAGCTCAGCCCCTTTGTCATTCCGGGGCGCCGCAGGTGTGGAAACCCATAAACACTTGTGGTTCAGAAAGTGGTGAGAAGCGTCCCACTCTATGCTGCAATCGTCGTGGTTATGGGTTCCGGGCTCTCGCTACCACTCGCCCCGGAATGACAGAGGGGCGCCACACCCTGAATCCGATCCCGGATCTCCGCTTCGCTCCGTCCGGGATGACCCATACGCGAACCGCTTCCGCGATTGAGCCAAACAGCCGCTATTCTCTTGGGAGAACAAAAGGCTTAAAAGGGCGCCTGATTTCTCCGACAGCAGACAGGCCGGTCTCGTGAAAAAAGTCTTCGTCAAATCCTATGGCTGCCAGATGAACGTCTACGATGCCGAGCGCATGGCGGACATGCTGGCGACTGAAGGCTATGCCGAGACCAAGGCCATGGAGGAGGCTGACCTCGTCATCCTCAACACCTGCCATATCCGCGAAAAGGCCGCCGAGAAGGTCTATTCGGAACTGGGCCGCGTGCGCGAGATGAAGCAGGAGCGCGAGGCGCAAGGGCAGGAGATCAAGGTCGTGGTCGCGGGCTGCGTCGCCCAGGCCGAAGGTAAAGAAATTCTGCGCCGCGCGCCCGCCGTGGACGTGGTGGTCGGCCCGCAGAACTATCACAACCTGCCCCAGCTTCTGAAAAAGCCCCGCTCGGAGCGCGTGGTCGATACGGAATTTCCCATCGAGGACAAGTTCGACCACCTGCCCGCCCCGACCAAGGCCCGCACCCAGAGCCGTGGCGTCTCGGCCTTCCTGACGATTCAGGAGGGTTGCGACAAGTTCTGTACCTTCTGCGTGGTGCCCTATACCCGCGGCGCCGAGGTCTCGCGCCCTGTCGCCAAGATCGTGGACGAAGCGCTGCGTCTCGCCGATGCGGGCGTGCGCGAACTGACGCTGATCGGGCAGAATGTGAACGCCTATCACGGCGAGGGGCCGGACGGGCTCGTATGGACGCTCGGCCGCCTGCTCCATCGCCTGGCCGATATCCCCGGCATCGTGCGGCTTCGCTACATGACGAGCCATCCGCGTGACATGGACGAGGAGCTGATCGCCGCCCATCGCGATATTCCTGCCGTCATGCCCTATCTGCACTTGCCCGTGCAGTCCGGCTCCGACCGCATTCTCGACGTGATGAACCGCAAGCATACGGGCGACGAATACCGCCGCGTGATCGAGCGTGTTCGCGCCGTGCAGCCGAATCTTGCCCTGTCCTCCGACTTCATCGTCGGCTTCCCCGGCGAGACGGATGAAGAATTCGAGGACACCATGAGGCTTATCGCCGATGTGGGCTTTGCCAGCTCCTTCTCGTTCAAGTACAGCCCCCGCCCCGGCACGCCCGCGGCGGAGATCGAAACCCAGGTTTCCGAGGCTGTGAAGTCCGAGCGGCTGGCGCGCCTGCAAAATCTGTTGGAAACCCAAAGACAGGCTTTCAATCACGGAACCGTTGGTCAGACTCTGGACGTTCTCTTGGAGAAGCCGGGTCGTTACCCGGGCCAGATGGCCGGCAAGTCGCCCTATATGCAACCTGTGCAGTTTGACAGCGACAGCCACCGGATTGGTGATATCGTGACGGTGCGGATCACGCAGACAAGCACCAACAGCTTGTTCGGGGAAGTGGTCGAGCCAGGCTCCCAGGCCGCGGCCTGACACTTTCTCCTGCGAAGAGAGTTTTCTTTCGTGGCATCCCCGCCGCGAAAAACAAAGGAGAGGCATTTGAGGCCAGCGGACAACGCGACCGCACGAGCGCAAAAGGGCAGATCCCCCAGCACTTCGCATCCAGGCGTCGAGGAAGAGGCGGAAATCATCCTCACCTTCGACGACAACCGCCTCGCCAGCCTAGTCTTCGGGCAATACGACCAGAATCTCGCGCATCTGGAGCGCCGCCTGAACGTGGCCGCCGTCGCCAATGGCAATCGGGTCACCGTGAAGGGCACACCCGAATCGACCGAGATGGCCCGGCGCGTTCTCGAAAGCCTGTATGACCGGGCCCGCCAGGGCGGCCCCATGGGCACCGGCGACGTAGACGGCACCATCCACGAAGCTACCCTTCAAGGTTCCCTGTTCTCTCCCGAGGAAGCCCCGGCTCCGGGCCTCTCCGCCTTCGACCATATCTCCACCCGCAAGCGCGGTCCGGTGCGCGCCCGCAACGCGGCGCAGAACACCTATATCAAGGCGCTCAAGCAGAACGAGCTGACCTTCGCGGAAGGCCCTGCCGGTACTGGCAAGACCTGGCTTGCGGTCGGCTATGCCGTCTCGCTGCTCGAAGCCGGTCAGGTGGACCGCCTCATCATCTCTCGTCCGGCCGTGGAAGCGGGCGAGCGCCTAGGCTTCCTGCCCGGCGATTTGCGCGAGAAGGTCGATCCTTATCTGCGCCCGATCTACGACGCTCTCTACGACTTCATGGAAGCGCGCCATGTGGACCGGGGCCTCCAGACCGGCATGATCGAGATCGCGCCGCTCGCCTTCATGCGCGGGCGCACGCTCACCAACGCACTGGTTCTGCTGGACGAGGCCCAGAACACCACCACCATGCAGATGAAGATGTTCCTGACCCGTCTCGGCGAGGGCTCGCGCATGATCATCACCGGCGACCCGACGCAGATCGACCTGCCGCCGGGCCAGAAGTCCGGTCTCGTGGAAGCCGTGCGCATCCTGCAGGAAGTCGAGGGCATCTCCCGCGTCACCTTCAAGGAAGGCGACGTTGTGCGCCACGACCTCGTGCGTCGCATCGTAGCGGCCTACGACACCGACTTCCGCAACAATCCACCTCAGGAAACCTCTTACCGGGATCGGAATTTCAGGCCGTGATCGAGATCGACATCATGATCGAGGAGGGCGACTGGGAGACGATCCCGGACGCGGAGGGCCTTGCCCGGAAAGCGGCCTCGGCGGCGCTTGCCGTCACCTATGAGGCCGCCGGTGATTTCGAGGCGACGGTCATGCTTACCGACGATACGCATATCCGGGAGTTGAACCGCGACTGGCGGGCCAAGGACAAGCCGACCAACGTGCTGTCCTTCCCGGCGCCTGAAATGCCCGGTGCGACAGGGCCTCGCCATTTGGGCGATATTGCTTTAGCTTACGAGACACTGGTGCGCGAATCCGAGGAGGAATCCAAGGAGCTTGCGCATCATTTTGTCCATTTGATCGTTCATGGAGTCCTGCATCTTCTCGGCTACGACCACGAGGTCGAGGCGGAGGCGGAAATCATGGAAGCTCTCGAGGTAAAGGCGCTCGCCACCCTTGGCATCGCCGACCCTTATCGCGATATGGCAGCATGAGCGGCTGACGCTCGGGCTGAATTCAAACAGATATGAACGAAGATCGAAGTCGTAGCGAACGCCCTGTCCGACCTAGCAGCGAGACAGACGATACACGCGACCATTGGTACGACCGGGTGCTGACCCGGCTGGGCCTCAAACCCCGCGAATCCATCCGTCATGATCTTGAGGATGCCCTCGAGGAATCCGTCGAGGACACGGACTTTTCGCCCCGGGAAAGGGCGATGCTCAAGAACGTGCTGTCCTTCCACCGCATCCGGGTGGAAGACGCGATGGTGCCACGGGCCGACATCGTCGCGGTAGCCGCCGACACCAATCTCGGCGAGCTTTTGAACCTCTTCCGCACCGCCGGACATTCCCGTCTTCCGGTCTATGGCGAGACCCTCGATGATCCGAAGGGCATGGTCCATATCCGCGACTTCCTCGATTTCATTGCCATGCGCGCCGACAGCGGCGCCTCGGAATCGGGCTCGACCGACGAGACGCCTCCGCCGAGCCTCGGCCAGATCGATCTCTCCATGTTGTTGGCCTCCGCCAATATCCTGCGCCCCGTCCTCTTCGTGCCGCGCTCCATGCCCGCCATCGACCTTCTGGTGCGCATGCAGGCGACCCGCACCCACATGGCCCTCGTGATCGACGAATACGGCGGCACGGACGGCCTTGTCTCCATCGAGGACCTCGTGGAGATGGTGGTGGGCGATATCGAGGACGAACACGATGTCGACGCCACGATCACCATCGTGAAAGCGGCCGACGGCACCTATATCGCCGATGCCCGCGCCAGCCTCGAAGAGATCATGGAGATGCTCGGCGTCGATCTCTCCGGTGAGGAAGGTGCCGAGGACATCGACACGATCGGCGGCTTCATCGTCACGGTCGCCGGACGCGTGCCGTCCCGAAGCGAGGTGATCGAGGGACCGAACGGCCTAGAATTCGAGGTTCTCGACGCGGATCCCCGCCGGGTGAAGCGCCTGCGCATCCTGCAGCGGAACATGGACTCGACCTCCGTGGAGGTTCCTCTCCTGCCGCCGCCCCATAACGCCGCCGCCGAATGATCTCCCTTGCCGATCGCGTCATCCTCGCCCGGGGATGGCGCCGCTGGCTCCTGGGCTTTGTGGCCGGGGCCGTCGGCGCGCTCGCGATGCCGCCCTTCGGTTTTCTCGCCGCACTCGCCCTGTCTTTGATCCCCGTAATCCTGCTGATGGACGGCACCGCCAAGAGCGGAGCGTCGCGCTGGGCACCCGTGAAAGCGGCCGCCTTCATCGGCTGGTTCTGGGGATTCGGCTATTTCGTCGCCGGGCTCTGGTGGCTGGGCGCGGCTTTCCTCGTGGAGGCCGACCAATTCGCCTGGGCCCTGCCCTTGGGCGTGCTGGGCCTGCCGGCGGTGCTCGCGTTCTTTCCCGCCTTCGGTTTCGCCCTGGCGCGCCTGCTCTGGCTGCCCGATGCCTCCCGCGTATTCGCCCTCAGCTTCGGCCTGACCGTCAGCGAAGTCATGCGAGGGCATCTTTTTACCGGCTTTCCCTGGAACAGCCCCGGCATGGCGCTCGGTCAGAATCTCTGGCTCATGCAGAGCGCGTCTCTCGTCGGCCTCTATGGCCTGACCTTTATCGCGATAGCGATCTGCGCCGCGCCTACCCTGCTCCTGACCGGGCGCACCCGGCGCGAGCGCTGGATGTCGCCTGTCTTGGCGCTGCTTGCCATAGGCATCATGGCCGGGTTCGGAATCTGGCGCATCCCGTCCGAACCCTCGGCCACGGTCGAGAACGTGCGCTTCCGCATCATGCAGCCGAACCTTCCGCAGGACGCGAAATTCAATCCGCGCAACCGCGACGCCATCATGCGCCGCTACCTGACGATCAGCGCGAGCCAGGCGCGCGACGGTATGGGCCTTGCCGGTGCAACCCATCTCGTCTGGCCCGAATCCGCCTTTCCCTTCCTGCTCCATCGCGATCCTGCCTCGCTTGCTCAGATCGGCGGTCTTCTGGAGCCGGGGTCCGTCCTGATCACCGGCGCCGCGCGCATGGATGAGCCGCTGCCGGGCGAAGCCGTGGGCAAGTTCTTCAACGCGATCCAGGTCATCGACGATCGCGGCACGATCCTCGGCGCCTATGACAAGGTGCACCTAGTGCCCTTCGGGGAATATGTGCCGAAATTCCTCGACACCCTGATCCGGGTGGTGGGCCTGCGCCAGTTCGTGCAGATCCCCGGCGGCTTCGAGCCAAGTGAGCGTCGCGTGCCGCTGACCATTCCCGGCCTGCCGCCGGTGGCTGCGACGATATGCTACGAGGCGATTTTTCCTGGCGACATCTTGCCCGAAGGGCCGCGCCCGAACCTCATCCTCAACGTCACCAACGACGCATGGTTCGGCCAGACGCCGGGACCTTACCAACACTTTGCTCAGGCACGCCTACGTTCCGTAGAGGAAGGTCTGCCTTTAGTCAGAGCTGCGAACACCGGAATCTCTGCAATGATCGATTCATATGGTCGTATTGTGGACAGTCTTCCACTTGGGGTTGAAGGCGTTATAGATGTAAAGTTACCGGTTGCGTCTTCACCGACAGTTTATTCGAAATTCGCAATGTTTTCTTTGACGGCCACGCTTGCCGTCTGCTTAATGGCTTTAATTGTAGGTCGAAAGCAGCGGTCCTTTGTAGTATAGGGTAATGATGACTCGACGCTACGTCAGCTTCGGCAAGAAAGCGTGAGTTATGAAGAAATCGACCAGCTCAATCGATGTGGAGATCGGGACACGCGTGCGTATGCGCAGGATCTCGATTGGCATGAGCCAAGAAAAACTTGGCGATATGCTTGGCCTTACGTTTCAGCAGGTCCAGAAGTATGAAAAAGGCACCAACCGGATCAGCGTTGGTCGCCTCGTCGATATCGCCAAGATCCTCGGTGTTGGAATCGACTTCTTCTTCAACGGTATCAAGAGCGTCAAAATCGATACGGGCTTTGCGGAGGAAGAATCCGCTCCCTATATCTCGGATGTAATGTCCACGCCGGAAGGTCTTCAGCTGATCAGAACCTTCACCGGCATCAAGAACGCCAAGGTTCGCAAAAGCATCGTTCAATTGGTCGCGGCTCTCGCGGCCCAGGAAAACGAAGAAGAGCGTTCTTCATAAAGAACGCGTTCGCTTGACCTTTCTTTAAGGCTGCGGCATGAGCATGGCAAAAGAAGCCTACAGAACCGGTAGGCATAGCTATCCTATCTGCCTCGAAGGAATTCTATCGTGCGCCGCTCCAGCTATCTTTTCACCAGTGAATCGGTCTCCGAAGGCCATCCGGACAAGGTCTGCGACCGGATTTCGGATGCCGTCGTCGATGCTTATCTCGCCGCGGAGCCCGAGGCTCGCGTAGCCTGCGAGACGCTCGCCACCACCAACCGCGTGGTCATCGCCGGTGAGGTGCGCGGTCCCGATTCGATCAATAAGGACAAGGTGATCGAGCTCGCCCGCGATGCCATCAAGGATATTGGCTACGAGCAGGAAGGCTTCCACTGGAAGAACGCCGAGATCGACGTCTACCTGCATGCCCAGTCGGCGCATATCGCCCAGGGCGTGGACGCGTCCGGCAACAAGGACGAAGGCGCGGGCGACCAGGGCATCATGTTCGGCTATGCCTGCAACGAGACACCCGAGCTCATGCCGGCGCCGATCTACTACGCCCACAAGATCCTCGAAAACCTGAACGTCGCCCGCAAGGCGAAGACCGGCGATGCCGCCAAGCTCGGGCCCGACGCCAAGAGCCAGGTTACGGTGCGTTACGAGAACGGCAAGCCGGTCGGCGTCACGCAGATCGTTCTGTCGACGCAGCACCTGGACGAGAATCTGTCGTCGGACGACGTGCGCAAGATCGTCGAGCCCTATATCCGCAAGACCCTGCCGGAAGGCTGGATCTCGTCCCAGACCATCTGGCACGTGAACCCCACCGGCAAGTTCGTGATCGGCGGTCCCGACGGCGATTGCGGCCTCACCGGTCGCAAGATCATCGTGGACACCTATGGCGGTGCAGCCCCCCATGGCGGCGGCGCCTTCTCGGGCAAGGACCCGACCAAGGTGGACCGCTCGGCCGCCTATGCAGCCCGCTACCTGGCCAAGAACGTGGTGGCCGCAGGCCTTGCCGAAAACTGCACCCTGCAGCTCTCCTACGCCATCGGCGTGGCGAAGCCCCTCTCGATCTACGTGGACCTGCACGGCACTGGAAAGATCGCCGAGGACAAGCTCGAAGCGGTTCTCATGGACGTCATGGACCTCTCGCCCCGCGGCATCCGCACGCATCTCGGCCTCAACAAGCCGATCTATGCCCGCACCTCCGCTTACGGCCATTTCGGCCGCGCGCCGCAAGCTGACGGCGGCTTCTCCTGGGAGCGCACGGACCTCGCCGACAGCCTCAAGGCGGCGTTCCGGTAAGGACCTGATCCGAAAAAGTGGGCACCGGTTTTCTGAGAGGATCGTGCCCACTTAGGAGAAATCTTCTATGAGCGAAGCTCCCGAACAAACCGGCGCCTTCTTCGGGCGCCGGAAAGGCAAGAAGCTTCGCGCAGGCCAGGACGATCTCGTCCATAATCTGCTGCCCGCGATCCGCACGATCCCGGGCAGCGCGCCCTCCAGCCAGTTCCCGAACACAGATGCGCGCGAAACTTGGCTTGAGATCGGCTTCGGCGGCGGTGAACATCTGGCTCACCAGGCCCGCTCCCATCCCGACGTCAATTTCATCGGCTGCGAGCCCTTCGTGAACGGCATGGCGAAGCTTCTCGCCGCCGTGGAGCATGAAAAGCTCGGCAATATCCGCGTCTGGGACGACGACGTCACCAAGCTGCTGCCGACCCTGCCGGACAATTCCTTCGACCGCGTCTACATTCTCTATCCCGACCCCTGGCCGAAGCGCCGCCAGCGCAAGCGCCGTCTGGTGTCGGACGAGATGCTCGTCGAGCTTGCCCGCGTCATGAAGCCGGGTGCGGAGCTGCGCTTTGCCAGCGACATCGACGATTACATCGGCTGGGTGCTTGCCCGCGTCATGCGCTCAGACCATTTCTGCTGGACCGCCGCCCGCGCCGACGATTGGCGAAACGCTTATGAAGGCTGGCCCGGCACCCGCTACGAGGCGAAGGCGATCCGCGAGGGCCGCGTGCCGAGCTACCTGACGATGGTGCGTGTTCAAGCCACGCCTTGAGTCATCCGCTCGTCGCTGACGACCATTCCATCCACCAGATGAATGCGCCGGTCCATACGGGCTGCAATGTCGAGATCGTGCGTGACGGCGATCACGGTCTTGCCGCGCTTGTGCACGAGATCCTTGAGGATGACGAAGACCTGTTCCGAGCTTTTGCTGTCGAGGCTGCCGGTCGGCTCGTCGGCGAGCACGACGCGAGGATCGTTGGCGAGCGCCCGGGCGACGGCGACACGCTGGCGCTGACCGCCTGACAGCTGATCCGGCCGCTTGTCGAGATGACCGGCCAGTCCGAGATCCTCCAGCAATCCCGTGGCACGCTCCCGCATCTCACACGAGGACAGGCGTCCCGCCTTGCGCATCGGCAGCTCCACGTTGCCGAGCACGCTGAATTCCGGCAGCAGGAAGTGGAACTGAAAGACGAAGCCGAGCAGGTCCAAGCGCATGCGGGCGAGTTCGTCGTCATCGAGGCGCGAGGTATCCTGACCGGCAATCCGCAGCGTGCCGCTGGTCGGGCGGTCGAGAAGCCCGAGCAAGTAGAGAAGCGAGGATTTACCTGAACCGGAGGGACCGGTGATCGCGATGAGCTCCTTCTCTCCGATTGTGAACGACACATCGCGCACCAGCGTCACGGGGACGATGGCCGGCAGGATGCGTGTCAGGTTTTCGGCTTCGATGAGCGCGGTCATGTAGCGCCCCGAATGATGTCGACCGGATTGAGCCTGGCTGCCTGACGGGCGGGAAGATAGCCCGCTACTCCCGCCGCGATGAGCGCGAAAAGCGAGGCGATCACATAGTGCCAGGGGCTCCAGAACAGGGGAAGGCGCGTCAATTCCCGGCCGATGCCGGCGCCCGACACCTTGAACTCCACCTGGGACAGGGCCAGGCAGAGCAGGAAGCCAATTATCCAACCGGCCACGGAACCGGCAAAGCCGAGCGCCAGCCCCTCCATCAGAAACAATCGCCGCATGTTGCCTTGCGTGAAACCGAGAGACTTGAGGATCGCGATGTCGCGCGCCTTCTCATGCGTGATGGTGGAGATGATGTTGTAGATGCCGAAGCCTGCCACGAGCAGGATTGCGCCGACGACCGTGTACATGACCACGTTGCGTACAACGAGCGCTTCGAGAATCGATTCGTTCGCCTCCTGCCAGGGCACTGCCTTGTAGCCGATCTCCGCTTCCACCTGACGGGCGACGCGCGGCGCTGCACCAGGATCGTCGAGCCGCACCCGGATATCGTTGATGGCGTTGGGACGCTCGGAGAGTATCTGCGCATTCTTCAGAAGCACATAGGTCTCGCCCTCGTCGCGTGCATTGTTGCCGGTGTGGAACTGCCCGACGATCTTGAAGCCGCGCGACTGGCCCGTGGGCGAGACGAGCTGGATCGTGGTGCCGATCGATGCCCCGAGGCGTTGCGCCAGCCTGTCACCCACTACGATGTTGTTGCCGCCCGCACGCAGGGCATCGAAACTCCCTTGAAGGAAATCGCCTGCGACGGAGGAAACCGTTTCCTCAACCTCAGGCTCGATGCCGAGGATCGTGACGCCCACATCGCGGCCGGAATAGCGGGCCACCCCCTGTGTGCGCAGGCTTTGCGCGATCCGGCCAGGCACCCAGGCGCGCAGGGAAGCGAAGGCGGCAGCCGGGTTGAGGATGCCGCGCCGATCCTCTTTCGGCCTCAAGCCCTCGAAGCTCACGGCGGGAAACAGGTCTTCCGCCGGCTGGCGTCGCGGCGTGCGGCTCTCGTCGCTGATCTGCACATGCGGCATCGTATCGACGAGCTGGGCGATGAAATCCTTCTCCGTACCCTGCATGAGCGCCGCCATGGCGATGGAAAAACCCACACCGAGCGCGACGCCGAGTGTCGCCACGACGGTCTGGCGGCCGCGTCCGGCGATATGCGTGAAGGCAAGGTCAAGGATCAGGCGCATCTCAATGGCCCTTCTCTTTGACAATAGCCCCGTCGGCGAGTTCTTCCGCAAACGGGACGATCACCCGCTCGGTCTCCTCCAGTCCCGACAGAATCTGCGTGTTGCTGGCGCCGCGAATGCCGGTCTTCACCTTCCGTCGCCGGGCGATGCTGTTCTCGACGATGAACAGGGCCTCGCCGCGAAGAGCGCTCGTCGGCACGAGAAGAGCGTCGGAGACCACATGCACGATGATGTTCACCTCGACCGTCATGCCGATCCGCAAGGGCGTGGCATCCGGCAAGGCCAAGTGCACCCGGTACGTCTTGGCGACGGGATCGCCCTTCGGGGTGATCGATTCGACGCGGGCCTCCAGGATCTGGCCGGGGAATGCATCGGCCTTCAGGACGGCGCGCTGGCCGACCGTGACCCGGGGGATGTCTTCCTCGTTCACGTCGGCCTCGATCTGGAGCGGCTTGGGCTCGCCCACCCAGAACAGCACGGTTCCCGGCTCTGCCACCTCGCCTACCTCCCCATCCTGACGCAGGACGACACCGCTCATGGGCGCGCGCAACACATAGGATTCGAGACGCGATTGCTGGCCTGCGATGAGAGCTTCGACCTGGTTCAGCTCGCTGCGGGCGCGGTCCAGTGTCTGTTCCGTTGACACCCGGCGCTCCACGAGGGCAACGGCCCTGTCGTAATCGGAGGACGCGGATTTATGTCGGGCGCGCAGCTCGGCGAGGGTCGATTCCGGCTGCCGGCTGTCGAGCCGGGCCAGCACGGCGCCGCGCTCCACCGGCTCGCCTTCGCAGTTGCAAAGCTCGACGATCCGCTCCCGAAGGAGAGGGGTTACCTTGGCCCATGTGCGCGGCTCGACGACGCCGGTGGCATAAACGATCTCCGCCGCATCGCCCCGGCTGGGCTGAACCACGGCAATCTCGCGCGGCTTGCGAAGGTACCAGACGGCTGCTCCTGCGACCGCCAGCACGGCCATGGCAAGGAGCACGCGGGACAGCTTCAAGACAGGCCCTCCAATACCCAGGATTTCTAGCATAACCGGAGCTTGGCCGCGATTGAGGGTTATTCCGGAGCAGCGGCAAAGTGGCTGGACCGGCACGTCCGACACAACTCTTGCGTTTTTAGCCTTGTGGAGCTATATCTTTCGCCGTCAGCTCTGGTTGCAGCGTTAAGCTGCCGTTCGAGAGTGGGCCCCGCCGGGTCCGCTCTTTTTTATTGCTTGAATGCCGGAGCTTTGGAGAATCATGACGAACGAACGCGACAAGCGGCTGATAACGGAAAACGGCGTTGCTGCCCGTGTGGCCGCCATCGTGGAACCCGTGATCGAGGATCTGGGCTTCAATCTCGTGCGGGTGAAGGTCACCGGCGAGAACGGCTGCACCGTGCAGATCATGGCCGAGAGGCCGGACGGCACCATGGCGGTCAGCGATTGCGAGACCGTCAGCCGCGCCGTTTCGCCGGTGCTCGACCTCGAGGATCCGATCTCCACCGCCTATTATCTCGAAGTTTCCTCGCCGGGCATCGACCGCCCGCTCGTGCGTGCCAGCGACTTCGAGCGCTGGACCGGCCACGATGCCAAGGTCGAGCTGGCCGTGCCTCAGGCAGGCCGCAAGCGCTTTCGCGGTTTCCTGCGCGGCGTCGAGAATGGCGAGCTCGTGATCGAGCTGCCGGACGTGAAGGAAGGCCTCGAGCCCATCGCGCGCGTTCCCCTCTCGGATCTCGGCGAAGCGCACCTCGTTCTGACCGACGACCTGATCCGTGAATCGCTGCGCCGGGGAACGGCGCCGACCACGGACGATCTTGATGAAGACACGGATGTGGTGGAAGCGCCTGAACAGGACAACGACCCATCCGATACGAAACCGAACTAAGGAGTGACCTCGATGGCTGTTAGCGCCAACAGGCTTGAGCTCTTGCAGATCGCCGATGCGGTCGCGCGTGAGAAGGTGATCGACAAGCAGATCGTGCTGGACGCCATGGCGGATGCCATCGCGAAGGCCGCACGCTCCCGCTACGGCGCCGAGACCGATATCCACGCCGAGATCAACCCGAAGACCGGCGAGCTGCGCCTCGCGCGCCACCTCCTCGTGGTCGATGACGACGCGATGGAGAACGATTCCCGCGAGATCACCCTCTCGGACGCCCGTTCGCGCCACAACCCGGCGGCTCAGGTCGGCGACGTGATCGCAGACACCCTGCCCCCCTTCGATTTCGGGCGCATCGCGGCGCAGTCGGCCAAGCAGGTGATCGTGCAGAAGGTGCGCGACGCCGAGCGTGACCGTCAGTACCAGGAATACAAGGACCGCATCGGCGAGGTCGTGAACGGCGCCGTGAAGCGCGTCGAATACGGCAACGTGATCGTCGATCTCGGCCGCGGCGAGGCGATCATCCGCCGCGACGAGCTGATCCCTCGCGAGACGTTCCGCCCCGGCGACCGCATCCGCGCCTATCTCTTCGACGTGCGCCGCGAGACCCGTGGCCCGCAGATCTTCCTGTCGCGCACGCATCCGCAGTTCATGTCGAAGCTCTTCGCCTCCGAAGTGCCGGAGATCTATGACGGCATCGTCACCGTGCAGGCCGTTGCCCGCGATCCGGGCTCCCGCGCCAAGATCGCCGTGATCTCGCGCGATTCCTCCATCGATCCCGTCGGCGCCTGCGTCGGCATGCGCGGCTCGCGCGTGCAGGCCGTCGTCGGCGAATTGCAGGGCGAAAAGATCGACATCATTCCGTGGTCCCCAGATCAGGCGACCTTCATCGTCAACGCGCTCCAGCCTGCCGAAGTGGTCAAGGTGGTGCTCGACGAGGAAGCCGACCGCATCGAGGTGGTGGTGCCCGACGACCAGCTCTCGCTCGCCATCGGCCGCCGTGGCCAGAACGTGCGTCTGGCCTCGCAGCTCACGGGCTGGGACATCGACATCCTCACCGAAGCCGAGGAATCAGAGCGCCGTCAGAAGGAATTCGCCGAGCGCACCGATCTGTTCATGAACGCTCTCGACGTGGACGAGGTGGTGGGCCAATTGCTCGCCTCCGAGGGTTTCCGTTCGGTCGAGGAAATCGCCTACGTGGATTCCGGCGAAGTCGCTTCCATCGAAGGCTTCGACGAGGACACCGCAGGCGAGATCCAGGAGCGTGCCCGCGAATACCTGGCCCGCATCGAGGCCGAGAACGAAGCCCGCCGTACGGAGCTGGGCGTCGAGGACGACCTGAAAGAGATCGATGGCGTCACCACGGCCATGCTCGTGGCCTTCGGCGAGAACGACATCAAAAATATCGAGGACCTTGCCGGCTGCGCCACCGACGATCTCGTCGGCTGGACGGAGGGCAAAGGCGCCGACGCGACCCGCTACAAGGGCGCCCTCGATGACTTCGAGGTGTCGCGTGCCGAGGCCGAATCCATGGTCATGGCCGCCCGCGTGAAGGCTGGCTGGATCGAAGCGCCGGAAGAAATGGTGGAAACCGAGGAATCGGCCGACGAGGCCGAGACCGAGGCTCAGCCTTCTTAACCGGACAATGGCAAAGCGAGGTCAGCACCCGTGCCGCGGCATGAACCGGAGCGCACCTGCATCATCACCCGCGAGGCTCAAAGCCCCGCGGAGCTGATCCGCTTTGTCCTCGGGCCCGACAGCCAAGTCGTTCCCGATCTGCGTCACAAGCTGCCGGGTCGCGGCGTTTGGGTCACCGCCCGCCGCGACATGGTGGAGCAGGCGGTCAAGCGCCGCCTTTTCTCCCGCGCCTTCAAGACCGAGGCCAAAACCTCGGAGACCCTGTCCGACGATATCGAGCGCGTCCTCCGCGACGACGTGAGGCAGGGCCTGGCGCTCGCCAACAAGGCGGGCAACGTGATTACTGGATTCCAGAAAGTCGAGGCCGCAATCACGGTTAAGCCCATCGTTGCCCTTATTCATGCCGTAGAGGCGGCCGAAGATGGGCGAAGAAAATTGGCAAACCCGTTGCGAAAACGCCTCGGTGAGGCAATATCTAGCTTTCCGGTCATCCAAGTATTGTCGATTGACGAATTGGATTTGGCATTAGGCCGGTCTCATGTGATACATGCTGCCCTCGTCGCGGGCGCTGGGAGCGACGGCTTTCTGAACCGCTGGCATCGCTACCGTACCTATTGCGGCATCGGCGCCGACCCATCTGGCCTCGGAAACGAGACCGGCGAACCCACGATTTTGAAACCCGCAGGAACTGAGGCGGAATGACTGATACCAAAAACCAGGGCGATAAGACTCTCCATGTGTCGTCCAAGACGCTGTCTCTGAAGCGCCCCGTCGAGCAAGGCACGGTGCGCCAAAGCTTCTCCCATGGCCGCTCGAAGGCGGTCGTGGTCGAGACGGTCAAGCGTCGCCCTGCCGTTGGCCCCACGGGGGCCAAGGATGAAAAGCCGGTGGCCCCCCAGGCTGCAGCTCCCGCTGCCGCGCCGAAGGCAGCTGCGCCGGCACCTGCTGCAAAACCCGCGGCGCCCGCACAAGGCGGACGCCCGCAACGCGGCGCCTCCTCTAATGCGCCCCGGTCGGGCGTGGTGCTGCAGACGCTCTCCGATCAGGAGCGCGATGCCCGCATGAACGCGCTGGCCGATTCCCGCCGTCGCGATGAGGAAGACCGCAAGCGCCAGGCTGAGGAAGTGGTCCGACGCGCCGAGCGCGAGGCCGCCGAAGCCAAGGACCGCGTCGCCGCCGAAGCCCGCAAGCAGGAAGAAGACGAGCGCCGCCGTCAGGAAGCCGAGCACAAGCGCCGCGCCGAAGAGGAAGCCCGCCGTCGCCTTGGCGATGAAGCGGCTCCCGCTCCCGCGCAAGCTCGCGATCGTGGCCCGGCCCCGCGCCAGGACGGTCCGCGCGAAGGTCGCCCCGGCGGCTTCCGCCAGGATGGTCCGCGTGGCGACGGTCCTCGCAGCGAAGGCCCGCGCTCGGGCGGCTTCCGCTCGGAAGGCGGTCCGCGCGGCGAAGGCCGCCCCGGCGGTTTCCGGTCCGATGGCCCACGTGAAGGCCGTCCCGCTGGTGGTTTCCGCTCTGAAGGCGGCCCGCGCGGTGAAGGCCGCCCCGGTGGCTTCCGGTCCGATGGTCCGCGTGAAGGCCGTCCCGGCGGCTTCAGCGGCCCGCGCAGCGGTGGCGGCACTACAGGTGGCCGTCCGCCGAGCTTGAACCATATGGCACGCCCCGCGGCCCCGGCTATTCCGGATCCGTCGACGGCTAAACCCAACACCCGCACCGCTGCTCCGGTCGCGACCCGTGGCCCCGCCGTCGAGATCGACGATGATGAGGCACCGCGCACGGTTCGTCGTCCCGGCACGCCTGCGAAGCCCGTTGCCGCTCCCAAGACGCCCAAGGCCGCTCCCGGTGAGGAGCGCCGCCGTGGCCGCCTGACGCTTGCAACGGCGACCTCGGGCGACGACGAGCGCACCCGCTCGCTCGCGGCCTTCCGCCGCCGCAACCAGCGTCTGATGGGCCACCGCCAGGTGGAGCAGAAGGAAAAGATCGCCCGCGAGGTGACGATTCCCGAGACGATCACCATCCAAGAGCTCGCCAACCGCATGTCGGAGCGCGCCGTGGACGTGATCAAGTTCCTGATGAAGCAGGGACAGATGCACAAGATCACCGACGTGATCGATGCCGATACCGCGCAGCTCGTCGCGGAAGAGCTCGGACACACGGTGAAGCGCGTCGCGGAATCGGACGTCGAGGAAGGCCTGTTCGACACGCCGGATATGGATGACAACCTGTCGTCCCGTCCGCCGGTGGTCACCATCATGGGCCACGTCGATCACGGCAAGACCTCGCTGCTCGATGCGATCCGCAAGACCAACGTGGTTTCCGGCGAAGCCGGCGGCATCACGCAGCATATCGGCGCCTATCAGGTGACCTCGCCGCTCGGCGGCAAGATCACCTTCATCGACACCCCCGGCCACGCCGCCTTCACCGCCATGCGCGCCCGCGGCGCCAAGGTGACGGATATCGTCGTGCTCGTGGTGGCCGCCGATGACGGCGTCATGCCGCAGACCATCGAGGCGATCAACCACGCCCAGGCAGCCGGCGTGCCGCTGATCGTGGCGATCAACAAGGTGGACAAGCCCGACGCGAACCCGCAGCGGGTACGCACCGAGCTGCTCCAGCACTCGATCGTCGTGGAATCCTTAGGCGGCGAGACCCTCGAATTCGAGGTCTCCGCCAAGACCGGCCAGGGCCTCGAAACCCTGCTCGAAGGTCTCCAGCTCCAGTCGGAAATCCTGGACCTCAAGGCGAACCCCGAGCGTTCGGCCGAAGGTACCGTCATCGAAGCCAAGCTCGATCGCGGCCGTGGTCCGGTGGCCACGGTTCTCGTCCAGCGCGGCACGCTGCGCACCGGCGACATCGTGGTGGCAGGCGCCGAATGGGGCCGCGTGCGCGCCCTGATCAACGATCTCGGCGCCAACACGAAGGAAGCCGGTCCCTCGGTTCCGGTCGAGGTGCTTGGCTTCAACGGCACGCCGGAAGCGGGCGACCGCGTCGCGGTGGTCGAATCCGAAGCCCGTGCCCGCGAGGTCACCGAGTACCGCACCCGCCAGAAGCGCGAACGCGCCGCTGCCCGCATGGGCTCGGCCGGCCGCACCCTGGTCGACATGATGCGCGACTTGAAGGCCGGAGCCGGCCGCAAGGAGTTCCCGCTCGTCATCCGTGCCGACGTGCAGGGTTCGGCGGAAGCCATTACCGGCGCTCTCGAGAAGGTCGGCAACGAGGAAGTCGGCGCCCGCATCATCCAGACCGGCGTCGGCGGTATCTCCGAATCCGATGTCACGCTGGCTGAAGCCTCCGGCGCCATCATCCTCGGCTTCAACGTGCGCGCCCACAAGGAAGCACGCGAATCCGCCGAGCGTGCCGGCATCGAGATCCGCTACTACAACATCATCTACGACCTCGTGGATGACGTGAAGGCGGCGATGTCCGGACTGCTGGCTCCGACCCTGCGCGAAGAGCGCCTGGGCGAAGCGCAGATCCTTGAGGTGTTCAACGTGTCCAAGGTCGGCAAGATCGCAGGCTGCCGCGTCCTCGACGGCGTGGTCCAGCGCGGCGCTCACGTCCGCCTCATCCGCGACAACGTGGTCATCCATGAAGGCAAGCTGGCTCAGCTCAAGCGCTTCAAGGACGATGCCCGCGAGGTCACCTCCGGTCAGGAATGCGGTATGTCCTTCGAGAACTACCAGGACATGCGCGCAGGCGATCTGATCGAGTGCTACCGCGTCGAGGAAGTGAAGCGGACGCTCTAAGCATCGAACCCAAAAGTGGACACCACTTTTGGGCTCCATTTGATGCTTAGCTTTAAAAGCAGAGCATCGTTCGGACCGGAAAACCGGAATCCACTTTTCCGTACGATGCTCTGGCCGCCTCACGCCTGATCGATCCTCAGGCCTGAAACATTCATCATCGTGGCCGGGTTATTCCCGGCCACGATTTTTTTGAAGGATCCGGTCCGATCCCGGAGAAATGACAATGGCAAAACGTTTCGAACAAACCACCGGCCCCTCGCAGCGACAGCAGCGCGTGGCTGAAATCATCCGTCACGCTCTCGCCGAGGTGCTCTCGCGCGGCGATTTGCAGGACGACGTGCTGACCAAGAACGTCATCACAATCCCCGAAGTGCGCATGTCGCCGGATCTCAAGCTCGCCACCGCCTATGTCATGCCGCTCGGCGGCAAGGACGAGGATGCGGTGATCAAGGCGCTGGAGAAGAACAAGAAGCACCTGCGCCAGGAAGTCGCCCGCCGCGTGAACCTGAAATTCGCGCCCGACCTGCGCTTCCGCCGCGACGAGAGCTTCGACGAGGCCGCGCGAATCGATGCGCTGCTACGCTCGGAGCGCGTGGCGCGCGACACCGGTAAACCCGAAGCCGACGATGAGGACGAGCAGGACGCCTGAGCGAAGGATCGTCCACCGTGTCTGACGCATTCGAAAAAGCCGCGCAGGGCATCATCGATGTCCGGTTCACGCCATCGCCAGCGGATATGAAGGTTCTGGCGCGGCATGTTCCGGATCGTCCCTATCTCGTCATCGTCACCGTCCTGTCCCGCATCGGCGCCTTCGCGGTCATGGCTGGTCTGGCTGGGCTCGTTCTTTGGAATCTCGATGCACTCCAGGCGAGCTTTCCGGAAAAGGCCACTCTCACGATTGGAGGCGGTCTTGCAGGGCTCATGGCTTTTCGCATGTTGTTCGAAAAGGGATGGCGGCGCAGCATCCGCAAATCCCTTTTCCATCCCGCGCAGAGTTTGCACGTCACCAGCGATGGACATGCTCTCACCATCACAGACGAGCATGTCAGAACCCGCATCGCGTTTGCAGGCATCGAGCGAATGGCCAGGCTGGAAGCCCATCTGATCTTCTACAGAAAGCGCGATGCGCTTCTCGCTTTGCCCAAAGCGGCCTTCGCGCAACCAGAAGCCTTCGACGCTTTCGCCTCTTTTATGCAGAGCCGCATGGCCGCCGATAACTTCCAACAAACAATTTCAGAGAAAACCGCATGACCGACGCCCCTCAGAACGAGCGCCCTCCCCGCCGCCCTCAAGGTGACCGCCCGAAGAAGCGCGACGTGAATGGCTGGATCATCCTCGACAAAGGCGTCGGCATGACGTCGACGCACGCGGTCGCCGTGGTCAAGCGCGGGCTCTCGGCCAAGAAGGCGGGCCATGCGGGCACGCTCGATCCCCTCGCCTCCGGCATCCTGCCGATTGCGCTGGGCGAAGCCACCAAGACCGTGCCGTTCATCATGGACGGCCGGAAATCCTACGTGTTCACCGTCGCCTGGGGCGCGGAGACCAATACGGACGACACCGAGGGCGATATCGTCGAGCAGACGGACAAGCTGCCGGAGCCGTCCGAGATCGAGGCGCTGCTGCCGCGCTTCACCGGCTCTATCCAGCAGGTGCCGCCGCGTTTCTCAGCCATCAAGATCCAGGGCGAGCGCGCCTACGATCTCGCCCGCGGAGGCGAAGTAGTGGAGCTGCAGGCACGGACCGTCGAAATCGACCGTCTCACCTTAGTACACCACGATGGCAACCGCTCTATCATCGAAGCCGATTGCGGCAAGGGCACCTATGTGCGCGCCATCGCCCGCGATCTCGGCCGCGCGCTCGGCTGCCTCGGCCATATCGCGGCGCTCCGGCGCACGCGCGTCGGCCCCTTCACGGAGCATGATGCGGTAACGGTGGACGATCTCGCCACCAACGCCGCCGCCCTGCGCCCGGTGGAAACCGCTCTCGACGAAATCTCGTCCGTTGCGGTGAGCCGCGACATGGCCACCCGCCTCATGCGCGGCCAGTCGATCATCCTGCGCGGCCGTGATGCGCCGATCTCCGGCAAGGCCTATGCCACCTGCAACGGCGTGCTGGTGGCCGTCGGCGACGTGGAGCGCGGCGAACTGGTGCCGCATCGGGTGTTCAACCTCGGGGCTTAAAACATGTCATCCCGGATCGGCTTCGCCGTCCGGGATGACACCCTCCGCGATAGGCTCCGATTACCCTCCTCGCAGCCAAGCCATCCCATTGCCCCGCTTGGCAAAAATGATTTTTCTGGCACTTTGCCGCAATTGGTGTATGGTGCGCCCGCTTTGAGGGCCATGAGCCCTTGAGGACGTCACGGATATGAAGACCGCGCTGGACGACATCCCGGCCCGGCCTTTCCCGGACGAATCCGACCTTCAGGTCTTAAAGGCCAAGGTCTCACTGAACAGCAAACCTGAAAGGATATGCGATGTCGATTACTGCTGAGCGCAAAACTGCGCTTGTGAAGGAATTCGCCCAGAAGACTGGCGATACCGGCTCCCCCGAGGTGCAGGTCGCGATCCTCACCGAGCGGATCAACAACCTGACCGGTCACTTCAAGACTCACGCCAAGGACAACCACTCCCGTCGTGGCCTCCTGAAGCTCGTGTCGTCGCGTCGTTCGCTTCTCGACTACCTGAAGAAGAAGGACGAGAGCCGCTACCGCACGCTGATCGAGAAGCTCGGCATTCGCCGCTAGGCTTTTTGCGAGAACTTCCGTCCGGAGCACGGCTCCGGACGGTCTTCCGGGCCGGACCTTCAAGGATCGTGCCCCGGATCTTCCGAACGGATCGGGCGACCGGCCCGAAAGGTTCGCTCCGGCGCTGGCGAGACAACAACATGTCCCGGCGCCCTTTTCGAGGAGACGGACGACGCGATGACCATGGCAGGATCGCAAGAGGCTTGGAAAGGCGGCATGTTCCGCCCAACGAGCCTCTTGCCGTCTTGCTCATGGCATCGAGCCCCCGCTCCTGCTGTCATGAAAGACGAAACATGTTCGATACACAACGCGAAGAACTGATCTGGGGTGGGCGCAAGCTCACGCTCGAAACCGGCCGCATGGCCCGCCAGGCCGATGGCGCCGTGATCGCCACCTATGGTGAGACCACCGTGCTCGCCACCGTCGTTTCGGCCAAGGAGCCGAAGCCCGGCTTCGACTTCTTCCCGCTCACGGTGAACTACCAGGAGCGCGCCTACGCCGCCGGTCGTATTCCGGGCGGCTACTTCAAGCGCGAAGGCCGTCCGAGTGAGAAGGAGACGCTGGTCTCCCGCCTCATCGACCGCCCGATCCGCCCCCTCTTCGTCGAAGGCTACAAGAACGACACGCAGGTCGTGGTGACCGTGCTCTCGCACGATCTCGAGAACGATCCCGACATCGTCGGCATGGTCGCTGCCTCGGCTGCGCTGACCCTCTCCGGCGTGCCCTTCATGGGCCCCGTGGGCGCTGCCCGCGTCGGCTATATCGGCGGCCAGTACAAGCTGAACCCGCCGCTGCAGGAAATGGAAGAGACGGTTCTTGACCTCGTGGTCGCCGGCACCGCCGACGCCGTGCTGATGGTCGAGTCGGAAGCCAAGGAACTGCCGGAAGACGTGATGCTCGGCGCCGTGATGTTCGGCCACAAGCACTTCCAGCCGGTGATCGAGGCCATCATCCGCCTCGCCGAGAAGGCCGCCAAGGAGCCGCGCGACTATAAGCCGGCCGATGTCTCCGACGTGGAGAAGGCCGTTCTGGAAATCGCCGAGACGGACCTGCGCGAAGCCTACAAGATCACCAAGAAGCAGGACCGCTACACCGCCGTCGACGCCGTGAAGGCGAAGGTGTTCGAAGCGCTCTGCCCCGCTGAAGGCGAAGCCAAGTTCGAGCCCGAGAAGGTTAAGGCCGTCTTCAAGGACGCCCAGGCCAAGGTCGTGCGCTGGAACATTCTCGACACCGGCTCCCGCATCGATGGCCGCGATCTCAAGACCGTGCGCTCGATCGTGTCCGAAGTCGGCGTTCTGCCCCGCACCCACGGCTCGGCCGTGTTCACCCGCGGCGAAACGCAGGCCCTCGTGGTGGCCACCCTCGGCACCGGCGAGGACGAGCAGTACATCGACCAGCTCGAAGGCACCCGCAAGGAAACCTTCCTGCTGCACTACAACTTCCCGCCCTATTCCGTCGGTGAGACGGGCCGCATGGGCTCGCCTGGCCGCCGCGAAATCGGCCACGGCAAGCTCGCTTGGCGCGCCATCCACCCGATGCTGCCGGCAACCCATGACTTCCCCTATACGATCCGCGTCGTGTCGGAGATCACCGAGTCGAACGGCTCCTCCTCCATGGCCTCCGTCTGCGGCGCTTCGCTGGCGCTGATGGATGCGGGCGTTCCGCTTCGCCGTCCGGTCGCCGGCATCGCCATGGGCCTCATCCTCGAGGGTGAGCGCTATGCGGTCCTGTCCGACATTCTCGGCGACGAGGATCACCTCGGCGACATGGACTTCAAGGTGGCCGGTACCGACCAGGGCATCACCTCGCTCCAGATGGACATCAAGATCGCCGGTATCACCGAAGAGATCATGCGTGTCGCTCTCGAGCAGGCCAAGGGCGGCCGCGCCTACATTCTCGACGAGATGAACAAGGCGCTCACCGCTCCGCGCGCCGAACTCGGCGAGCATGCTCCGCGCATCGAGACCATGCAGATCCCGGTCGACAAGATCCGCGAAGTCATCGGTTCGGGCGGCAAGGTCATCCGCGAGATCGTGGAGAAAACCGGCGCGAAGATCGACATCAACGACGACGGTCTCATCAAGATCGCCTCCGCCGACGGCAAGTCGATCAAGGCCGCCTATAACTGGATCCGCTCCATCGTCGCCGAGCCCGAGATCAACGTGATCTATGAAGGTACGGTCGTGAAGGTGATGGAGTTCGGCGCCTTCGTGAACTTCTTCGGTTCCCGCGACGGCCTCGTGCACATCTCGGAGCTCGCCAAGAACCGCGTCGCCAAGGTGACGGACGTCGTCAAGGAAGGCGACAAGGTCAAGGTGAAGTTCCTCGGCATGGACGATCGCGGCAAGGTTCGCCTTTCCATGAAGGTCGTGAACCAGGAAACCGGCGAAGACATCACCGAGCAGCTCAAGGCCGAGCGCGAACAGCAGAAAGCTGCGGGCGAGTAACTGCGTTAGCCTGATTAAGAATAGTGAAGGCGCGGTTTCGGCCGCGCCTTTTTTATTTATCCAAGAGCAATCTCACTTCAGCGGAAGACAGATATCCGTCCGCAGCTCTGTCGGCGGCGTGTCGCGCGGGTTATTGAGATACTCCTCGAAGACCGGCGCATCGGCGGCATCGCGCCCGGAAGCGGGAAGCCATTGGCCGTAAAGCCAATCGTAAGCCGCACGCATATCGCCGTACGGGCCCTTATATTTCAGCACGGCATAGTCACCGCCGCGTATCCGCGTTGTCAGAAGCGGTGCGTCAGCATTCAACGGATCACTGATCGTAACACCGGCTTGAGATTTCAACTCGGACTCCGGCACGTGCGTGGGATCATCAAGATACACGCCGATCATGCGCAGATCCGGTCTGATGAGATTGCGGGCCGCCAGCGTCGTGAACAACAGGTCGAAGCTCTTGCCGATGCTCATATACGAGCCGCGATGATCGACGGCGATCAAGGTCATGGCAGGAACTTGGGTCACGGCAACGTCATACATGGCTTGGACATCTTGTGCGGTTGGAGATTTGAAGACCGAGTGAGCACCGACCTCGCGATATTTCGCAGGCGGCAATCCAAAGGCGGCGCTGAAGGCACGGGTGAAGGAGGCCTGGCTGTCGTATTGGGCGCGGGCCGCGATTTGCGGAATCGGCTTGTTCGTGTGGGCAAGCTCTGCGGCTGCTCGCTGCAGTCTCAGGCGTTTGGCGGTTGCTGCGACCGTTTCTCCAAAGGAGGCCTGATAAATCCGATGCCAGTGATAAGGAGACAGACAGGCAATCTCGGCAAGAACATCGAGATTGAGGTCATCGTCCAGATGATCGTGGATATAGGATGAAACACGCGTAAGGCGGTTCGCGTAACTCTCTGAAACAGGCTTCATTGTCCGCACCCGATAGGCTTGATTGCCTAATCTTAAACGGAAGCCTTTTGATAAATCCTGCTATTCTTATCGCAACCCATCCACCTCCGGAATAATCCAGCTGTCCAGCGGCGCCGCCCTGCCCCGGATCATCACCGTCTGGCGCTCGTGTTGCGAGAGGTCGAGGCCGGCGCGGGTGGCGAGGTGTTCGGAGATCACCAGTTCAACGTCGAGCTCCTTGGCGAGGCCCTCCAGGCGGCTTGCGGCGTTGATGGTGTCGCCCACGGCGGTGAGGCTTGTGGCCTGGCCGTAGCCCATTTCGCCGACGATTGCCGGGCCTGCGTGGAGGCTCATGGCGATCTTGAGCGGGTGTTCGAATTCGGTTGAATAATCGGCGTTGAGGTCGGCAAGGCCGGCATGGATGCGGCAGGCGGCGTCCACGGCCTGGCGCGCCGCTTCCTCTGGCGAGGCCTTGAGGCCGAAGAGGGCGAGCACGCCGTCCCCGACGAATTTGTCGATATAGCCACCCGCATCCTCGACAGACTCACCCACCACCTCGAAATAGCGGTTGAGGATGAACACGGTGTCGAAGGGCAGGCGGCGCTCGGCGAGGCTCGTGAAGCCGCGCAGGTCGCAGAACAGGACTGCGATCTCCCGCTCCTGCCCCTGCGCCCGCCCGGCGCTCACCAGAGGCGTCAGGCCGTTGCGACCGGCGGAGAGGATCGGCACCACGGAGGCGTCGTGGGTGGGCCTGAACTGGCAGGCGAGACGCACATGCGGCCCGGCCTTGATTCGGTTGAGGGTTGCCTGTTCCTGCGGGGAGGGCGGCGGCTCCTTGTGATGCCCGTCGATCACTCGCACCCGGCAGGTGGAGCAGCGGCCCCTGCCACCGCACACTGAGATGTGCGGAATGCCCGCGATGCGGCTTGCCTCCAGCACGGTGAAGCCGATGGGCACGGTGGCCGTCTGATTGTTGGGATAGGAGATCCGCACCCGCCGCTTGAAAAGCAGGCCGCTCCGAATGGCGCGGGCAAGCAGCGTCGCACCGATAAGGCCCGTGAAGGCGGCATAGAGGCCTACATCCGCATAGGCCAGCAATACGGAACCTGATTCAGGGCGCCCCTCAACGGGAAACCTTTCAGGCATCGCGGCAATCTCGCGCCCGGCTTCCGCGAAACCCAGCAAGGCCAGAACGGGCAAGAGGATCGCCGCCGTGTAAAGGGCGAGGGCAGGGCGCGGAAACCAGGGTTTTGGGCGCAGCCAGAAATAAATGCCCAGGCACCCATGAAGCCAGGCGATGACCAACGCGATGGCTTGGCGCAGCCCGATCATGGGCCGGTTGATCCAGAGATTGCGCACGACCTCCGGGTAATCCGCCTCCCACCCGGTAATGCTCCATTCCACCCGGGTGCCGACCACATGGGAGATGATGAGGAAGGGCAGGACGAGACCAAGAATCAGCTGCGCCGCCTCGCGCGCGGGCATGCGCAGGGTCCGCCGCCGGTAGAGGGCATAAAGCGCCAGCAGGAAATGCAGCAGGATCGACCCGTAGAGGAGGGTGGTGCCGACCGGGTTTCGCCAGAGGCGGTTGAACCAGTGGCGGCCCGCCTCCATCGCTTCGATGGAGACGAGCCCGAGGGCGTGGTTGCTGAAATGGGTAAGCAGGAAAAGCCCGAGCACGAGGCCCGAAGCCAGACGAATCTCCCGCCATGGAATCGCTGTGCGGCCAAGATGGCCTGCCCCTGTTCCGCCCTGCTCCCGCATCGGCCTCTTTCGCGTCGCACCGCTGTCAGGAAGCTATATGGCTCGGGGACGAGTCAAATCACTATCCCTGGAACGGTGCGGTTCAGGCCTTGCGCTCAGAGAGCGTGAACCAGCCGATGCCGAGGATGACGAGGGCAGCCCCCACCCAATCCATGCCGGTCACCGCATCGCCAAGGATCGCCATGGCGAGAATGATGGTGACGACCGGGCTCAGCATGCCGATTGTTGCATTGGCCTGGGCGGTGATCTGCTTGAGCGCTGCGCTTAAGAAAAACGACGGCAGCACGGTCGCGCCGAAGGCGAGGGCGAGCCCCAGGCCCCACAGGCTCGGCGAGACGAAGATCGCCTGGACGGGATGGGTGATGAGGAATTGCAAGATCACGGCAACGCCCGCCGAACCCATGGCGATGCAGGTGAAAAGCTGCGGCCCGACTCGCATGATCAGGGGCTTCGCGAAAAGCTGGTAGAGCGCGAAGGTTACGGCGGCGGTCAGCACATAGAGCGCGCCGGTCACGGTGCTCATGCCGGAGGCGGAGAGGTTTTGTGCAAAGAGAAGGGCGAGGCCCGCATAGCTCACCGCGAAGGCCACGAGCGCCTTGGGCCGAATGGGCTGGCAGAAGAAAGCCGCGCCGAACAGAACCACGAAAAGTGGATAGGTGAACAGGATCAGCCGTTCGTAATGGGCGGAGATATATTCGAGCCCCTTGAAGTCGAGATAGCTCGAAATCCAGTAGCCCAGGACACCGACGGCGATCATGCGCAGCCAGAGCTGCCGGTCCGGCAGTTCCTCGCCGCTTTGCTTCATGGTCCTGAAGGCATGAATGCCGATGACCAGGTAGAAGGGCAGGGCGAGGATCATGCGCAGCGCCAAGGTCGTTTCCGCGTCGAGGCCCTGCGCATAGGCGAGCTTGATCAGGATGCCCTTGGTGGCGAACAGCGTGGCCCCGGCCGCCGCCATGACATAGCCCATATAAGGGCGCTTGGCGGCTGCGGTCGTGGTCTCGACGGATGAGGCGGTCATGGCGGGCGATCCTTGTCTCGACAGCCATTTCACACCCCTTTCCATGGCACAAGGTTGCAAGGCGCATCCCACCATTGCGGCGAGGGGCGGACGGGGTTATGCCGTATCGTCTCTAATCCTTGGGAGAGGCCTTCATGCCGGCCACGATATCCAGCCTCGCTGAGCTCGAAGCGCTGTACGACCAGCCTGCCGAGGCCTCTCTCCTCAAGGAGATGGACCGCGTCATTCCCGAATACCGCGCACTGATCGAGGCGGCGCCCTTCGCGTCCCTGGCCACGCGCGGTCCGGAAGGGCTCGATTGCTCACCGCGCGGCGATGCGCCGGGCTTCGTGCGCGTGCAGGACGAGAAGACCCTGCTGCTGCCGGACCGGCGCGGCAACAACCGCCTCGATTCCCTGCGCAACATCGTGCGCGATCCGCAGGTGGCCCTGCTGTTCCTAATTCCCGGCATTGGCGAGACCCTGCGCGTGAACGGACGGGCCGTGATCAGCGTGGAGCCTGCCCTCCTCGAAAGTTTCGCGGTGGACGGCAAGGCGCCGAAATCCGTCATCGCGATCACGGTCGATGCAGTCTATTTCCAATGCGCCCGCGCCATCCTGCGCTCAGAGCTGTGGAACTCGCAGAAGCATGTGGCGCGAAGCACGCTTCCCAGCGCCGGGCAGATCCTTGCCGCCGTCACTGCCAACCGGTTTGACGGCGAGACCTACGACAAGGGTCTGCCGGAGCGGCAGAAGACGACGCTCTACTGAAGCGCAGTTATTATGACTTCGGCTGTTTTTCGAGTGCCTGGGCCGCCTGCAGATGGTTGTGCAGAGCAGGCAAGGTCTCTTTGGCATAGGCTGCCGCAGGGTCGTTCTGCTGCTTGGCTTCCTTCTCGTATTCCGCGATATCCTTCCTGTGATCAGTGACCGATTCCTTGATGAATTCGCGGTCGAAGGCGGCGCCTGAAAGCTTTGACAGCTTCTGGTAGGTTTCCTTCTGCTGCTTGCTGGGTTCAGTCGGCGGCGTCACGCTGAGCGAACTTGCCGCATTCATGGCCTTCTGGTTGGCCGCGGAATGATCGGTCTCGAGCTGGCGGCCGAAATTCTTCACACCGTCGCTGCCGCCTTTCTGCTGCGCGAGCTGACCCACGGCAACTTCCGCGAGGTTTCCTTCGATGGCCTTCTTGATAAAGGCCTGGTTCGGCTGATCCTTGGCCATGGCGCAAGGTGCACCTGTGACGGCAGCGGCTAAGGTCAGGCTTAAGATGAGTGTCTTGGACATGATGCACCTCGTCCGAGCAGGTCGTTTTCGGGTACACATTACTGAATAGCGGTGAACGGCTAGGCGATGGCGCGGTTCCATGGCTGTTGAAGAGCCTTAAGGATCGAAGGAAGGCAGTCTCATGGGCCTTTACGATGCGTCCTCAAACGGCCACAAGAACAGCCGCACCGATTGGAAGGAGACCATCATGACCATTCAACGCATCAAGGCAGGACCGCGCATGAGCGGTGCCGTCGTTCACGGCAACACTGTCTATCTCTCGGGCCAGGTCGCGAATCAAACCGCCGGCCAGAGCGTCGCCGAGCAGACGAAGGAAATTCTCTCGATCATCGACAGCCTGCTAGTTGAAGCAGGGACCGACAAGTCGAAGATCCTGATGACCAATATCTGGCTTACCGACATGAGCACGTTCCAGGAAATGAACGCCGTGTGGGATGCCTGGGTCTCCGTCGGCAATACGCCTGCCCGCGCGACCGTCGAGGCCAAGCTCGCAGCGCCTCAGTTCAAGGTCGAAATCGCCGTCATCGCGGCCAAATAAGAAAAGGGCCCCGAAGGGCCCTTTAACTTCCAGTGCCTTTATGGGCAGGAGCGGCGGACGCCGTCATAGCCCATATAGGTGCCGGAGGCCGGATCGTACGAGCGGAAGCGCTGCGCGCAATAAGCCGTGGCACTGCCGCCGTAAGCCGGAGCGGCCTGGGCCTGAGAATTGGCGATGGCGCCGCCGATGATGGCGCCGGTGGCGAGGCCGATAGCGCCCGCTGCGGCAGCCGAACCGTAATCACGGCGGTAGTAACGACGCTCCACATAACGCGGGCCGCCGCGATAATAGCCGCGATTCACGTGACGCGGGCCACCGCGATAATAACGGCGGTATTGAACGTAATCGGATTTCACTTCGCCGGCCTGAACGGCGGCGACGAGGTTGCTCAGCCGTGTGGTCTGCTGCGCAGGAGCAGCGGAAGCGGGAGCCGAGAGAGCAAGGCCGCCGAGAGCGGCGGTTGCGGCAAGAGCCAGAAACGTCTTACGCATGGGGTAACTCCTCCAGGGGATTCAAGCGTGTGAGGCGAACGCCTCACACCGGAAGACGTTCCGTTCTGCGGCTTTTTTGACTATTTGCTTTCACGCAAACGCGGGGCACCGGGCGAAACTGCGGCACGTTTGACAGCGCCGATCTTCGCGTCCTTCTCCAGCATCCGCAGCTGGCCTGTGGGGCACAGGTCGAGCACGGCACAGCGCTGGCAGGCCGGATTGCTGAAGAAGCAGCAGCGTTGGCCGTGCAGCATCATCACCTCGTGATGATCGTAAACCTGTTGCGCATCCCAATCCGGCGGTAAAAGTGCCGCCAGGGTCACATGCGACGGACCGACCGCGAGCGAGCGCGGAATGAGCCCCGTGCGCTGCGCCACCCTGTGATGGTGGCTGTCCACCGGCAGGGCCGCCTTGCGCAAAGTCGAAAAGGAGAGAACCGCCGCACTCGTTTTGGGGCCGATACCAGGAATGCTCTCAAGCCAGGCGCGTGCTTCCTGCACCGGCATGCCGTCGAGAAAATCGAGCGACAGCGATCCGTGCCGCTCCTGAACGACGCGCAGAACGAGTTGCAGGCGAGGGGCCTTCTGCTCGGGCCAGGTCACGCCCTGGATCGTGTCCTCAATCTCCTCGGTCGGCGCATCCATCAGCGCGGCCCAATCCCCGTAACGCGCCCGCAGCGCCTTGAAAGCACGCCCGGAATCCGCATTGCGCGTACGATGAGAGAGAAGCGAGGAGAGAAGTTCGCTTAAGGGATCGAGCCGATGGAAATAGGGAATCGGACAATCGTAGACCGCGCAGAGACGCTCATGAATGACGAGCGCCTTGTCCTTCAACTGCTGCAGGTCCGGATTCATGGACACTCAAGTCGGATGCCGACTCGGTGGTTCCCTTCGCTGACTCAAATCACACTGCCCTCATCCTGAAAGGATACTCGTTAAGCGCCGTTCTGTTCCCTCCCCCTTGCGGGGAGGGCCAGGGTGGGGTGGTGCGACCGGGTGAGCGATCAAACCCGTCCATACTGACGTCATCACCGGCCTTGTGCCGGTGATCCCGGTGCATTGAAACGCCGCGCCTTTCCAATCGGGATGGCCGGCACAAGGCCGGCCATGACATTGTAGGACTGTTGTGCTGTCTGGATGGCGCGAAACACTATGACTTTACGACCCCAATCTTACCCCTCCCCGCAAGGGAGAGGGGAACACGTCCGGCTATCCAAGCGTGTGCACTTACAGAATAAACCGGCTCAGGTCCGTATTCTTCGCCAGGCTCTCCACCTCGCCGCGCACATAAGCCGCGTCGATAGTCACCGTCTCGCCGGAGCGGTCGGGCGCCGTGAAGGACACGTCGTCGAGCACGCGTTCCAACACCGTCTGCAAGCGGCGTGCGCCGATATTCTCGACCGTGTTGTTCACCTCGACCGCCACCTGCGCCAGCGCATCGATGGCATCGTCGGAAAACACAAGCTCCACGCCTTCCGTTTTCATCAACGCGACGGATTGCTTGATGAGGCTCGCTTCCGTCTCGGTGAGGATGCGGCGGAAATCCTCGACGGTGAGCGGTGAGAGTTCGACGCGGATCGGCAAGCGTCCCTGCAATTCCGGCAGCAGGTCCGACGGCTTCGATACATGGAACGCGCCGGATGCGATGAAGAGGATATGGTCCGTCTTCACCGGCCCGTATTTCGTGGACACGGTGGTGCCTTCGATCAGCGGCAGAAGATCGCGCTGCACACCTTCGCGCGATACGTCGGCGCCGGAACGGCCTTCGCGACCGGCGATCTTGTCTATCTCATCGAGGAAGACGATGCCGTTGTTCTCCACCTGGCGGAGCGCCTCCTGCACGATGGCGTCCTGATCGATCATCTTGTCGGCTTCTTCCGTCACCAGGGGCTCATAGGCTTCCTGCACCGTGGTGCGGCGCGTCTTGCGCTGGCCGCCGAAAGCCTTGCCGAACATGTCTGAGAGATTGATTGCGCCCATCGATGCGCCCGGCATGCCGGGGATCTCGAACATAGGCATGCCGCCACCGCCAGATTGCTGCAGCTCGATCTCGATTTCCTTGTCGTCGAGTTCGTTGGCGCGCAATTTCTTGCGGAAGGAATCACGCGTGGCGACGCTGGCTGTGGAGCCGACGAGTGCATCGAGCACGCGCTCTTCCGCCGCGATATGCGCCTTCGCCTGAACCTGCTTGCGGCGCTCCTCCTTCACGAGGCCGATACCGATCTCCACGAGGTCGCGCACGATCTGCTCCACGTCGCGGCCGACATAGCCCACTTCCGTGAATTTCGTCGCCTCGATCTTGATGAACGGCGCGCCGGCGAGCTTGGCGAGACGACGGGAAATCTCCGTCTTGCCGCAGCCGGTGGGGCCGATCATCAGAATGTTTTTCGGCGCCACCTCTTCACGTAAGCTACCTTCGAGCTGCTGCCTGCGCCAGCGATTGCGCAGGGCAATGGCGACGGCGCGCTTCGCGTCGTTCTGGCCGACGATGTAGCGGTCGAGTTCGGAAACGATTTCGCGGGGGGAGAAGGTGGTCATTCGGTGTCCAAAGTCTCAATGACGATATTCGAGTTCGTATAAACGCAGATATCGGCGGCGATGTTGAGTGAACGGCGTACGATGGCCTCCGCATCCATGTCGGAATCCGCCAGCGCGCGTGCGGCGGCGAGCGCGTAATTGCCGCCCGAACCGATGGCCATGATTCCGTTTTCCGGCTCCAGCACATCGCCGGCACCGGAGAGCAGCAGACCCACCTCCTTGTCGGCAACCAGCATCATCGCTTCGAGACGGCGGAGATATCGGTCCGTACGCCAATCCTTCGTCAGTTCGACGCAGGCGCGGGTGAGCTGGCCGGGATATTGCTCGAGCTTCGCCTCCAGACGCTCGAAGAGCGTGAAGGCATCCGCCGTGGAACCGGCAAAGCCGCCGATCACGCCGCTCTTGGCGAGACGGCGCACCTTTCGCGCATTGCCCTTCACCACCGTCTGGCCGAGGCTGACCTGGCCGTCGCCGCCGATGACGACGCGGTCGCCTTTGCGGACCATGAGGATCGTGGTGGCATGCATGCGGGGGGTGTTGTCTTCGGACAAGGGGGCGAACTCCGGCGCGCAGGAACGTGAGGCGGCTAAAGCCGCTCGCCCCTGACTTAATCACTCGGCCACCGAAAGCAACGCGGTGCTTCATTGTGTTCTGCATTGAAAGCCAAGCGCCGCCTCGGCTTGGGGCCTCACGAATTTATTCAACCATTCGGTTGACTAATTATATGTCGCCCCATATATTCAACTACATGGTTGAATTACACACATCCCAACTCGACACAGTCTTCCACGCCCTCGGCGACACCACGCGGCGGAGCATGTTGCGAGAGCTTGCCGGTGGCGCGCGAACCGTGAGCCAGCTCGCGGAGCCCTTCGCGATCTCGCTGGCGGCGGCCTCCAAGCATATCAAAGCGCTGGAGCATGCCGGGCTGATCCGCCGCGAGATCCAGGGCCGCACCCATCTGTGCCACCTCGATCCAGGGCCGCTCGCCAGCGCCCATGAGTGGCTTGGCATCTACGAACGCTTCTGGACCGACCGTCTGGATGCCCTCGATCAACTCCTCCGTGAGGAGGATGCCCGCGAAACCCCACCTGCCAAAGGAGACGATTCATGAACGACCTCGCGACACTGGACCGCTACGGCACATTGACCGAACCCGCGACGCTCAAGATCCAGCGCATCCTGCCGGGTCCTGTCGAGCGGATCTGGGATTATCTGACCAAGAGCGACCTGCGCCGCCAATGGCTGGCCGCCGGCGAGATGGAATTGAAAGTGGGGGCGCCTTTCGAACTCGTCTGGCGCAACGACGAACTCTCCAACCCGCCCGGCCGCAGGCCCGACGGTTTCGCGGAAGAGCAGCGGATGGAGAGCCGCATCACCGAACTCGATCCGCCGCACAAAATCGGCTTCACCTGGGTCGGTAGCGGCGATGTGACCATCGAGCTGGAACCCTTGGGCACGAAGGTTCTGCTCACGATCATCCACCGCTGCCTGCCGGACCGCCAGACCCTACTGATGGTCAGCGCCGGATGGCATGCGCATCTCGATGCTCTCACTGCGCGCGCTTCGGGCCAGGACGTCGGCTTGTTCTGGGACGCCTGGCTCCGCCTGCGGGAGGAATATGACCAACGGCTTCCTGGCTGAAGGTCTGTTTCGCAAAGCTCCCCCCTCTTTTCCCTCCCCCTTGCGGGGAGGGTCAGGGTGGGGGTGGTTTGACTGGGCGAGAGAAAAAACCAGATTACTTCCACGTCATCACCGGCATTGTGCCGGTGATCCCGATTGTGTCGAGCGCGGCGCTTTTCCCATCGGGATGGCCGACGCGAGGCGGCCATGACATCGTAGGACTGTTGTGCTGTCTGGATGGCGCGAAGCACTTTGACTTTCCGACCCCCGCCCTCGATCCCTCCTAGCAAGGGGGAGGGAAGCACTCACCAGGTCTGTCATAAGGCTTCTCATCCCTGCGGAGCCATCGGGGGAACGAAAACAGGACGCTTCCATGCATGACGAGCGGGTGGCCTTTTCCCGTGCATCTTGTTAGAACGCCCTCATCTCACTCTCCGCAAAGGACTTTCATGATGCGCTCCGCGAGCGTCAGCCGCCGCACCGCCGAGACCGATGTGGCCGTGTCGATTGCCCTCGACGGCACCGGCAAGGCCGAGATCTCCACCGGGGTCGGCTTTCTGGACCATATGCTCGAACTCTTTGCCCGCCACGGTCTCTTCGACCTGACCGTGAAGGTGACGGGCGACCTGCACGTGGACCAGCATCATACGACCGAGGATACGGGCATCGCTCTGGGTCAGGCTATCCTGAAGGCGCTTGGCGATAAAAAGGGCATCACCCGCTATGCGGACATCCATCTGCCGATGGATGAGACGCTGACGCGCGTTGCGCTGGACATTTCCGGCCGTCCCTTCCTCGTGTTCCGCACCTCCTTCCCGACGGAGAAGATCGGCGCTTTCGATACCGAGCTGGTGCGCGAGTTCTTCCAGGCCTTCGCCATCCAGGCGGGGCTGACGCTCCATGTGGAAACCCTCTACGGGGAGAACAGCCACCACATCGCGGAAAGCTGCTATAAGGGATTGGCACGGGCCTTGCGTCAGGCGGTTGCGGTGGATCCGCGGGAAGAGGGACGCGTTCCCTCCACCAAGGGTACGCTCTAATTTTAATGACGCCTGTCCGGACGGATTAAGTCTTCACCTCACCGGATGGCCTGAGGAAACGACGCCATGACCACGTTTACCCTGCACCTCCCGCGCGATGCGTGGCCGGGTGATCCCACCGCATTGGACGAAGCGGAACTCGTGAAGGATGCCTTCTCCTGGGGCGCGTTCTTCTTCACCTTCCTCTGGTTCTTCTTCCATCGCCTCTGGCTCGCCGGTTTGGGCGTCCTCGTGCTGGTCTTCGCTTTCGGCATGGCTCTGGAGCTGCTCGACGTTCATCCCGTCGCCGGCACCATTGCCGCGCTGCTGCTGCAGATCCTGATCGGCCTGGAGGCCAACAGCCTCCGCCGCTGGACGCTGGCGCGCCGTGGTTTCCCCATCGCCGATGTGGTCACCGCCGCCGACCGGGACGAAGCTGAGGCGAAGTCCTTCGCCCGCTGGCTTGAACAGCGTCCCGCCACGGCACGTCCGCCGGTCTCGACATCCGTTCCCTCCACCCCGAGAAGGCTCGATCCCGTGATTGGCCTTTTTCCTGACGCGGAGCGCAGCCGGTGAGCGTCGTCATCATCGATTACGGTTCGGGCAACCTGCACTCGGCCGCCAAGGCTTTTGAGCGCGCAAACCGCGAGGCTGGCCTCGACGGGATCATCTCTGTCACCTCCGACCCGAATCTCGTCGCCAAAGCCGAGCGGATCGTGCTGCCGGGTGTCGGCGCCTTCGCCGATTGCCGCCGCGGCCTCGATTCCGTGCCGGGCATGGTGGAGATACTGCAGCGGCGCGTGCATGAGGACAAACGTCCCTTCCTCGGCATCTGCGTGGGCATGCAACTCATGGCGACGCGCGGCCTCGAACACACCACGAGCTACGGCCTCGACTGGATTCATGGCGACGTGAAGCCGATCGCGCCGAGCGATCCCACACTCAAGATCCCGCATATGGGCTGGAACACCCTGACCCAGAACCGCCCGCATGCCCTGCTCGAAGGCATTTCCACAGGCCCTGACGGGCTGCACGCCTATTTCGTGCATTCCTATGCGCTCTCGCCCACTGATGCATCGGATGTCATCGCGACTGCCGATTACGGTGGGCCGGTCACGGCCATTGTTGGACGGGATAACATCGTCGGCACTCAATTTCATCCCGAGAAAAGCCAAGCGCTCGGCCTGAAGCTCATTGCGAATTTTTTAAGGTGGCAACCGTGATTCTTTATCCCGCAATCGATTTGAAGGAAGGCCGCTGCGTTCGCCTCATTCAAGGCGACATGGATCAGGCGACCGTGTTCAGCGACGACCCCGCCGACCAGGCCGCGACCTTCGAGGCGCAAGGCTTCGAATGGCTGCACGTAGTCGATCTCGACGGGGCTTTCGCGGGCAAGCCGATGAATGCTTCCGCCGTGGAAGACATCCTCAAGCGCGTAAAAATTCCCGTTCAGCTCGGCGGCGGCATCCGCGACATGAAGACCGTCGAGGGCTGGCTCGCCAAGGGCGTATCCCGCGTCATCATCGGCACCGCCGCCGTGCGCGATCCCGCCTTCGTGCGCGAGGCCGCGCGCCTCCATCCGGGCAAGATCGCGGTGGGCATCGATGCCAAGGACGGGCTCGTGGCGGTCGAAGGCTGGGCTCAGACCTCGACCTTGTCTGCGGAAGAACTCGGCCGCCGGTTCGAGGATGCTGGCGTCGCCGCGATCATCTACACGGACATTGCCCGCGACGGCATTCTCAAAGGCCTCAACTTCCCGATGACGCTGGGCCTTGCCCGCGCGGTTTCGATCCCGGTGATTGCCTCGGGCGGCCTCGCCTCCATGGCCGATATCGAGCGTTTGACGGAAGCCGATTGCGCCGCGCTCAACGGCGCCATTTCGGGACGTGCGCTCTACGACGGACGCATCGACCCGGATCAGGCGCTGGCGCTGCTGCGCTCAGTGCGCAAGGAACCTGCCTGATGTTAAAAGTTCGCCTCATTCCATGTCTCGATGTCAAGGACGGGCGCGTCGTGAAAGGCGTGCAATTCGTCGATCTCGTCGATGCGGGCGATCCGGTGGAAGCCGCGAAAGCTTATGACGCGGCGGGTGCGGACGAACTCTGCTTCCTCGATATCACCGCGAGCCATGAGGCACGCGGCATCCTGCTCGATGTGGTGCAGCGCACGGCCGAAGCCTGCTTTATGCCGCTCACCGTGGGCGGCGGCGTTCGCACGGTGGAGGATATCCGCAAGCTTCTGCTCGCAGGTGCCGACAAGGTGTCGATCAACACCGCAGCTGTGAACAACCCGGAATTCGTGCGCGAGGCTTCGGAAAAATTCGGCAACCAATGCATCGTCGTCGCCATCGATGCGAAGAAGGTTTCCGGTGAAGGCGAAGACGCGCGTTGGGAAATCTTCACCCATGGCGGCCGTAACGCCACCGGCATCGATGCCATCGCCTTCGCCAAGCAGGTGGCGGAGCTCGGCGCGGGTGAACTCCTCGTCACCTCGATGGATCGCGACGGCACCAAGGGCGGCTATGACCTCGCGCTCGTGCGCGCCATCGCGGACGCGGTCTCCGTGCCCGTCATCGCCTCCGGCGGCGTCGGCAATCTCGATCACCTCGTCGATGGTGTCGAAAAAGGCCATGCCAGCGCCGTGCTCGCGGCCTCGATCTTCCATTTCGGCACGCATACGATTTCGGAAGCCAAGGGCTACATGGCCGAGAAGGGTCTGAAGATGCGGTTGGATGCCGTTCAATAAGCTGCAATGACTTTGTCAAAAGAAAATGCTCAGGAGCTCAATGCGGATTTTTTGCGCTTGATAGAAGCCCAATTTCCACAATGGCTCGCCCATGTCCGCGCCTTTCACGATAAGGATGCCAATCAGGATTTTCTGGAACTCACCATTCCCGACGCCTCAGGGGTGGGAAATGAGCATCCGCTCGAAATTTCGACTTGGGGCCAGGAAATCACTGTTTCTTTTGGTGATTTCCATATCCATTTTCCATGGTCGGAGGAGTATATTGAGGCTGCCGAAAGCAATCGGGTAGTGAACTACCTGCAAGCTATCCTCGATGAGAACATTATTATTGCATCCGTCTGGGCAGAGGGCAGAATGAAGCTGAGTTCGACAATCCTTTCTAATGAACTCACAAAATTTACTGATGTGCCCCCTGGCGATCATGAGTTACGCATTGCGTCATGGCGCGGCACTTATGACCGTAGACTTCCCGTCGATTGGCAGAGCTATTTGAAAGCATCCCATTCATGACCCCTCCACCCTCGACGGCCTTGTCCGCATTGTCGCTGAGTACTCCACTGTAATCGGTAGTTTCAACAAATGACGGTCTCCAACGAAGACGATCTCGCGAAGCTCCAGGAGATCGGCAGGATTGTCGCCAATACCCTTGAGGCCATGGCAGCAGTGCTTGAACCCGGCATGACGACGGCGGAACTCGACATGATCGGCCGCAGGCTCCTTGAGGAAGCCGGTGCTCGTTCCGGCCCGGAGCTTGTTTACGATTTTCCCGGCGCCACCTGCATCAGCGTGAACGAGCAGATCGCCCATGGCATTCCGGGATCGCGCCGGATCGAGGCGGGCGATCTCGTCAACATCGATATCTCGGCGGAAAAGAACGGGATCTATGCCGATACCGGCGCTTCCTTCGCGGTTCCGCCAGTCACGAATGCCACCAAGCGACTCTGCCAGGATGGCCGCCGCGCCATGTGGGTCGGCCTGCGTCAGGTCGGCGCCGACAAGCCGATTGCGGGCATCGGACAGGCCATCGGAAAGTTTGCCGAAAAGAACGGCTACACGCTGGTCCGCAACCTGGCGAGCCACGGCATCGGCCATTCCCTTCATGAGGAGCCGGGGGAAATCCCCACTTGGCCGGATCGCTCCGAGCGCCGGATCATGAATGAGGGCCTCGTCTTCACGGTGGAGCCCTTCCTGTCGGTGGGTGCGACTTTAGCGACGGATGGCGATGACGAATGGACACTGCTCAGCGATCCGCGCGCGCCGACCGTCCAGTATGAGCATACGGTCGTCGCCACCCGTAACGGACCTCTTGTCGTAACCCTCCCGGGCTAGTTCAAACCATGACCTCCTTTACCCTCAATGACCTCGCCCGCATCGTCGCCGAGCGCGCGGCTGCGCCCGCCACCGAGTCCTATACGGCCAAGCTGATCAGCGGCGGGCCGGCCAAGGCGGCCAAGAAGCTCGGCGAAGAGGCGGTGGAGGCGGCCATCGCCGCCGTCCAGGGCGACCGGCAGAACCTGACGGCGGAAGCGGCGGACGTGCTGTATCATCTTTTGGTCGTGTTGCAGGGCGCGAGTATTCCGCTAAGTGAAGTCATGGCCGAACTGGAGCGCCGCACCGTACAATCGGGGCTCGCGGAGAAAGCCTCGCGCAAGCTTTGAGACGAAAAGGCGGTTCGCATGGACCAGCTCAACGTGTTGCAGAATCTGCCGGACGATGACGGCCTCTCCCCCTATCGCACCTTCTCGCGCGATGAATGGGCGAAGCTGCGTGCCGATGCGCCGATGACGCTCACCGCCGACGAGGTGATGCAGCTGCAATCCCTCAACGATCCGATTTCGCTGGACGAGGTGGCCGCGATCTATCTGCCGCTGTCGCGCCTGCTCTCCCTCTATGTCGCCGCGACGCAGGGGCTGTTCAAGGCGACCCAGCGCTTCCTGCTGGCCGAGCAGGACGAAAAGGTGCCCTACATCATCGGCGTCGCCGGATCGGTGGCGGTAGGAAAATCCACCACTGCCCGCGTGCTGAAGGCGTTGCTTGCCCGCTGGCCCAACACGCCCAAGGTTGGCCTCGTCACCACGGACGGCTTCCTCCTGCCCAATGCCGAGCTGACGCGGCTCGGCCTGATGGAGCGCAAGGGCTTTCCAGAAAGCTACGATACCGGCGCATTGTTGCGCTTTCTCGCCGACATCAAGGCGGGCAAGCGCAACGTGAAGGCGCCGCTCTACTCCCACCTCGTCTATGACGTGGTGCCCGGGGAGGAAACCACGGTCGACCGGCCCGACATCCTCATCGTCGAGGGCCTCAACGTGCTCCAGCCCGCGCGCCTGCCGAAGGATGGCGAGGCCATTCCATTCGTGTCGGATTTCTTCGATTTCTCCGTCTATATCGACGCGGAGGAGGAGGACCTGCACCGCTGGTACGTGAACCGCTTCCTGCGCCTGCGCCACACGGCCTTCCGCGATCCGCTCTCCTATTTCCGGCGCTATTCCGAACTCCCCGAAACGGACGCCATCGCCACCGCCGACGGCCTCTGGAACCGGATCAACCTGGTGAACCTGCGCGACAACATCGTGCCCACCCGCCAGCGCGCGAGCCTGATCCTGAAAAAGGGCGCGAGCCACCGGATCGAGACGGTGGCGTTGAGAAGGCTATAGGAGCATTGGTTGGATACGACACGCGCAATCGAGATCAGGCCCGCTCGGAAGCGCGATTTGACCGAACTTCTCGTTCTCTACCGGCATCTCAATCGAGCCGATCCCGCTCTGGAGCCGGAAGCCGCCGAGAAGATTTGGGATAATCTTCTCGAAAGACCAGGCGTCACCATCCATGTTGCGGAACTGGCGGGTCGGCTCGTCGGCAGCTGCACTTTGATTGTCGTGCCCAATCTCACCCGCAACGGTTGTCCTTACGCTTTGATCGAGAACGTCGTGACCCATGAAGCTCATCGTGGCCTCGGCATCGGGCATGCGGTTCTCTCCAGTGCCATTGATCAAGCTTGGCGTGAGAACTGCTACAAGATCATGCTGATGACAGGCCGCAAGGACGAAGCGATCAACCGCTTTTATGAAAAGGCCGGTTTCAGCCGCGATGAGAAGACGGCGTTCACGCTCAGGCGCGACTGAGCCGATACAGTAAGGCGAACGAGACTAAGGATCATCATGGGCGTGAAGAGCGTGGCCAAAGGATTGCTGTTCCTGAACCTCATGGCCTTTGCTGCCACGGCAGCCATCGTCTGGCTTCTCGACTACAGGGCCATCACGGACATTCTCGATGCAGCCACTTATGCCGGGCTTGGAATGGGTGGCCTGGGTGCGATGATGTTCATCGGCTCGACTTCCCGTTCGAGCGCATCGACGGGGATGGCGGCCAGTGCAGCGGATCAGCCGAGCCGGATGATGGATGCGCTCTGGAGTGACAGGGCATTCGGTATTTCAACAGGAGCCCTGTTTGTCTTGAGCGGCGTCAGCTGGACTGCCATGGCGTGGCTGCTCGCCGAAATCGCCTGGGCATATCAAGGCTGACCTTTTTCACAACCTTGAGCGTTGTGCCTCTATCAAGGAGGCCGCATGTCCACACCGCCGGTCGAGGAAAAGCTCACGCGCAGCGCCGAGCACGCCAAGGAAGCCGCCGTTCAGACACAGGAAGCGGCGGAAAATACGCAAGAAGCCGCCGAGCAGACGCAAGCTGCTGCCAAGACGACAGCCAAGGCCACCGTTCAACTGAAGGACAGCGCGGACCGACGCACGGAGCTTGCCGCCAACCGCACTGTCTTCGCTGCCGAGCGGACCTATGCCGCCTGGGTGCGCACGGGCCTCGCCTCGCTCGCCTCCGGCATCGGTGCCCAGAAGCTTCTCGAAGGGGTGGTGCCGTTCTGGATGATCATGTCCACCGGATCAGTGCTGGTGCTGTTCAGCGCCTTTTGCTTCGCGGCGGCCGTCTGGCGACAGATCTTCACCGGCGCGCAGCCGCCTCACCCGGACGTGAGGCAACTCGCGCCCGCCATGCTGGTCCTCTTCAACGGCTTCCTGGCTCTCGTCTCGCTCGCAGCCCTGTTCGGTCTATGGTTCGGGAAGATGGGAGGGTAAATCCGCTGTCATCCGGTGCGCCAAAGGCGAGCCCGACCCGAAGGGCCGCGCCGAAGGCGTGGAAACACATAACTACGACGTTGCCGAGGAAAGCGCAACGGAACCCGCAAGCTTCATTCTACATCTGTGATGGCTATGGGTTCCGGGCTCCGCTGCGCGGCCCCGGAATGACAAAGGATGGGTTTTACCCCAACAGCCCTTCCTGCTGCGCCAGTTCGCGCAGATTCACCTGCGGGCGGGCGCCGAGGTGGCTGATGATCTCGGCCGCCGCCAGGCCGCCGAGGCGGGCGCAATCGGTGAGGCTGAGATTCTGCGTCAGGCCGGCGAGGAAGCCCGAGGCGAAGAGGTCGCCGGCACCAGTGGTGTCAACCACGCGCTCGACCGGGAAAGCGGGAATGGCGAGCGTCTCGCCACGGCTCACCACCAGCGCGCCATCCGCCGAGCGGGTGACGACGCCGAGCAGCTTTTCCTCGCGCAAGGCGGCTAGCGCGCTCTCGGCCGAGGAGGTGCCGTAGAGGCTCTGCAGCTCGTGGATATTGGCGAAGAGGATGTCGAGGCTGCCGTCGCGCATCAGACCGAGGAATTCATCGCGGTAGCGGTCGACGCAGAAGGCGTCGGAGAGGGTCAGCGCCACCTTGTTGCCGGCCTCGTGCGCGATCTTCACGGCCTTGCGGAAGGCTTCCTTCGCGGCCGGCGGATCCCAGAGATAGCCTTCGAGATAGACGATGCTGGACGCGCGCACCGTGTCCGGATGCACGTCGTCGGGCGTGAGATTCTGGCAGGCGCCGAGATAAGTGTTCATGGTGCGCTCGCCGTCCGGCGTCACCAGGATGAAGCTGCGCGCGGTGGCGGGACCGTCCTGCGCCGGTGTCACGTCGTAATGGACGTCGATGGCTTTCAGGTCGTGCGAGAAAAGCTTGCCGGTCTCGTCGTTCTTCACCTTGCCGATGAAGCCCGCCTTCACGCCGAAGGAGGCAGCACCCGCCGCCGTGTTGGCGCCCGAGCCGCCCGACACGATAATGGCGGGGCCCATGTCCCGATAGAGCTCCTCGGCGCGCTCTTCGTCGATGAGCATCATGGCGCCTTTGTGCACCTTCTTCTGGAGCAGAAAGGCCTCGTCGGTATGGGCGAGCACGTCAACGATGGCGTTGCCGAGCGTGAGCACGTCGATGCGGGTCTGGGACATGAATTACCATGATGTTGCAAAAGGATGGGGCGCTTTCGCATCCGGAATAAAGGAGGTCAAGCTAACTCTGGAAGTTAATGACACCGTCTCATAGTGAGGATTCACTGTTTAAGTTTATAACAGATGATATATTCTATCTCATCTGCGTAACTGGCGACATAGGATGGATCACCATCGGGAAGCGCAGATCAAGAAACGCCGTTCGCCTGGGCACTGCAAATAACCAATGAGGTTTTGCCATGTCTGCGACCAGCATTCTTATCAGTATTCTTGGAGCCCTATTGATCGGTGCCGTGAGCCCTGGCCCGAGCTTCGTTCTCGTTTCCCGAATTGCGATTACAGCTTCCCGTTTGGATGGGCTCGCCGCCGCCCTTGGAATGGGTCTTGGTGGCGCAGTTTTCGGGGCCTTAGCACTTCTTGGCCTAAGCACTCTGCTTTCTCAGGTCGAGTGGCTCTACCTCGCCCTCAAGCTGACAGGTGGGGCTTATCTGGTCTATCTAGGCCTGCGCATCTGGAAGGTAGCATCCGAGCCTCTTGAAGTTCCGGATGGCCAAGCCTTCAAGACCAACTCTCTTTTGCGCTCGTTCGCCTTTGCCTTCATCACACAGATCAGCAATCCAAAAACGGCCGTTGTTTACGCAAGCATTTTTGCTGCCCTGCTGCCGCCTTCTCCCCCCATGTGGATGCTGATCATTTTCCCGCCGTTGATCTTCTCGATCGAGGCAGGATGGTATGTCCTGGTTGCGCTCGCCTTCTCGAATAGTCGTCCACGCTCGCTCTATCTCGGATTCAAACGCTGGATCGATCGGACAGCAGGCTTCGTCATAGGAGCTTTGGGTTTGCGCTTGATTGCCGAGAGTATGACACTGCAAAAATCATAGAAACGAGAATGACGTTTTGCTCGGACCGCACAAATTCCGAGCAGAAGAGCCCCTCTCAAACCGCATCCTGCACGGCCTGAATCGGTACAAGCGCGCGCCGCTCACGGCTTTGCGCGCGGTCGAGGATGGTCAACATGTCCTCGAGTTCACTCTCGGAGAGAAACCGGATTTCGCGGGCGAGGCGGTTGGCGAGGAGCGTGGCTTTCGGATCGGCGCTGGCGGTGTCGATTTTAGCGCGCGGGTCGGAGAGGTCGGCGAGGCGCTTCAGCTCGTCGGCCTCGTCCCAGATGATGTGAAAATATTGCAGCACGCCCTGAATGAGAGCCCAGGTGGGCTTGCCGCGCTCGCCACGCTCGAGGGCCGAGAGATAGGCGCTCGATACGCCGAGATGCGCGGCCATGTCCTTCAACATGAGCCCGCGCTCACGGCGCAGCTGCCGCACCCGTTCGCCAAAGGGAGTCATCGCACTATCCTGCACCCCGCCTGCGGCGGAGCCTGACATAGATTGCACCGGAACCGCCGTGTTGGGGAGAGGCTTCCTCGAAGCCGACCACAAGAGATCTGAGGTCGGGCAGGCGCAGCCAATGGGGCACCATGCGCCGCAGCACGCCGCGCTCGTCGAACAGGCCTCCGGTGGCAGCGCCGCCCTTGCCGGTGATCACCAGCACGACGCTGTAGCCGGAATTCTGGGCCTGATGGAGGAAGCGCAGCAGCGCGAAATGCGCCTCTTCCTGACGCATGCCGTGCAGGTCGATGACGCTGTCCACCTCCTTGCGGCCCCGGCGGAGCGCAACCAGAGTTTTGCGCTCGACTGGAGCAAGCGGCGGCATGGACGGCTTCTTCGCCGGAAGTGATGGCGGGGCCGGGGAGGGTGCCATGATCTTCGGTGGCGGCGCGGTGGCGGGCTCGTCCTCCGGTTCGGGCGCGGGCAGGGGCAGTTTGCCCTTCATGGGCGTGACATGGCGCGCCACATGGGACCAGAGCCGTCGCTCCTCCGCGGTCAGCTGACGTGTACGGCGGCGCTTGGTCATGGAGAGGTGATCATCCGGCTTTCGGATGCAGCACCACGAAGCGAGTGGTGTGGCGCAGAAGGCCCGCGCGAACGCCCGCCTCATCGCCGCTGCCGAAGAAGAAATCGCCCCGCGCCGGGCCGACGATGGCCGAGCCCGTATCCTGCGCGATCATGAGACGCCGCAGAGGCTCGGCTTTTTCGAGCGAGAACGGCAGCTCGCCCTCCAGCCAGAAGGGCAGACCATAGGTCCAGAGCGAGCGATCCACTGCCAGGCTGCGCCCCGGCACGAGGGGAATGCCCGCCCCGCCGATGGGCCCATCGTCAGGGGCCAGCTCATCGGCCTCCCGGAAGAAGATGTAGGATTGGTTCTGGCGCATCAGGTCCTTGGCGGGACCGGGATTGTCCTTCAACCAGCCCATGAGCTTGGCGAGCGTCATGGTTTCCAGATCCATCTCGCCCCGCTGCACCAGGACGCGCCCGATGGAGGTGTAAGGACGGCCGTTGCGCCCGGCATAGGCCACGCGCATCACCGAACCGTCGTCGAGCCGGATGCGGGAGGAGCCCTGAACATGGATAATGAAGGCCTCACCCGGTTCGCGCAGATAAACCACGGGCTTTGCCTTTGACCCGAGCGCGCCGCTCTCGATGGCGGCGCGATCTGGATAAGGCTCGTAACCCTCCTTGGCGGTGCGGCGCCCAGCTTGGAAGCTTTTGTCGATGCCGGGCAGGGACTGCCCCTGCGCGATCGTCACGAGGTCGTCGGGGCGGGCGAGCAGGGGCACCTTGAAGGTGGCGTTGGGCGTGCGCGAACCCAGAAATTCGGGCTCGTAGTATCCGGTGAGAAAGCCGCGGCCCTCATGAGGATGAATGGCGAAGGGCTGGAAATGCGTCTCGAAGAACCGGCGCGCCTGAGCCCGTGACAAATTCTTCGATTTAAATGCCTCCCGGCAAACGGCCAGCAGGCGTTTTTCGGGAGCCTTCGCCAGGCGCAGTTCGGCGGAGCTGGCCTCGAGCGCGCGGCAGGACCGGAGGAAGGCCTTGAAGGCGGCGGCATGGTCGTCATCGGCCCAGCCCGCCAAATCCTTGAAGGAAAGGGGCTCCAGGCGCGCCTGCCCCATCAGGCCGGACGCCGCCTCAGCCGACGGCATGCTCATTGTCCCGATGAGGAAACACGCGAGGAGGGCTCGCCCCGCATGGATCATTGCCCCGCTTCGGTGGCGACCAGCTGCCAGTTCGGATCGCGGCTGCCGAGCTGGCGGGCGAAGGTCCACACATCGGTGACCTCGGCAACGCTGTCGGGGCTACCGTCCACCACGATGCCGGAGGTGTCGCGGGTGACGGTGATCAGCTGCGAAACGAAACGCACCGCAACCTGGCCCGTCTTGCCGTGAATTTCGGCGCCGGCCATCTCTGCCTTGTCGATGGAGACGAACGTGGTTTCAACCCGCTCGCCGCGCTGCTCGCGCTCCGTGATGGCGCGCTCGAAACCCTCATAGACTTCCCGGGAGAGAAGATCCTTGAGCGTCTTGCGGTCACCGACGGCAAAGGCGCTGACGATCATCTCATAGGCGGATTTGGCACCCTCGAGAAATTCGGGAGCGTCGAAATTCGGCTCGGTGCGGGCGATCTCGTCGAGAGCCGCCGCCATGGGCGTGCCAGGTGCGGCGATGCCCTTCCAGCGCTCGGCGGTCTGAACCTCGGCGGCCGGGCGGGTGCCGTTGGTGCCGGGCAAGCGCACCACATTGTGATCGGGCTCCGCCGGCTGATTGCCCGGACGCAAAGGAGCATCGCGGCGCGACAGGGGATCGAAAGGAGGTTGCTCGCTGCCGGTCTTCTGCCCCAGCACCGAGCGAAGGCGCCAGATCACGAAGATCGCGAGAACGATAAAAATGAGGGTCGTGATGTCGAAGGAGTCCTGCATCGTCGATCCGTTGTCAGCCTATCGGGATCCGGCGGTGAGCCGGGCATACCCCAAAGGGAGAAGGTGTGATCCTTTGCATATGGGGCCTAGGGGTCGTAACATCCACCTTTCCCCGCGACAAGCGAAGGAGTCTCGCAAAATCGGGGCTTGAGAAATCGGGACCTTGCAAAATCTTGCCTCTCGCGCCGGAAACATGATAGCGCGGAGTTCCACGGCCCGTTGCCGATCAGGCGCTTTCGAGAAAGCGCCACGTCCGGGCTCGACCGATACACCTCTTCGGAGCACGAAAACCATGGCCGACAACCCGGCAAACAACGGAGCAACCGGCGCAGCACCCGCGCTGAACGCTCTCGCTCAGTACTGCAAGGATTTCTCGTTCGAGAATCCCAACGCCCCCCGCTCCCTGCAGCAGCAGGCGGAAGGCCCACAGATCAATCTGCAGGTCAACGTGAACGCCAAGCAGCTGGCCGATGCCGATTTCGAGGTGGACCTGACCCTCGAGGGCGACGCCAAGGTCGGCGGCAAGGACGTGCTCTTTGCCTTCGAGCTCACCTATTCCGGCGTGTTCCGCGTCCAGAACATCCCGCAGGACCAGCTGCACCCGGTCGTCATGATCGAGTGCCCACGCCTCCTGTTCCCCTTCGCCCGCCAGATGGTGGCCGAAGCGGTGCGCAACGGCGGCTTCCCGCCCCTCTATATCGACCCGATCGACTTCGTGGCCCTCTACCGCCAGCGCGCGGCCGAGGTTCAGGGTCAGCAGGGCGGACAGACCCTGTCGTAAGACAGTTCGGTTTTTCTAAAATGCGAAGGCGGAGCAGGCGACTGCTCCGCCCTTTTTGTTTCGTGTGCGGCTCTCAATTGAGGAGGCTCGCAGGTGACACCCATGCACCGTCATGGCCGGCCTTGTGCCGGCCATCCCGATCCGAAAAGCGCGGCGCTTTGCACAAGCGTCATCACCGGCACAAGGCCGGTGATGACGTGAGAAAGCCTGTCAGTAACTTTTAGGACGAACTCTCCGGCGAGCCCTCGCCGATATATTCGCGCCAGAGTGCGGTCGCGCCGAGTTGTTCTATGAAAGCAGCGTGAGCTTCACGTTCCGCATCCGTCAAGCGCGAGATCAGGGTGCGCTGGCGGATCTCGCGCGGTGCGCCCGCACCGGAGCGCATGGCGGAACCGGCTCCCTTCGCGGGCTGCGCGGTGAGATCGAAGCCAACCTGGCGGCCGCCGATCAGCTCGATATAGACCTCAGCCAGGATTTCTGAGTCGAGCAACGCGCCGTGCTTCGTGCGCTTGGAATTGTCGATGCCGTAGCGCGAACAGAGCGCATCGAGGCTGTTGCCTGCACCCGGATGCTTGCGCCGCGCCATGAGGAGCGTGTCGACCACGTCGGACAGATTGATCGTCGAGTGGCCGGTGCGCGCGAATTCCGCGTTGATGAAGCCGATATCGAACGGTGCGTTATGGATGACGAGGCGGCCATCGCGGATGAACTCGTTGAACTCGTCGGCGATGGTGGCGAAGACCGGCTTATCGGCGAGAAATTCGTTGCTCAGTCCGTGCACCGCGAAGGCGCCGGGATGAACCGGGAATTCCGGATTGATGTAGACGTGATAGGTCTTGCCGGTGGGGATGTGGTTGAGAAGTTCGACGCAGCCGATTTCGACGATCCGGTCGCCCTTGGCGTGGTCGGTGCCGGTGGTTTCGGTATCGAGAACAATCTCACGCAACATCGTCAAACACCTGTCTTCACAATTTCGTTGTGCCGTCCCGGCCGCCCGGCGAGGCAGGCGAGGATGGATCGCACCTGCGCTCTCGCTGAATCGAAACCCCGGCTGGTATCGACCAGGAAATGCGCGCGGGCGCGCTTCTCCCGATCCGGCATCTGCTTAGCGAGGATCGCACGAAAAGTCTCCTCCGTCATGCCCGGCCGCGCCATGACGCGTTGCCGCTGCACATCTGCGGGTGCGGTCACGACGAGCACGGCATCGCAGCGCTTCTCGCTACTGGTCTCGAACAGCAGCGGAATGTCGAGCACGGCGATGGTCGTCGTGACGGAGGACAAAAATTTTTGTTCTTCCTCACGTACCAAGGGATGCACGATGGATTCGAGCTGCTTCATTTTTTCAGCATCATTCAACACGACCGCACCGAGCTTGCGGCGATCAACAGCTCCATCGACAACGGTGCCGGGAAAAGCCCGCTCGATCAGTGCTGCTGCGCGTCCGCGATAGAGCGCGTGCACGGATGCATCCGCATCGTGAACCGGGACGCCGAGCTGCCGGAAGAGATCGGCGGTGGCCGATTTTCCCATGCCGATGGAGCCGGTGAGTCCCAGAACAAACGTCATGAATGGCTCTCGATATCGGCGACGATCAGCGCGCGCAATCCGGGAGTGACTTGCGGCTTCACGCCGAACCAACGCTCGAAGCCGGGCACCGCCTGATGCAGCAGCATTCCCAAGCCATCGACAATGCGCAATCCGCGTGCTTCGGCAGCAGCGAGAAGTGGCGTGCGCAAGGGGGCATAAACGATATCGGAAACGATCGCGTTGTCCGGTGCCTGTTTCAAATCGATGGGCAAAGGTGACTGGCCTGCCATGCCAAGCGATGTGGTGTTCACGATGAGCTGCGATTGCGCGACACCATGATTGAGTTCGTCCCATGCGAGCGTCTCGATTGTGACCCCGCCGGTGACCCCGAACGCACGCGCCAGTTCCTCGGCGCGATCACGCGTGCGGTTGGTGATGAGGATGCGCTTGAGGGGACGATCCTGAAGACCGGCGACAATGCCGCGCGCCGCGCCTCCCGCGCCGAGAACGAGCGCGGTATCCACATTCTGTTCCCAGCCTGTCCCCAAGGTTTGATCGAGGTTATCCATGAAACCGAGCACATCGGTGTTGTCGCCCCAGATCTGGCCCTTCTCGATCCAGAGCGTGTTGACGGCACCCAACCGCTCGGCCCGCGCCGTCATGCGATCGACAGAAGCGAAGGCTGCTTCCTTATAGGGGATCGTCACGTTGCCGCCGACGAAGCCTTCGCGCGCGAAGCTTTTGAAAAATTCCCCGAAATTCACAGGCGCCACATCGATGCGTTCATACGATCCGTCGATCCCATATTGCTTCAGCCAATAACCATGGATCAGCGGCGAGCGGGAATGCTTGATCGGATGGCCGATGATGAAGGCCTTCTTCATGACGCGGTATTCCTAGAGGGACAGGCAGCCGAGACGGCGCAGGGCTGCGAGAAGCGGGAGCAGGGGAAGACCGAGAATCGTGGAATGGTCGCCCTCGACGGTCTCGAACAGGTGGCTCCCAAGACCTTCATACTGATAGACGCCGACGCTCTGGAGCACATCGGGACCCGCGAGGTCGAGATAAAGCTCGATGGCCTCGTCCGTCAGGTTGCGCATCGTGAGGCACGCACTCGCATCGAATTGCTCGACCACCTTGCCGCCGATGGCAATCGCGCCGGCGGAATGCAGGAAATGTGTCTTGCCCGACAGGGTCTGCAACTTTCGCGCAGCCGCCTTGCGGTTCGGTGCCTTGTGAAACACCACGTCGTCGCAGGCTAGAACCTGATCCGCGCCGAGCACGATCCGATCTGGATTGCGGCGGCTGACGGCAAGCGCCTTCTCGGCGGCCAACCGCGCGGCCAGGACCAACGGATCGAGAGTATTCTTCTGGACATCCGCCTCGATGGCGCGCTCGTCGACCTCGGGTGCCTGCGTCTCCACCGTGAGGCCCGCGCTCATGAGCAGACGCAGGCGCGTGGCGCTGGTGGAAGCGAGCAGCAGTTTTTCCGTCGGTGTCCAGAGTTCGGGCATGGCCTATTCCGCGATGAATTTCAGGCGGTGATCCCGGTAGTGATCGATGATCGCGGCCGCCGTCTCCTCGATGGAGCGGCGGGTCACGTCGATCACCGGCCAGCCATGGCGGGCGAAGAGCCGCCGCGACACCGCGATTTCCTCGGCCACCGCATCACGGTCCACATAGGATGTGTCATCATCCGCGTTGAGACTGAGCAGACGGTTCTGCCTGATCTGAACGATGCGCTCAGGGCTGGCCACCAAGCCGATGATGAGGGCTCTGCGGGCCGTCTCTAGAATCTGCGGCGGCGGGATGCCCGGCACCAGAGGAATATTTGCCGTCTTCAAGCCGCGATTGGCGAGATAGATCGCGGTCGGCGTCTTGGAGGTCCGGCTCACGCCCACGAGAATCACATCCGCAGAGTCGAGATCGTCGGGCAGGTGCCCGTCATCGTGGAGAAGGGTGTAGTTCATGGCGTCGATGCGCTTGAAATATTCCGCGTTCAGCATGTGCTGAGCGCCCGGACGCGCGGTCGAATGGGTGCCGAGATAGGAGGAGAGCAGGGAATGCACCGGCTCGAGCACGGAGAGGAACGGCGAACTCGTTGCCCGGCAGGTCTCCTCCAGGCGATGAGCGAGTTCCGGCTCGACCAATGTATAAAGCACGATGCCCGGCGCGGTCTCGATCTCGCTCAAGACGCGTTCGAGTTGCGTGGTGGAGCGGACCAGCGGATAGACATGCTCGATGGCCGCGACCCCTTCATATTGCGCCACCACCGCGCGAGCGACCGTGATCAGGGTCTCGCCAGTCGAGTCCGAGACGAGATGGAGATGGAAATAGCTGCGTCCCGCCAAGGTCTAACCCCCGCATGTCCGGCTTGGGAAAGGAGTCGATAAGTGTGGATAGAACGGCCTTTCGCCGAGGTCCAGAAAAAGCGCCTGTGAGTTCCCGGACCAATCATCAACAGGGCTGCCCGTTGTGCGACTTATCCGATGACCAATTGGGAGAATCCGGCACGAATCACTTCCAAGCGGAGGATTCAGACTTCGTTAATGTCCGTTAACGGGCTGTTAAGGTTTAAGATTTCGGAAAGGATTGAGGCAGGGCTGCCCCAATCGTAAACGAATGGTTAACGCCCTGGGCAATGTGGACCGCTTGTGGACGGGCTTGCGGCTTTATGATTCACGGCCCAAGAGAAACAATAGATTCTAAGATTCAAAGATTATTAGTTTTAGAGAGGTCCTGTGAACGAGCGTCCCACCAAAGCGATTCTGCGCGTCCTGAACGGCGAACCGGTCTGGCCTCTTCCGATCTGGATCATGCGTCAGGCCGGCCGCTATCTGCCGGAATATCGGGAGACCCGGAAACAGGCAGGTTCCTTTCTCGACCTCTGCTACAATCCGAAGCTTGCCGAGGAGGTAACGTTACAGCCGATTAGACGGTTCCAATTCGACGCCTCGATCCTGTTCTCGGACATTCTCGTCATTCCTCACGCTCTCGGCCAGGATGTGCGCTTCGTCGAGAATGAGGGACCGAAACTCGATCCGGTCACCTCGCAGGAGGATTTTAAGAGGCTTGCCGATGAATTGCCGCTGGAGCGGCTGGAGCCCGTCTTCGAGACGCTGGATCGTCTGAAGTCGTCGCTGCCGAAGGAAACAACGCTTCTGGGCTTCTGCGGGGCACCCTGGACGGTCGCGAGCTATATGATCGCGGGCAAGGGCACCCCGGACCAAGCACCGGCCCGGCTGGCCGCCTATCGCGATCCGTCCTTCATGGACGGGCTCATTGACCGGCTGGTGACCGCCTCGACCGCCTATCTCATCCGCCAGATCGATGCCGGCGCGGAAGCGGTGCAGATTTTCGAGAGCTTCGGCTCGGCGCTGCCGCCTGCTCTGTTCGACCGCCTGTCCCTCAACCCGATCCGCCGGATGGTGGAAGGTTTGAAGGCCGCCCGGCCCCAGGCCAAGGTGATCGTTTTCGTGCGCGGTGGTGGGGCGAACCTCCACCGCTTCGCATCGGCCGGGATCGGCGACGGGCTTGCCCTCGACTGGACCCTCGACCCGGCCCTCGTGCTGCCGACCCTGCCGCAGACCGTCGCGACCCAGGGCAATCTCGATCCGCTGGCGCTGATCGCCGGCGGCGAACCCCTGGAGCAGGGGATCGACCACATTTTGAGTGCGGTGCGTGGGCGTCCGCATATCTTCAATCTCGGCCATGGTATCCTGCCGGAAACGCCGACCGCTCACGTCGAGCAGATGATCGCTCGCGTGAGGGGAGCCTAAAACATGCTGTATCTCTGGCTGAAAGCGTTTCACGTCATCGCCGTCGTCGCCTGGATGGCCGGCATGCTCTATCTGCCGCGGCTCTTCGTCTATCATTGCGAGGCGCAAAAGGGCTCGATCCAGTCCGAGACCTTCAAGATCATGGAGCGCCGGCTGCTCAAGGCGATCATCAACCCGGCGATGATCGTCACCTGGGTGCTCGGCCTTTATCTGCTCTGGGATGGCGGCTGGTACAAATCCGGTTGGATGCACGCCAAGATCGCCCTCGTGCTGATCCTCTCGGGTCTGCACGGCGTCTATGTGCGTCGCCTGAAGGACTTCGCCGCCGACAAGAACACCAAGCCGGCGAAGTACTACCGCATCCTCAACGAGGTCCCGACGGTGCTGATGATCGGCATAGTGATCCTGGTGATCGTGAAGCCGTTCTAGATCAATGCTCAGCTGGATCAGGATTATAACAACTGTCTTGGTTATGGCTTTTGTCGGAGGGCCGACAGAAGCCTTTGTGTCTATGTTTCCGATCAACGGATTTATACCATCGAGCGGAGAGACAATTACAGGGCGTTATGTAATCTCAGATTATATTTCTAATCCTGAGAGGATAGATATTTTTGTTGGAGATCAAAATTGCAGAGGTCTACTTCGTTACAATTATAATGGCGGAGCTTCAGGCTCGTTCACTTGTAAGGACGGTAGAAAAGCCACCTTCGAAACCCGAATAAATGGGTTCTTTGTTTTAAAATCGAGTTCGAACGGCCAAAGCTCCCCTCAATTCTCTCTTGCGGGCCAGGGTCAAATTGACGGATCTCCCTTCACCATCGAATTTAACATGGTCCTTTCTATCCCCTCCGTGTTCTGGTGGCCCTGATCGATTTTTATTCTGACGCCAAACCTCTTGAGAAATCCCGCGAACGCGGCTATAAAGGCGTTCTCTTCCATAAAAGACAGGTTGCGCTGCACGGGGGCCTACATGGCTCTTAAAAACAGTCACTCTTCGTGAGCTGGGCGGCCCTGTCGAACATTTCCCCGATCTCCCCCGCGCACAGTGAACCTGCCCGCGCTTTTACCTCCGAGAGTGTTCCCCGATGAGGGAAATCAAACTTCAAGACCTGAAATCCAAATCCGCCACCGAACTCATCACCTTCGCCGAGGAGCTCGAGGTCGAGAACGCGAGCACGATGCGCAAGCAGGAGCTCATGTTCGCCATCCTCAAGCAGCTCGCTGCCCGTGAGGTGGAGATCATCGGTGCGGGCGTCGTCGAGGTGCTGCAGGACGGCTTCGGCTTCCTCCGCTCGGCCGATTCGAATTACCTGCCGGGACCTGACGACATCTACGTGTCGCCCTCGCAGATCCGGAAATTCGGCCTGCGCACTGGCGATACGGTGGATGGCCCGATTCGCGGACCCAAAGAAGGCGAGCGCTATTTCGCGCTTCTCAAGGTCAACACCATCAATTTCGAGGACCCGGAGAATATCCGGCACAAGGTTCATTTCGATAACCTGACGCCGCTCTTCCCGACCGAGCGCTTCAAGCTCGAGATCGACGATCCGACGCGCAAGGATTTCTCGCCGCGCATCATCGACATCGTGTCGCCCATCGGTAAGGGCCAGCGTGCGCTGATCGTCGCGCCGCCGCGCACCGGTAAGACGGTTCTGATGCAGAACGTGGCGCAGTCGATCACCACCAATCATCCCGAGTGCTACCTCATCGTGCTGCTCATCGACGAGCGCCCCGAGGAAGTGACCGACATGCAGCGCTCCGTGAAGGGCGAGGTCGTGGCCTCCACCTTCGACGAGCCGGCGACCCGCCATGTGCAGGTGGCCGAGATGGTGATCGAGAAGGCCAAGCGCCTGGTGGAGCATGGCCGCGACGTGGTCATCCTGCTCGACTCGATCACCCGTCTGGGCCGCGCCTACAACACGGTGGTTCCGTCCTCCGGCAAGGTGCTGACCGGCGGTGTCGACGCCAACGCGCTCCAGCGCCCGAAGCGCTTCTTCGGTGCTGCCCGTAACATCGAGGAGGGCGGTTCGCTCACCATCATCGCGACGGCGCTCATCGATACCGGCTCGCGCATGGACGAAGTGATCTTCGAAGAGTTCAAGGGCACCGGCAACTCGGAAATCATCCTTGACCGCAAGGTCGCCGACAAGCGCACCTTCCCGGCTATCGACATCACCCGCTCCGGCACTCGTAAGGAAGAGCTGCTGGTGCCGAGCGATACGCTCAAGAAGATGTATGTGCTGCGCCGCATCCTCAACCCGATGGGCACGGTGGACGCCATCGAGTTCCTGCTCGACAAGCTCCGTCAGACCAAGTCGAACCAGGAATTCTTCGACTCGATGAACACGTAATCGGAATACCTGATCGCCGAACTATTCGGCTGCCATCGCCCCATCCTCCGCGCGGAGGGTGGGGTTTTTGTTTGAGTGGTTCCGATGTGATCCGGAGGCCTCAAAATACATCCCGGCAAAGTTCGCCTTGCCCCATGTCCATGCCTGGCAGAAGATTGCGCATCAGCGCGACTTCCGGTGAATTCATGTCCGACCTTGAACTCGATGCCATCGATCTGCGGATCCTGAGCGCCCTGCAATCGGATGGGCGGCTGACCAATCAGGAACTGGCGGATCAGGTCGGCCTGTCGCCTTCACCCTGTTTGCGGCGCGTCCGCCGGTTGGAAAAGGACGGTTACATCCGCACCTATCGCGCGGTCCTGGATCGGGATTCGGTGGGCCTCGGGCTGACCATCTTCGTGGACATCAAGATGGTAAAGCATTCACGGGAAAACGCCGCCGCTCTCCGGGATGCATTGATCGCGATGCCGGAAGTGGTGGCCTGCCACATGGTGTCCGGTAATGCCGATTTCATCGCCGAGATCGTTGTGTCGGATCTCAAGACCTACGAGCGCTTTCTGACCGACCAGCTTCTCACTCTGCCGATGATCGGTGACATTCGGTCGAGCTTTTCCCTCACTCGCGTGAAGTCGGACGGCGCGCTGCCGCTCACCCATCTCAAGCGCGAACTCGCCGGCGAGAAGGTGCGCGAGCTTCTCAAGCATCGGTCGTGAGGTCATTGTTGATGCTCTAGGAATCCTGGTATGGGGCGACCGCTATCATCTCCATGACCTGAACCTTCAGGGCCTCCGATGTCGTGACGGGGAGCGAGCAGCGCTGACCGGCGCAGACGAGAGCCTGCGCGTTCTCGCTCGAGGAGGCGAGGGCGCTTGCCGGGTGGTTCGGGCCCACGCTCTCTCCTGGCTGAAGCCGGCGGGTGCTGCGGTCGAGATAGGGCACCCGCAGCGCTGCATCGTAAAGAGCATCTGCTTTGTTTCCCGTGACGAGAATGGTGAGGCCCCGCAGATGCAGATCGAGGGCATTGAGGATCGAGGTATGACCGAGCGGCGACGACCGCGCGATGCCCAGAAGCTGGGACAGAACCTCGCCCGCCCGCTCGTGATCGGCTTGCGTCTCGGTGATCCGGGCAAGCCGCACGAGGGCTTCGGCAAAGACACCATTGGCGTTGGGCACCGCCTCGTCATGGGTCGGCTGTGGACGCACCACGAGCGGATCGGCGCTTCTCGCCGTCATCGCCAAAGACCCACCGTCCTCGATCATGAATTCCGCCAGCAGCACATCGCGCCAGGTTTGCGCATCCCGCAGATAGGAGACGTCGCCCGTCGCTTCGAACAGCGCGAGGGCAGCCCGCATCATCGCAGCGTGATCGAGGGCGAAGCCGGGGAAGATGAGCGAGCCGCCACGCCATGAATGACCGAGCATCCCATCCCGGTTCATCGACTGGCGAATGAACCGATAGGCCCGTTCTGCAAGTCCGATCCAGTCCGGCCGGTCGAGGAGGGGAACGGCGCGCACCAGGGCCGCGATCATCAGCCCGTTCCAATCGGCCAGCACCTTGTCGTCGAGGCCCGGGCGCACGCGTCCTGCACGCCGCTCCAGCAGCTTGGCCCGCATGATTGCAAGCCGCTCTTCGATCGGGGGAGGGGCTTCTCCGGTGATCAGACGGTTAGGGATGTTGTGGCCTTCGAAGTTTCCCTCACCCGTGATGTCGTAGACCTTGGCGAAGAAGGCGGCATCATCCTCGCCCAGCACTTCGCGGATGTCACTGAGGCTCCAGACATAGAAGCGTCCCTCCTCGCCTTCCGAATCCGCGTCCAAACTCGAAGCGAAGGCACCCTCGGGTGTCACCATCTCCCGTTCGATCCACGTGACGATGCCTTCCGCCGCATCCCGGAACAGAGCACGTCCCGTCTCCGCATAGGCCAGCCCATAGAGTTCCAGCAGCTGCGCATTGTCGTAGAGCATCTTCTCGAAATGCGGCACGAGCCAACGCTCATCCACGGAGTAACGGGCAAAGCCTCCGCCGAGATGATCGCGGATGCCGCCGAGGGCCATTCGCTCCATCGTCAGGAGGAAGCGCTGGCGTGCCTCGATATCGCCTGTGCGCCGCACATAGCGGATGAGGTATTCGAGGATCGGCGGGTTGGGGAACTTCGGCGCGCCCTGGAGGCCACCGTTCTCGGGATCGATGAGCTCCGTCAGCCGCAGGCCCATGCGGTCGAGATCCGCCGGGGCCAGGGTGCCTCCGTCGCCCTCGGTTCCCTTGGCGAGATGCTGCTTCAAGGCGTCCCGATTCTTGAGAATGCGTTCCGGCTCCGCATGATAGAGGCGGCTGATCTCCTGAAGCACCTGGGTGAAACCGGGCCGGCCGAACTTCGGGTCCTTCGGAAAATAGGTTCCGCCCCAGAACGGCTCGCCCTCCGGCGTCAGGAACATGGTGAGCGGCCAGCCGCCCTGTTCGCCGAGGAGGTGGAGGGCGCTCATATAGACATGGTCCACATCGGGCCGCTCCTCCCGGTCCACCTTGATGTTGACGTAGAGCTCGTTCATCACCGCCGCCACACCTAAGTCCTCGAAGCTCTCATGCGCCATCACGTGACACCAATGGCAGGCGGCATAGCCGATGGAGATCAGCACCGGCTTGTTCAGCCGCTTCGCCTCCGCCAGGGCGTCCGGCCCCCATTCCCACCAATGGACAGGATTGTCCTTGTGCTGCAGGAGATAGGGAGAGCTGGCATTCGCGAGGCGATTCATCGATGTGTCTCTCAGGCCGCGAGTTCGCGGGCTTGATCGATTCGGACCTGAACCGATCCTTGCTCCATCTCGCGTCAACGCTTCATCAACCATCAAGTCCCTTAAACCCCAGAGGTTCAAGTCATGCGTTCGGATGACACCATCTTCGCCACTGCCTCCGGTTACGGCCGGGCCGCCGTGTGCCTCATCCGGATCAGCGGACCAGCCAGCCGTTTGGTTTTGGAGACCCTGGGTGGAAGTCTTCCTACGCCGCGCCAGGCCGCCGTCCGCATCCTGCGTGAGCCAGGCACGGGAGAACCCTTAGACCAGGCCCTCGTTCTCTGGATGCCGGGACCGAAGAGCTTTACCGGCGAGGATCAGGCCGAGCTGCATATCCATGGCGGTCTCGCCACCCGCGCAGCGGTGCTCCGCGCCCTCGGCTCAATCCCCGGATGCCGCCCGGCGCAAGCGGGAGAGTTCACCCGCCGGGCCTTCCTTAATGGCCGCATGGACCTCTCCCAGGTCGAGGGTCTCGCCGACGTGATCGACGCTGAGACCGAGGCGCAGCGGCGCCAAGCCATGCTCCAGCTCGAAGGCCGTCTCGGCAACGCCGCCGAGAGCTGGCGCGAAGGCATCCTCCAGGTCCTCGCTCTTCTGGAAGCGAGCCTCGATTTCTCGGACGAGGGCGATGTGCCCGAGGATCTGGAGGCCGATATCCTGGCGCGTATCGACCGGCTTCAGGACGAGATCGGTCGGGCATTGTCCAACCGCAGCGGCGAACGTTTGCGTGAGGGGCTGACTGTCGTTCTCGCCGGACCGCCCAATGCAGGCAAGTCGACCCTTCTCAATGCTCTGGCCCAGCGAGACGTGGCGATCGTCTCCCCCATCGCCGGGACCACCCGCGATGTGATCGAGGTGCGATGTGATCTGGCCGGTCTCCCAGTGATCATCGTCGACACGGCGGGCCTGCGGGAGAGCGGCGACCTGATCGAGCAGGAGGGCGTATCCCGCGCCCGCGCCCGCGCTCAGGATGCGGATCTCGTCTTGTGGCTCGTTCCGCCGGATGGTGCCGTGACCGGTGCACCGCTCTCCCGCCGTTTGTTGAAGGTCGGAACCAAGGCTGATTTGAATCGGGTCCGGCACGATTGCGATCTTCTTGTCTCCGCCGCGACCGGGGAGGGGATTCCCGATCTTATCGACCGTCTTCAGGTGGAAGCGGAAGAAGCCATGAGCCAGGGGGATGCCATTCTCACTCGCGAGCGCCATCGAAAGGCCCTGGAGCGGGCGCATGCCTGCCTCGTGAATGGACGTGAGCTTCTTGCGACCGCCGGCCCCTTGGAATTGGCGGCTGAAGAGGTTCGTCTTGCTTCGAGGGCTGTTGGGGAAATCACCGGACGGGTCGATGTCGAGGATGTTCTCGACCGGCTCTTCTCCAGCTTCTGCATTGGCAAGTAAGCGCCGGTCTGGCCCGGTAAGGATAAAGCGAATCTGTGAGACTCTTCTCGCAGCCTGTTCACGAATCGGTTGATTGGTGCTGAATCCAATCTGCACAGCCTGTGGAGAGCCTGTGTGGAAGCAGTGGAGAGCGCCGATGTTTCACGTGAAACAATTTGCCCTTTTGACCTCTTCCAGGCGAGGACCTAGACCCCTGCCATGGAGACCTTCGTGAGTCATAATTTCGATGTGATCGTGGTCGGTGGCGGCCATGCCGGTGCCGAGGCGGCAGCGGCCTCCGCACGCGTGGGCGCGCGCACCGCGCTCGTAACCCACAAACTCACGACCATTGGCGCGATGTCCTGTAACCCAGCCATCGGCGGCCTCGGCAAGGGCCATCTCGTGCGCGAAATCGATGCCCTGGACGGCGTCATGGGGCGTATCGCCGACCAGGCAGGCATCCAGTTTCGCCTGCTCAATCGACGAAAGGGTCCCGCTGTTCGCGGCCCACGCACCCAGGCGGACCGGAAGCTCTATGCCCGTGCCATGCAGGCCGAGCTGCATCACACGCCGAACCTTACCATCGTCGAGGGGGAGGCGGATGACATTATCGTACAGGATGGCCGGGTTGCGGCCCTGCTTCTGACCGATGGACAGCAGCTCAGGACCGGCGCCGTGGTCATCACCACGGGGACCTTCCTGTCGGGCCTCATTCACATCGGCGAGAAGAAGATTCCTGCAGGCCGCATGGGTGAGCGTCCTTCGCTCGGCCTACCGAAGACCTTCGCACGGCTTGGCTTTACCCTCGGGCGCCTCAAGACTGGTACCCCGCCGCGCCTCGATGGCCGCACCATCGATTGGGCCGGCATCGACAAGCAGGCGGCGGATGATGAGCCGGTGCCTTTCTCGCTCCTGACCGAGAAGATCACGACGCCTCAGATCGAGTGCGGCATCACCCGCACCACGGCTAAGGTCCATGATCTGATCCGGGCTAACCTGCACCGCTCGGCGATGTATTCCGGCGATATCCAAGGCACAGGCCCGCGCTATTGCCCCTCCATCGAGGACAAGGTGGTGCGCTTCGGCGACCGAGATGGACACCAGATATTCCTGGAGCCGGAAGGCCTTGATGATGTCACCATTTATCCCAATGGCATCTCGACCTCTCTCCCGGAGGACGTCCAGCTCGCTTTCCTTAGCGAGATTCCCGGCCTTGAGCGGGTGCGCATGCTCCAGCCGGCTTATGCCATCGAGTATGATTATGTGGACCCCCGCAATCTGACATCAGGGCTCGAAACCAAGGCCGTGAAGGGCCTGTTCCTGGCTGGTCAGATCAATGGTACGACGGGTTATGAAGAGGCGGGCGCCCAAGGCCTCGTCGCCGGCATCAACGCCGCGCGTCGGGCCGATGGCCGGGATAGTGCGGTGTTCGACCGTGCCGAATCCTATATCGGCGTGCTCATCGACGACCTGATTACACGGGGCGTGAGCGAGCCCTATCGCATGTTCACCTCCCGCTCCGAATACCGCCTCAGCCTGCGCATCGATAATGTGGATGAGCGCCTGACGGGCAGGGGCCTTGAGATCGGCTGCGTAGGCTCGAAGCGTGAAGCTCATTTCAAGCACTCGCAAGAGGAGATCCGCTTCGTCCGCAATAAGCTTCAATCTGTCAGCATGAGCCCGCAGGAAGCGGCACGGCATGGCTTAAATTTGAACCAGGACGGGGTCCGCCGCAGCGCCTATCAGCTACTGTCTTATCCAAGCATCGGATGGGCCGAGATCACGAAGGCTTGGCCGGAGCTGGAATCCGTCAGTTCCCAGGTGCAGGAGCGGCTGGAAACGGATGCGACCTATGCCGTGTACCTGGATCGTCAACAGGCCGATATCGCTGCCTATCGCCGAGATGAGGGGATCGTGCTGGAAGAGGCGTTGGACTTCAGTGGTCTACCGGGCTTGTCGAACGAGATTAAGGCCAAGCTCGATCTCGTTCGGCCCAAGACTCTCGGCCAAGCCGCCCGCATTGAGGGCATCACACCTGCAGCGCTGACGCTTCTGGCAGCACATGCCAAAAAGTCGTCCCGTTTTAGTCGATCCGTCGATTCGGCGGCGTCATGATGGCAAGCTCTACCACATCGAAGATCGATGTTTCACGTGAAACACGAGAAAAGCTTGAGCTTCTGGAGCGTGAGCTTCGCCGTTGGCAAAAGGTCAAGAATCTCGTCGGCCCAGCGACCCTCGACCAGATTTGGGATCGCCATATCGTCGATTCGCTTCAGCTCCTCGACCTCGCGCCTCAAGCCAAGACATGGATCGATCTCGGCTCAGGGGCGGGCTTTCCGGGTCTGGTCTTGGCCATCGCAGGACAGGAGAGGGGTCTGAAGGTCTATCTCGTCGAGAGCAATTCCCGCAAATGCGCCTTCCTGCGTGAGATTACACGCCTCACAGGAGCCCAGGCTAGTATCCGTGCGGCTCGTCTAGAAACCGTGATCCCCGGCTTCGTGGGCCAAGCCGATGTGGTCTCCGCCCGTGCGCTCGCCTCATTAACCCAGCTTCTAGAATGGACTGAACCCATGTTGAAAGCGGGGGCAATTGGCCTCTTTCCTAAAGGGAGGGACGCCGAGATTGAATTGACCGAGGCCCGGAAAAGGTGGACATTCGAGGCAGATATCCTGCCAAGCCGCACCGATTCCGAAGCCAGGATTCTCCGCATAACTTCCATCGAGAGCCTATCATGATGACCGACCACAGCGGACCTGAAGCTGGAGCGCGTGGGCCTAAGCCCCGTGTGCTTGTGCTTGCCAACCAGAAGGGCGGAGTCGGAAAGACGACCACCGCCATCAATCTCGGCACCGCCTTGGCGGCCATTGGCGAGAAGGTTCTGATCGTTGATCTCGACCCGCAGGGCAACGCCTCGACCGGTCTGGGCATTGACCGGAAGAACCGTCAGGTCTCGACCTATCATGTTCTTGCCGGCGAAGCTTCGCTCGCGGAGAGCATTACCGAGACAGTCGTGCCCGGATTATACGTCGCGCCTTCGACGCTCGACCTGCTCGGCATTGAATTGGAGATCGCAAGCGAGCGTAACAGGGCTCACAGGCTTCGCTCGGCAATTCAGGCGCTTTGGGGTGAAAAGGTAACGGAACCCTTTACCTATATTTTAATCGACTGCCCACCTTCGCTAAATCTTTTGACCATCAATGCGCTAACGGCTGCAGACGCGGTTCTAGTGCCCTTGCAATGCGAATTTTTTGCTCTGGAAGGCCTCAGCCAGCTGCTCAAGACGGTCGAACAGGTCCGTTCCGCACTCAATCCGGAGCTGACGATTCACGGCGTGGTGCTCACCATGTTCGACCCGCGCAACAATCTGTCGGGGCAGGTCGTGGCCGATGTTCGCCAGTTCATGGGCGACAAGGTTTACGAGACGATGATCCCGCGCAACGTGCGCGTGTCCGAGGCGCCGTCCCACGGCAAGCCGGTGCTGCTCTACGACATCAAGTGCACAGGCTCTCAGGCCTATCTCCGTTTGGCATCCGAAATCATTCAGCGCGAACGTTCCCTGCGCGCCGCGTAACAAGAGTTGAGAAGAACAATGGCGAAAGAAGTGAAGTCGTCCCTCGGCCGTGGCCTTGCCGCGTTGATCGGCGAAGTCGGCGATGAGATCGGCACGATCCAGAGCAACAAAGGTGGGCAGAAGAAGGTGCCTGTCGAGTTCCTCACGCCGAACCCGCGCAATCCGCGAAAAGTTTTCGAGGATGCGGAGCTGCAGGAATTGACCCAGTCCATCAAAGACCGCGGCATCATTCAGCCCATCGTTGTGCGGCCCGTGCCGAATAAGCACGATTCTTATGAGATCGTGGCCGGTGAGCGCCGTTGGCGCGCGTCGCAGAAAGCGGGTTTGCATGAGGTTCCGGTCGTCGTCGTCAATATCGACGACAAGACCTCGCTCGAATACGCCATTCTCGAAAATGTCCAGCGCGCCGACCTCAATCCCATCGAAGAGGCCGAAGGCTATGCGCGGCTGATGGCCGAATTCTCCTACACGCAGGAGAACCTGTCGAAGATCATCGGCAAGAGCCGCAGCCACATCGCCAACATGATGCGCCTCACCGACCTGCCCGGTCCGGTGAAGAAGCTCCTCGTCGACCGCAAGCTCTCCGCCGGTCACGGTCGAGCGCTTCTGGCGGTGAAGGACCCCGCATCGGTGGCGAAACAGGTGATCGATCAGGGGATGAGCGTTCGCCAAGTCGAGGCCATCGCGCAGACCGACAATGCCGAGCCGACCAAGTTGGAGACCAAGTCTGCCGCGAAGGCGAAAGCCGAGAAGGATCCGGACACCCGTGCCCTCGAGCGCGTGCTCCAGGACGTCCTGGGCCTCACCGTCTCCATCGACCACAAGAGCAGCGGCGGCGAATTACGTATTCGCTACAAGACCTTGGAACAGCTCGACGGCCTCTGCCGGCGGTTGAATCCTTAATCCAACAAACCTATCGCAATACTTCCATAGGTTACTTCGCGCAGGATACAGCTGCGGACCAATGGCCTGTATTGCTTAATGGCAAAGCAAGAAGCATCGCCTTTTACACAACTGCTGCCTTGGCTAGACAAATAGATTTTCTGTTTCACTAGATACGCTAGATCTAGCTTGGGTTTAGATTCACACTAATGCTGCGCCCTTCAGCATTCAGGTAATCGATGGCTATTCCATTTAGCGACCCTCAAGTCGAAGCCGCATTCAAAGCGTATCCTGTTGTTCTCAGAAAGCCATTGCTGCGGGTAAGAGACCTTATTCTTGAAACCGCTTATGACATCGATCTTGTTGGAGAGATCATTGAGACTTTGAAGTGGGGGCAGCCAGCTTATCTGCCCTCACGACCGAAGGTCGGAACCACCATTAGAGTCGACGCCATGAAGGCAGAGGCTTTGCGCTATGCCGTTTTCTTTCACTGTCAAACAAGCCTCGTCTCCACATTCCGCGAACTCTATCCGGGCGAATTCACGTTCCAAGACAATCGGGCATTGGTTTTCACAGTTGGCGACGAATTTCCTATAGCTCCATTCAAGCATTGCGTGGCGATGGCGTTAACTTATCATCAGGGACGTGGGAGCCGAAATAAGTCTCTGATTGGTCTCGAACAGTAATAAGCAAGTTCAGCGCCGCGCCGAGCGCGCGATGTCGAGCAAGGTTTTCGCGGCAATCGTATCGGCGAGATGCGACATGCGCCGGGTTTCGAGCAGGCTTGTCTGCAGCAAGGTAATTGCCAGTTTCAGCCGCTCGCTCGTCCACTTCTGAAGGTCGCGCTCGACCAGGGGTTTGCGCCTAAAATGCAGGCTGCGCATGGTTTCCATGACGGTCGGAATCGGGCGGCCTTCCTCCACAGTGAGCCGGGCCGTGAGCAGCATGAAGGCATGGCGCAGCGCGGCACCGAGTACGACGGAAGCGTGTACGCCCTCGGCGGCAAGGCGGCGCGAGCCGGTTTCGAGCCCCGTGCCTTCGCCACCGAAAGCCGCATCGACCACCGCATCCATCGCAAGGCTCGATACGTCGCTCATGATCGCATCGACGTCTTCAAGGGTGATTTCGCGTTGTCCATGCGCGTAGAGCATGAGTTTGGAGAGTTCGCCGCGCGTCGCCAGGCGGTCGCCGCCGAGGCTGGCGATAAGGGCGGTGCGGGCATCGCGTGAGATCGAAAGGCCGTTGTTTTTCAAGGTGTCGTCGACCACCGTGCCGAGATCGCGGCCGGTATCGGCATAGCAGGGCAGGGCAAGAGCCTTCTGAGAACGCTCGCAAAGGGTCCGCAGGGGCGAGGATTTCTGAAGGTCACCGCCCTCGATGACAATCACCGTGTCCTGCAACTCGCCCTTGAGCACCGCATCCACGGCGGGCGCGATGTTGCGCGAGGTGGACTTGATCCAAAGCGCCCGCTTGCCGCCGAACAGGCCCATAGTGCCCGCCTCGTCGGCCAAACGGCCGGGATCGGAGGCGATGTCGTCTCCATCGATGCGGATGAGCTGGAAGGGATCGGCAGAGTCATCGACCGAGCGTTCCGCAAGGGCGCGGGCGCGCTCATTGATGAGGCCCATGTCGGGTCCATAGAATAGAAACACGCCGATCTGTGGATTGGGGCGCCGTAGCACCCCTTCCACGTCACCGGCCTTGACGGCGACCATAGGCGATCAGCTGCCGGCAGGTGCTGCGGACAGCGTCGCCGCCAGTCTGGTTTTCACTTCTTCCGTCAAGACCTTAGCCAGACGAACCTCCGCATCGCGTCCTGCACGGATAGAGGCGAAACGCTGCTGGTAGCGGTCATAGGACGTGGTGTTGGTGGCCGATCCTTGGGTGTAGACCGTCTTCCCGTCCAGGCTCGTCAGGGTATAGGTCAGCGTGCCGTTGACGATGGCCGAGCTGGCGCGGCCCGTTTCCGTATCGACGATGGGTGCACTGATGGTCCGCGTCAGGGCGAGCCGCAGCTTATAGCGCTTCGGCGTGTCGGAGCCCGAGCCGTTGAGCGCGTAGATCAGCGCGCTGCGCAGATAATGGCCCATCACCGCCTGGCTGTCCGGCCAATCGATCTCCGGCACGTCGATGGCGGCGAGCACGGACTGAAGTGATTCGCCTGAGGCCGTCGGGCTGTAGAGTGGCTTGAAGCAGGCGGACAGGCCGAGCGAGAGGCCTGCCACGAGAGCAAGGCGAGCCAAGGGCTTCAAGGTCAAGGGCTTCTTGGAAAACCCTTTGAGATTAAGCGACGACATTCACGATCCTCTGGGGAACGACGATGATCTTGCGGGCAGGTTTCCCTTCCATAGCCTTTTGCACGGCATCAAGCGAGAGCACAGCTGCCTCAATCGTCGCCTGATCCGCATCGCGGGCCACGGTGACATCGGCGCGCTTCTTGCCGTTGACCTGGACAGGCAGGGTAACCGTGTCCTCGACGAGCAGCGAGCGTTCGACGACCGGCCAGGCGGTATCCGTAACGAGGCCCGGCTGGTTCAGAGACGCCCAGCATTCCTCCGCCAGATGCGGCATCATCGGAGCGAGCAATTGCACGAAGATGCGTCCGGCCTCGCCGAAAGCGGCGGACAGGCCGGGCTCATTGGCGGTTTTCGCCTGGCTAGCCAGATCCTGGAGGGAATTGGCGAGCTCGTAGAGATGCGCCACGCAGCGATTGAAGCGCAGGCGCTCCACATCCTCTTCCACGGCAGCCAGCGCCTTGTGCGCGGCCTTGCGGACAGCCAAACCGATGGGGCCGTCAGCTGCAGCGCCGTCGCCGCCTGCCATACGCTCCGCGATTTCGCCGATGAGGCGCCATACGCGCTGCACGAAGCGGCCTGCGCCCTGCACGCCTTCCTCGGTCCAGATCACATCGCGCTCAGGGGGCGAGTCGGAGAGCATGAACCAGCGTGCGGTGTCTGCGCCGTAGGATGCGATGATTTCGTCCGGATCGACCGTGTTCTTCTTCGACTTCGACATCTTCTCGATGGAGCCGATCTCGATGGGCGCACCGCTCTCCACATGGAAGGCTTTGCGGGTTGCGCCTTGCACCTCGAAGCGCACGTCGGAGGGCAGGACCCAGGCGCCCTTGGCGTCCTTATAGGTCTCGTGCACTACCATCCCTTGAGTGAACAGGCCGGCGAAGGGCTCGTCCAGGCCGGCATGGCCGGTCTTTTTCATCGCGCGGGTGAAGAAGCGCGAATAGAGCAGATGCAGGATCGCGTGCTCGATGCCGCCGATATACTGATCGACCGGCAGCCAGGCATCGACCGTTGCGCGGTCGGTGGGCTTATCCGTCAGGGTCGGGTCGGTGAAGCGGGCGAAGTACCAGGACGAATCCACGAAGGTGTCCATGGTGTCCGTCTCACGGCGGGCCGCCTTGCCGCATGTCGGGCAATCCACGCGCTTCCAGCTCGCGTGGCGGTCAAGCGGGTTGCCCGGCACGTCGAAGGACACGTCCTCCGGCAGAACCACGGGCAGCTGATCCTTGGGCACCGGCACCACGCCGCAATCGTCGCAATGGATGATCGGGATCGGGCAGCCCCAGTAGCGCTGGCGCGAGATGCCCCAGTCGCGCAGGCGGAAATTGACCTTGCGCTCGCCCACCGGACGGTTGCCAAGAGTCTCGGATTCCAAGCGGCGGGCGACCTCTTCCTTCGCCTCATCGATGGTCATGCCGTCGAGAAAGCGGGAATTGATCATGCGGCCGTCGCCGTCATAGGCGATGTCGGTGACCACGAAGGACGCAGGGTCCACATCGGGCGGGCAGACGACAGGCGTGTTGCCGAGGCCGTATTTGTTGACGAAATCCAGGTCACGCTGATCGTGCGCCGGGCAGCCGAAGATGGCGCCGGTGCCATATTCCATCAGGATGAAGTTCGCGACGTAAACGGGCAGCGTCCAGTTCGGGTCGAGCGGATGCACGGCGCGCACGCCGGTGTCGAAGCCGAGCTTCTCCGCCTTGTCGATGGCCTCCTGCGCCGTGCCGACGCGCTTGGCTTCCTCGATGAAGGCGGCGAGTTCCGGGTTCTTCTCGGCAGCGGCTTTCGCCAGCGGATGATCGGGCGCAACAGCCATGAACTTCGCGCCGAACAGGGTGTCGGGACGCGTAGTGTAGATCTGCAGCTCGGTCTCGCCGTTCGGCACCGTCTCGGGCTTCAAGGCGAAACGCACCATCAGGCCCTCGGAGCGGCCGATCCAGTTGCGCTGCATCAGGCGCACCTTCTCAGGCCAGCGGTCCAAGGTGTCGAGCCGCTCGTCGAGATCCTGTGCGTAATCGGTGATCTTCAAAAACCACTGGGTCAGCTCGCGCTGCTCCACCAAGGCGCCGGAGCGCCAGCCGCGCCCGTCGATCACCTGCTCGTTGGCGAGCACGGTGTGGTCCACCGGATCCCAGTTCACCTTCGCGGTCTTGCGGTCCACGAGGCCCTTTTCCAGGAAATCGATGAACATGCGCTGCTGGTGCTTGTAATAGCTCGGATCGCAGGTCGCGATCTCGCGGCTCCAGTCGATGGACAGGCCCATGCTCTGCAGCTGGGTGCGCATGGTCGCGATATTGGCATAGGTCCATTCCTTGGGGTGGACCTTGTTCTGCATCGCGGCGTTTTCCGCCGGCATGCCGAAGGCGTCCCAGCCCATCGGATGGAGCACGTTGAAACCCTTGGCTCGCTTGTAGCGCGCCACCACGTCGCCCATGGTGTAGTTGCGCACGTGACCCATATGGATGCGCCCCGACGGATAGGGAAACATCTCAAGCACGTAGTATTTCGGACGCGGGTCGTAGTTGTCGGTCTTGAACAGGTTGCCGTCGTTCCAGACCTTACGCCATTTCAGCTCGGCTTCCTTGGCGTTGTAGCGCTCGGGCCTCATTTTCCGTCTTTATCCGTCGTTTAGAGGTTCATGCGGCTTGCGCCGCCACGTTGCGGCGGACTAGGACACAGCTCTCCCGCGCGGTCAACGGTTTCGCGTCGCGGAGACGGCTTTGAGAGGGTCCCATGAGCGAGAACAACCCCGTCGAGGGTCTGCAGGAGGTGCGGGAGGCGATCCGCCGCGCCGCATCCGATTATGACCGCGATTCGGCTGGGATCACGCTGGTGGCCGTGTCCAAAACCTTTCCGGTGGAAGATATCGAGCCGGTTCTGGCTGCCGGTCAGCGGGTGTTCGGCGAAAACTACGTGCAGGAGGCCAAGGCCAAGTGGCCCGCCTTGCGTGAGCGTTTTCCCGACGTGGAGCTGCACATGATCGGCCCGCTTCAGTCCAACAAGGCCAAGGAGGCGGTAGAGCTTTTCGACGTGATCCACACCCTCGACCGGCCTTCGCTCGCCGAAGCGCTCGCCAAGGAAATCGCCAAGCAGGGCAGGGCGCCGCGCCTGCTGGTTCAGGTGAATACCGGTGAGGAATCGCAGAAGGGCGGCATCGCACCGGGGGGAGCGGATGGTTTTCTCGAAGCCTGCCGCACGAAATACGGCCTGACCATCGAAGGCCTGATGTGCATTCCGCCCGCCGAGGATCCGCCGTCACCGCATTTCGCGCTGCTCAACACCATCGCGAAAAAGCACGGTCTCAAAATGCTTTCCATGGGCATGAGCGCCGATTTCGACGCCGCGATCCAGCTCGGCGCCACCCATGTGCGCGTGGGCAGCGCGATTTTCGGAAGCCGTCCGAAGGCCGTCTGACTTTTCGAATTGCGCCGCAAGGGCATTACGGTTAAATTTCCCAACGATCCGCCACACCAACCACAGGAGGGCTGCATGTGTGAAGCGATGCATCTACGCATGTTCGGCCCCTGGCAGGCCCTGCAGCAGCTTGTTGCAGGGCGGACCATGACACGGATCTGACGCAAGGTTTTTGGTCGCTGAAAGCGACCCTCGCGTCCTCATCTCATTCTGGTCGGCTCTGAACGGCTCACCCGCGCTGAAGGCTTAAAAAGCCCGGCGCGTCTGACGTCACGTTCAAGACTTCGCGCCGCGTGCTTTGAATAAGCCGCCTCGCCTGCCAGAAGAGATCGATTATGGGCCATATCAGCCTTCGCAATGTCACCGTCCTCACGCCCGCTCCCCTGTTTCGCGACCTGAATTTCGTCATCGGCGAACGCGACCGCCTCGGCATCGTCGCTGGCAACGGCTCCGGCAAGACCACGCTTCTCAAATGCCTCGCAGGACTAGCCGAGCCGACGGAAGGAGAGGTCATCCATTCCCGCGGCATGCGCCTCGGCCTCGTCGAACAGGACGTGCCGGATGAACTTCTCGACCTGACCCTGTTCGACGCCGTGCTGAGCGGCCTTCCGGCTTTCGAACGCGAGGGTAATGAATGGCGCGCCGACATCGTGCTCGACGGCTTCGAAGCCCCGGAGGCGATGCGCCAAACCCCGATGCGTGCGCTCAGTGGCGGCTGGCAGCGTCTGGCGCTCATCGCGCGCACTTGGATCGCGGAACCGGACGCATTGCTGCTCGATGAACCGACGAACCATCTCGATCTCGAAAAGCTGCTGCTGCTGGAGCGATGGATCAATGAGACTGCCGGACAGATCCCGGTGGCGATCGTCAGTCACGATCGCGACTTTCTCGATTCCTGCACCACCAAAACCCTGTTCCTGCGGCCTGAAACATCCGTGGTCTTCGCGCACCCTTATCGCCGCGCCCGCGATCTCATGGAAGCGCATGACGAAGCGCAGGCGAACCAGAACGAGAAAGATCGGCGAGAGATCAAACGGTTGCGGCACAACGCGGGCGAGTTGCGCAATACCGGCATCAACAGCGGCAGCGACTTAGCGTTGACGAAGGCGAAGCAATTGAAGAAGCGCGCCGATGCGTTGGAGGATAATCTGCTGACGTTGCATCGCGAGCGTACGGGCGAAATCCGTCTCGGCAATCGCGGTACCCATGCACGGGTTCTGCTGGCATTGGAAAACATCACCATCACCAAGCCCGATGGCGAGAAGCTGTTCGACATCCGCAAGCTCGACGTGGAGCAGGGCGACCGCATCGTCGTGCTCGGGCGCAACGGAATCGGCAAATCGCAATTCGTGCGCATGCTGCAAAGGGCAATCACTCGCCCCGACGGCGTGTCCAGCATCCGCACCTCACCGACGCTTGTGCTCGGCTACACGGATCAGGATCTGTCGCAGATGCCTTCCAGCGAAACGCCGCATGGCTACATCCTCTCGGGCTTTCGCTTGGGTGATCAGCGCAGCACGGCTTTGCTGGCGGGCGCGGGCTTCTCGATTGAGCAGCAAAAGCGGCGCATCGGCACCCTGTCGCCGGGCCAGAAGGCGCGGCTCGGGCTGTTGGCCTTGCGTCTGACAGAGCCGAATTTCTACCTCATGGACGAGCCCACCAACCACGTGGACATTCCCGGCCGCGAGGCCCTGGAATCGGAAATTCTCGCCTCGGAAGCGACCGCGATCCTCGTCTCCCACGACCGCAGCTTCATCGAGGCCGTCGGCACGCGTTTCCTGCTGATCGAAGGACGCAAGGTGAGGGAGATCGACGCGCCGGAGGTGTTTTATGAGACGTTGAGGGCGGCGTAGGGGCGATTAGAATACTCCACCGTCATGGCCGGGCTTGTCCCGGCCATCCCGATCCGAAGAGCGCCGCGTTTCAAACAATCGGGATCACCGGCACATGGCCGGTGATGACGGATCGATCAGGATTGCGCGATCACCGCACCTGCTGGCGCATGGCCGCTTCGATCTTGCGGTCGGTGTTGAACTGGCTCAGCGCATAGACGGCCCAGATCGCCGCCGGAAGCCAGCCGATCACGGTGACTTGCAGGATCAGGCAGATCAGCCCCGCGAAGGGCCGGCCGATGGTGAAGAAGGTCAGCCAGGGCAGGATCAGGGCAATCAGGAGACGCATGGTCAGCAGGCCTTTCATTCCAAACTCGGCTTTAAATGGGATGACGGCATCCGGTTGCAAAGGCAGAACCCCTCTCCCGTGTGGGAGAGGTTAGTCCAGCGCTTTACTTTGAAAACGCTCATCCAGTCAGACCACCCCCACCCTAGCCCTCCCCGCAAGGGGGAGGGAAGCATGCGCCTTATCCTTGCTCGGACTCCTACGCCCTCTCACTATCCAGATGCGCCATCTGCATGGCCGGATAGCGCTCGCCCGCAGCTGCACCCTTCGGAATAACCTGCTCGATGGCGGCCATGTCCTCGTCCGTCAGCACCACATCGAGCGCACCAAGCGCCTCGCTCAACCTGTCGCGACGGCGGGCGCCGACGAGGGGCACGATATCCGCGCCTTTTGCCGCCACCCAGGCGATGGCGATCTGGGCGACGCTGACGCCCTTCGTGTCGGCCAGCTGCCGCAGGGCTTCCACCAGCTCCAGATTCTTCTCCACGTTGCCGTCCTGAAAGCGCGGGCTGTGGATGCGGAAATCGCCTTTGGTTTCCGTGCCTTTCTGCCAATGCCCGCTGATCAGGCCGCGCGAGAGAACGCCATAGGCTGTGATTCCGATGCCGAGTTCGCGGCAGGTGGGTAGAATGCTGTCCTCAGGCCCACGCGAGATGAGGGAATATTCGATCTGGAGATCGCAGATCGGATGCACGGCGGCGGCGCGGCGGATGGTGTCGGCGCCCATCTCCGACAGGCCGATGTAACGGACGTAACCCGCCTTCACCATGTCGGCGATGGCGCCGATGGTTTCCTCGATCGGAACGTCGGGATCGAGCCGCGAGGGGCGGTAGATGTCGATGTGATCGACGCCGAGGCGCTGCAGCGAATAGGCGATGAAATTCTTCACGGCTTTGGGCCGCGCATCGTAGCCCATCCAGTTTCCCGACGGCTCGCGCAGCGCACCGAACTTCACGCTGATCAGTGCCTGATCACGGTTGCGGCCGCGCAAGGCCTCGCCGATCAGCATCTCGTTATGGCCCATGCCGTAGAAGTCGCCCGTATCGAGAAGCGTGATTCCGGCGTCCAAAGCGGCATGGATGGTGGCGATGCTCTCAGGCCTATCAGCGAGGCCGTACATGCCCGACATGCCCATGCAGCCGAGACCGAGGGCGGAGACGCGTGGCCCGGCCATGCCCAATTGGCGAATGTCCATTGTTCGATTCCTTTGCGGCGAGCGGTGCATCGCTCATGAACGAACCATGCCACCTTCCGGTTCGTGCGATAATTCGTCATAACTGGAACAGGTTGTTTGGGATTTCGAACAATGGCTCAAGCCGATCTTGCCGATCTGGAAGTCTTTGCTGCCGTCGCCCGCGCGCGGAGCTTCCGTAGCGTGGCCCGCTTGCGCGGTGTTTCCGCCTCCACTTTAAGCGAGGCGTTGCGCCGGTTGGAAACGCGGCTCGGCGTGCGCCTTCTCAACCGCACCACGCGAAGCGTCACACCCACCGAGGCCGGGCAGCGGCTGCTGGAACGGCTGGCTCCCGCTTTGAGTGAAGTAAGCGCCGCGCTCGATGCGGTGAACGGCTTTCGCGACAGCCCGACTGGCACGCTCCGGCTCAATGTGCCCGGCGCAGTGGCGCGCCTGGTGCTCCCCCTGATCGTCGGGCCTTTCCTGAAGGCACATCCCGGCATCAGCCTGGAGATCATCACCGATGACAGCTTCATCGATGTGCTCGCAGCCGGTTTCGATGCAGGCATTCGCTATGACGAGCGCCTGGAGAAGGACATGATCGCCGTGCCCATCGGCCCGAGCGTCCAGCGCTTCGTAACGGCGGCATCACCGGCCTATCTCCCGCAGCACGGACGGCCTCGGCATCCGAGGGATCTTCTGCGCCATGCCTGCATTCGCCATCGCTTCGCGCATGGCGTCATGCTGCCCTGGGAATTCGAACGCGAGGGCGAGGTGTTGAAGATCAGCCCCGCAGGCCAGCTCATCGCCAACACTATCGATCTCGAAATCAGCGCGGCGATTCAAGGCCTTGGCGTGATCGGCACTTTTGAGGGCTTTCTCGAACCGGCGCTGAAAAGTGGCGACCTCGTGCCGGTTCTCGATGATTGGCAGCAGAGCTTTTCAGGCCCGTTCCTGTACTATCCAAGCCGCCAGCACATGCCCGCGCCGCTGCGGGCTTTCGTCGATTTCATCAAGGCTGGAAGAGAGCCATAACCCGCGCTCTCAGCAGATTCTCTTGAGCAACGCTTGCGCGAAAACCTCCGCGCTGCCGGGTGCGAATTCGCAATAGAGATAGGGATCGATCAGCTCCAGCTCCATCAGCATGAAGCCGTCAGGGCGCACCAGTCCATCGACACGGGCATAGAGCGGTGTTTCCTGCAGCACGTCGAGATAGCGTTGAGTTGCTTCAATGACTGCCTGATCTGGCTCGACCCGCTCGTAGGTGATTCCATGCTGTGGATTGGCGCGCCACTCACCAGCTTTTAACACGCGACGGACAGCATGGGAGAAGTGTCCATCGATGAAGGTGAATGTCGTCTCGCCAAGAGCGCTACAATCCTCTTGAAATTCCTGGAGCAGCACCTCGTTCTGTCCGACATCAAGGGACAATTGGGAGCGATCCCCTCTAACAAGTTTCTGAAGACCGTGCCCGCCTTGGCTCGAAACCGGCTTGAGCACCGCCGTGTGCCAGCCGTTTTCCTCCATCCGCTGCTCGACGGCCTCGCGGGTTGCATCCTGAAGATGAAAGGTTCGGGGAATGGCAAGCCCCGCTGCCGCCAGTTCCAGCAGATAGGTCTTGCGGAAATTCCAACGCAGAAGTTCTGTGCCGTTGATCAGCCTTGCGCCTCCGGCTTCCAGCGCCTCGATCCAGTCGAGAAAACGTTTCGGGTCGTCGTAATAATCCCAGCAGCACAGGGGCAACACGGCATCAGTCGCCGCAAAAGTTTCCAGCGGTGTCGTCTTCCAGGGCAGATAATCCGCCTTGGCGCCCGCCGACCTCAGGGCCTTGATCAGAGCCTCGAGATTGGGCGTCGGATGGGGGTATTCCGAACAAGTGGCGATAAGGATCATGGTTTATCCAACGATCTCGATCTGCGTCTTCGGACCGATCCGCTCCAGCAGGCGGCGGATCATGTGCCTGTCCACCGCTACGCAGCCCTCCGTCGGCAGAAAGCCCGGGCGGGCGATGTGGAGGAAGATGGCGCTGCCTCGGCCCTTGACGATCGGACCGCGGTTCCAGGCGATGTCGATCACCACGTCGTAGAGGTGATCATCCCGCCACATCTTTTCGTGGCTCGTGGGGCAGGGTAGGGGAACGAGGCGGTTGTAGCGCCGGTCGCGGGTGTCGTCGGACCAGCCGTAGCCTTGGCGGATGGGGCGGAGCCTCAATCCCGTACGGGGGCGGAGGCCGTGATCGGGCCGGTAGAAGGCCTGGAGCAGCCTGAACCGCCCCACAGGCGAGCCGCCATCGCCCTCACGCTTCGACCGGGTGGTGCCGGAGCGGCCAAGGGCGCAGGGAATCGTGAGATTGCCGGCCTTCAGCAACCCCCGCTTGTGGTCGAGCGGGGAACGGTAGACACGGATGACATTCGTGCGAGCGGGCTTCATACGCAGTGGAAGGGCAGGGGCCGCCCCTTGTTGTCAAGCTGGGAATGACTACTCTATGGATCCTAGCATGGTCCGAAAGTGCAAGGCTTGCCAGAGCAATAGGGCCACGCTTCAGGTTTTTCTGACGCAACCATCCGGGATCGAGGGACGCGGCCAGCCGCTTCCGAGGGAGAATTCCGGTGCTTGCGCTGTTTTTGATAATATTGAAGGGTTTGAGATGTCGAATGCCAGCCGCCTCCTCGTCGTGGATGACGATCAGGACCTGCGCGACACCCTCGCCGAGCAGCTGGGCCTCTATGAGGAATTCCAGGTGACCATCGTCGAGACGGCGGGCGGTGCCATCGAGGCGGTGAAGGGCGACCGGATCGACCTCGCCATCATGGATGTGGGCCTGCCCGACATGGACGGGCGCGATGCGGTCAAGGTCATGCGCCAGAACGGCTTCCGCAGCCCCATCATCATGCTCACCGGCCAGGACTCGGACAACGATACCGTCATGGGGCTTGAGGCCGGCGCCAACGATTACGTGATAAAGCCCTTCAAGTTCGCCGTGCTGCTCGCCCGCATCCGCGCCCAGCTACGCCAGTACGAGGCGAGCGAGGATGCGGTGTTCCAGATCGGGCCCTATATCTTCCGCCCCGGCTCGAAGCTTCTCACCAACGAGAAGGGCTCGAAGCTCAAGCTGACGGAAAAGGAAACCGCGATCCTACGCTATCTCTATCGCGCCGGTCAGGCGGTGGTGGGCCGCGATACGCTTCTGACCGAAGTGTGGGGCTACAATTCCAACGTGACCACGCATACCCTCGAGACGCATATCTACCGCCTGCGCCAGAAGATCGAGGCCGACCCGTCCAACGCCCGCATCCTGGTCACCGAGCCCGGCGGCTACAAGCTGATCCCCTGATCCATGGCTCTCGAAGACGATATTTCGGTTCTCGCCAAGGCGCCGCTTTTCAGCCTGCTGGAGCGTGATGCCCTGCGCCTCGTGGCCTTCGCCTCCGAGGCCCGCTCGCTCCGCGCGGGCGATGTGCTGTTCCGCAAAGGCGACCGCTCGGATGGTGGCTATGTGGTGAGAAGCGGCAGCCTCACGCTCGATTCCAGCGAGGACGGCTCCCCCGCCGCCTTCACGGCCGGCCCCAGCGCATTGATCGGCCAAGCCGCTCTCTTCACCCGCATCGCCCGCCCGGCCACGGCGACCGCCACCGAGGCCTCCACGGTCATCCGCGTGACGCCGAGCCTCATGCGCCGCGTGCTGGAAGAATTCCCCGATGCCGCCGCCGCCATGCAGGACGCCATGGCCGAAGAACTCGACCGGTTGAGCCAGGGCCTGGAGGGCGTGAGGCAGAAGCTGATCGCCATCGATGGCGAGGAGATTCCGGCGAAGGGGACTGATGAGGACTGAGTCTTAAAGCTCCAGCTCCACCGTTACCGGCGCATGATCCGAGGGGCGCTCCCAGCCGCGGGTTTCGCGGGTCACGTCCATGGAGCGCAGGCTGCCCTTGAGGGATTCGGAGAGCCAGATATGGTCGAGGCGCCGGCCCTTGTTAGCAGCGTTCCAGTCGGGCGAGCGGTAGCTCCACCAGGAATAGATCTTTTCGGGCTCTGGCCTTAGGACGCGCATGGCGTCGATCCAGCCGGCTTCCTGACGCAGCTCTTCCAGCGCCTGGGTTTCGATGGGGGTGTGGCTCACCACGTCGAGAAGCTGTTTGTGGCTCCACACGTCGTGTTCAAGCGGCGCCACGTTGAGATCGCCCACCAGGATCGCGGGTCCGGAAGTCGGCTTGGAGCGTCCGCCCCAGGCACGCATCTCGGCCATGAAATCGAGCTTGTGGCGGAATTTCTCATTGAGATCCGGGTCGGCGATGTCGCCACCAGCGGGTACATAGAAATTATGGATCGTGAGGCCAGACGCCGCCTTGGATTGCGGGCTCAAGGTGACCGTGATGTGCCGGGCGTCCTGGCGGCCGCACATCTCCATCACGCTGGTTTCCGAAAACGGATAGCGTGAAAGGATCGCCACGCCGTTATAGCCCTTCTGGCCCATATGAACGACGAAGGGATAGCCGAAGGCCTGCAATTCCTTGAGGGGCAGCTTATCGTTCGGGCACTTGGTCTCCTGCAGGCACAGGATATCGGGCCGCCGTTCCTTCAGGAAACGGCCGACTTGGTCGATGCGCAGGCGAACGGAATTGATGTTCCAGGTCGAGACGGTGAGTTTCACGAAAAAAGCCCCTCGGAAGATCTTTCCGGGCTACGACAGATTTGCGCCGGAGGGAAGCTCCAAGCGGCTACCTGTTATTGTTGCCGCCGATGATGGGCACGTAGTTGATGTGGAACATGCTCTGATCTATGGCGCGGCCTCTCTGGGCCTTGTTGAGCACGACGACCGTCTGGAAGCCCTGCGCATCCACGATGCGCCATTGGTTCAGGTTCTGAACATCCGCGTCGAAGAACAGGGTGATGCGGGAGGTGCCGGCGATCGTCGATGAATCTTCCAGGTTGATGCGCACCGCGTTTGGCTCAGCGGTGATGCCGGTGATCTTGATGTCCTGGCCGAGATTGACCTGCTCGCGCAGGAGGAATTTCAGCGGCGTCTGCGAGATCGAATAAAGATCCTGTGTCGCGAGCTTGCGGTCACGCACCGCCACCGAGCGTCCGTCGGCGATCACTTCCAGGTTTGAGGGCGCATCGTAATCGAAGCGCACCTTGCCTGGGCGCTGGAGAAAGAGGGTTCCGCCGATGCGCTGTCCATCGCCGCCGACCTGCGTGAAATCGGCGATGAGGGTGGTCAGCCCGGTGAAATAGGCGTTCGCCCGCTCCACGATGACGCTGTTCGACAGCGGCTCGCCCCGCGATACCGGACCCATGGCGGCGGTCACGATGGGGGTGGGCGCGATGGTGACAGTCTCAGGCTCCGCCGAGGCTGTCACGACAGGCCGCGAGGGCGGAAGCGGCGCGGTCGCCGCCAAGACCTGCTCCGCATTCACCGCCCGGGCGGGGGGTGCGGCAGGCGCGGTGGGCCGGGCATGCTGCGAATCAGTTTGCGAAGCGGCAGTCGGATGGAAGGCCGAGGTCGGCAGGGTATGAGCGGAGCCGCTGAAACCGCCCACAACAGGGCGCTTGGGCGGCAGGATCAGCTCCATCGGGAGGATTTGGGCTACAGCCGGAGAACCGACCGCAAGCGCGGACGCCACCGTGATCCAACCAGCTAACCGCGCAAAACGCATCCGAAACCTCTCCCGCGAACACTATGACCGCAGCTGCGCTACTTTGACAGCGTTCAAGAATGACGCAGGCCCGCGGCCAAGGTTCCGACGATAGAGGCTAATCCTCTGATTATTCGGGAGATTCAAGCAGGATTTCGCGTTTACCGGCATGGTTTGCGGGCCCGACGATGCCCTCGTTCTCCATCCGCTCCATCAGCGAGGCCGCCCGGTTGTAGCCGATCTGCAGCCGACGCTGGATGTAGCTCGTCGAAGCCTTCTTGTCCCGCAACACCACCG